>CAIZFH010000293.1 GCA_903932155.1 uncultured Granulicella sp. | reverse complement strand
GCCACAGCCGTGCGCACCGTCGCGAGCGGCTGCGTGGCGCGCGCCTGCGATGCTGCTTCGAGTTCCGTGCTTACACCTTGCATAACAACCAGCCAATTCCTTGAGTCGTCTTGAACTCCTGCAACAATCCAACCAACTCAGCCTATATATCCTTCAATGCGAATCTTCAATGTGTGCGCCTGCCGCTCGTCCGGGCAAACAATAAAAACCGTATCATCGCCGGCGATGGTGCCCACCACCTCTGGCCAGTCTTCGTAGTCGATTCCTGCCGCCACCGGTTGCGCCGCGCTGGTGGTCGTAATTAGCACCAACTGGTTCATCGCCTGACGCACCTCGATGCCGAAGCTGCTCAACACCTCGCGAATCCCAGGAAGAACGTCCTCGTCTTCCTCTGTCCCATTGCCCGGCAACGAATAGCCCGCAGGCCCCTTGGAAAGCCGCAGTTCATGTATGTCCCGCGATAGCGTCGCTTGCGTCACATGAAACCCGCGCCGGGCAAGCCTCCGCCTCAGCTCGTCCTGGCTCGGCACCGGAGACTGATTGATCACTTCGCGAATCGCGGCATGTCGCTGTTGTTTCATATTGGCCCGTCTGTGGCTACTCCACGATTGTCACTGCTCCTATATGCGTTGTATCGGAAGCGCATCGCATAGATGCATAAACATGCATTATATATGTATAATTATACATAGGGCCTTTTGTCAAGACCTGATGGTCGTACCCTGCTGTCTGCGTTCTAAGCCAATCCGCTGCAACCCTCAGAGTTTGTATGCCTTGCGTACCAGGTTGACAGCCAGGTCCTTCACCACCTCGAACGCCTCAGCCTCGTCCAGGCGGTGCTCCGCTACTAACCGTGCCAGAAACGCGCAGTCCACGCGGCGTGCCACGTCGTGCCGTGCCGGAATCGACAGAAACGCGCGTGTATCGTCGTTGAAGCCAACCGTGTTGTAGAACCCCGCGGTCTCGGTCGCGCACTCGCGGAAACGCATCATCCCCTCCGGTGAGTCGTGGAACCACCATGAAGGCCCGAGTCTGACCGCCGGAAAATGCCCGGCAATCGGAGCCAGTTCGCGCGAGTACGTCGTCTCGTCCAGTGTAAACAAAATCAGCGTAAAGTTCGCCTCATTCCCGTATTTCGACAGCAGAGGCCGCAGCGCGCGCACATACTCCGTCGGCGAAGGTATGTCGGCGCCCTTGTCCCGTCCATACTTCTCGTAGACCACCCTGTTGTAGTTCCGGATGGCACCTGGATGAAGTTGCATCGTCAGTCCATCCTCCACGCTCATCCCCGCCATCTCCGTCAACATCTGTGCCTGGAACATCTCCACATCGCCCGACTGTAGCTTACCGGTAAAGATGCGCTGATAAAGTCGCTCAGCCTCAGCCAGCGGAAGATCGGCGGTCAGCGCCGTCAGATGTCCATGGTCGGTGGCTGTCCCTCCGTTCATCTTGAAGAATGCCCGGCGCGAACGCAGCGCAGCTAGGTAGCCCTTCCAGTTCGACACATCTTCCCCGGAGACTTCACCCAACTTCTTCAGGTTCTCCTGGAAGCCTAGAAACTCCGCATCAACCACCGCATCAGGGCGGAACGTCGGCAGTACGCGTCCCTTCCAGCCAGACGCCTTGATCGACTGGTGATACTCCAGCGAATCCACTGCGGCATCCGTGGTCGCAAGCACCTCGATATTGAATCGCTCAAACAGGGCGCGCGGCAGAAACTCCGGGGTCTGCAGCTTCTTCTCAATCGCCCCATAGAACTCGTCCGCATTGGCAGCCGACAGGCGCTCCGTCAGTCCAAATACATTCTCCAGCGCATAGTCCAGCCACAGCCGAGTAGGAGTGCCGCGGAACAGGTAGTAGTTCTTGGCAAAGATGCGCCACACCTCGCGCGGATCGGCGCTCTGCTTGCCATCCTCCTGCGGGATTCCCAGTGATTCCAACGGGATTCCCTGCGAATAAAGCATCCGGAAGATATAGTGGTCAGGCTGTATAAATAATGCCGCCGGATTGGGAAACGGCTTGTTTTCGGCAAACCAGCGAGGATCAGTATGCCCATGTGGAGAGATGATTGGCAGGTTGCGAACAGTCTCGTACAACTTCACGGCAACGGCACGGGCGGTGGTTTCGGCAGGAAATAGCCGCTTTGCATCCAGCATGGGGTCCCTTTTCTCCTCTTACTTTGGCACGGTGGTAGTTGGTTCTGTGGTATCGACTCTGGATCGGGCCAGGCCGCTCGTGGGCTTGGCGCGGATCGCCGTCTTCAACCCGGCGAACACACTTTCCCTGGCTCCAGAGTACGCATAGACGTTCAAATAACCGTCAGAAATAGTATAGTCCCGCCTGCTTGGCAGTACCCCGCCATGAGTTCCGCGACCAGACGGCTCAGTCCTATACCTCTTCTTCTGTATCTGCCAGAATGCGAGGTCTAGTGAGCCGTGCCGACTGCTGTCGGCGTCCCGAAGTTTACCGTAATTGTGGCCTGCACGTCCTGGGCCGCGCCCTCTACCATATACGGACGGTATCGCCACTGTTTCACCGCTTCGATGGCAGCATCTCGAAATCGATACGGGCCGGAGACAGCCTGCACATCGCTCACCTCGCCTGTCTTCGTAATCGTCGCAAGCAGAACGACATCACCTCGCGCGTCCACCGCAATCGCATCCGCCGGGTACACAGGTTCAACCCGCTTCTCCAACTGGCCCGCCATCACGCGGCCTGATACCCTCGACAACCCCGCTGGTGGCGCAGGCAACGGAGCAGGTGCGACCGCTTCCACTCCATCCGCGCCAGTTTGCGTCTGGGTCAAATCAAAAACAGTCAGTTTCAGGGTGTCCCCCATCGAAAAGTTCAACGAGATCGTCGTATCGACCGCGCGCGCAACACCCTCCACCCGGGCTGGTTCGTAGCGCCACTGAGTCACCGCATCCATGGCTGCATTCCTTAGCATCGGATCGCCGTTGGTGATTTTAATGTTCTTCAACGATCCGTCCACGGCAATCGTCGCCTTCATCACCACCGCCCCTTGGACGACTCTCTGTCTCGCTTCCAGGGGATAGATCGGATCGATCCGCTTGATCAGACGCGCTGGCGCAACGAACTGCTTCGATGTACTTACCGAAGTGGAATTCGGCTGCGAATCCTGGCCGAAGGCCGACGGCCTTGCACCGGCCATACCCAGTACGATTATGGCTGCGCATAACGAATAAATTGTTTTCATGGCCTCTTCTCGCGGTACTTTATGTTTGCCGGAATCATTCCACGGCACACAACGTTCGTCAATGTGTCCTTACCCGGCATGGCCCCTTAAGGCTTGATCACGATCTTCATCGAGTCAGCCTGAGGGTGCGACGCCAGGTCAATCGCCGCAACCGCGTCCTCCAGCGAATACCGGTGAGAGATCAGCCGCGTCAGGTCGAAACTGCCGTCGCGATACCCTTCGAACACCAGCTTCGCCACATCATCATTTATGGTCACCGATGCTGAATACGACCCCATCAGCGTCTTCTCGTCCATGCACACCGCCGCCGGATCGAAGAGTGTCTCGCCGTGTTGCGTCGACGCAAACAGCATCACTCGTCCACCTGGCCGGATCGCCTCCATTGCGGTACGGATCAGCGTGTCCGCGCCCACCGCCACTAGCGCCACGTCTGCACCGCGTCCCTCCGTCGCCTCCTTCGCAGCCGCCACCACATCGCCCCGCGCACCCAGAGGCCGGTCCAGCCCGAACTTCGCCGCAATCGCATGCCGCTCGGCGTACAGATCGCTGGTCAGCACCGTCGCTCCAGTCCGCTTCGCCAGCGCCGCCAGCAGAATCCCAATCGGCCCCTGCCCCATCACCAGCACCGTCTCATCCGTCTGCAATCGCAACTGCCGCACTGCCTTGTAGCAGGTATTCACCGGCTCGATAAACGATGCCTGCTCCAGCGGAATGTCTTCGGGAATCTTAACCAGCCCAGCAGTCTTCCCCTCCCGTCCGACGATCCAGTCCATCACCCGGATGTACTCCGCAAACCCGCCGCCTGCCGCCGCAAATCCCGCCGTACATCCCACCTTCTTGTACGTCTCGCACTGCGCAAAGGTCTGCTTGCGGCAGTAATAGCACTGGCCACACGGAATGTGGTGATATGCCATCACGCGGTCGCCGACGGCGAAGCCCATCACGCCGTCGCCCACCATCGCAATCGTCCCCGCCATCTCGTGCCCAAAGATGCGCGGCGCTGAGTGCGATCCCGAATGGATCTTCTTCAGGTCCGTCCCGCAGATCCCGCAGGTATCGATGCGCACCAGCACCTCGCCCTCGCCAATCGATCCGTCGGCGTTCACGGGCACCGGCACCGTCTCCACCCGCACGTCGTTCACCTCGCGATACACTGCCGCACGCATCGTCGCCGGAATATTGTTATTGGTTTCACTCATCAATCTGGAATTGCACCTGTTCGAATAATTTCATACAAATCGCGTGGTTTGTCATGAATGAGAAAATGAAGGATTGTAGAGGCTAAAGAGTTCGCCCCGTTCGCACTTGCCCTGCCCAACTGAATTAACCCAGGCCAATAGCCGGGGCGCAGAAGCACATACCCAATCAATTTCGCCATCTTCATCTGTCCCATCGCATTGATAAACGGATTGAGATTGGGCAGCCTCGCGCTCACATCATCCGTAATAATCTTCATGCAACAAAATGGTATACCGCGCATCTGCGCCAACCGCGCAATCGTCGCGGATTCCATATCCACAAGCATGCCGCCGTAGGTCTCCGCCAGCCGTCGCTTCTCCGCCTCATTCACCACCTGTGCCGTCGTCACCAACACATCCGGCTTCTCTCGCTCGGCCAGAACAAATCTCTCTCCGGTCTGTGCATTCACCACAATATTCGGAATGTGAAACTCACCCGGATATCCTTCTTCTCGCAACGCGCCTGCCCAGCCAATCGACAGCGCCATATCCAGCGGGCCGTCTGCCTCTGCCTGCGCAAAGGCTCTTGTTGCAGCCTCGGTGCCCATCCCGCCGCAGACTACAATCCATGTGTCGCAACCAGCATCCTTCGTCCACATATATACAAATTGCTGCCGCGTCGGCACGCGCTTCCAGCCTTTCACCAGAGGCTTCAATTCCCCAGGCAGCGCGGCAATAATTCCAATCCTCATTGCAGCCCGCCCTGCGTTATGCTCACCGGCGGCGGTGCGTAGCCATGCGCCACAAACCACTCAATCGCCGCGCGCAGTGCGTTGTACACCGGCAACACACGAAATCCCAGATCGCGCTCCGCCTTCGCTGACAGCGCAAACATCTGCTTGCGTGACATCCGCACCTCTTCCACGGTAGCGCGCGGTTCTTTGTCCAGCAGCCTGCCCATAATTATCTCGTCGAAGAACGCAAACGTCAGCGCCACCGCGTGAGGAACCTTCATCGTCGGCGATGGCAGTCCCGTAATCGCAGACATGCGGTCCAGTATCTGCTTCAGTGACAGGTTCTCACCACCCAGGATGTATCTCTCGCCCGGCGTGCCCTGCTCCAGCGCCACAACATGCATCCGCGCCACTTCTGCAACGTCCACCAGGTTCAGCCCCGTATCCACATACGCCGGAAACTTGCGATTCAGAAAGTCCACCACAATCCGCCCTGTCGGCGTCGGCTTGGCGTCGCCCGCGCCAATCGGCGTTGTCGGATTCAGGATCATCACATGCTGCCCCGCGTGCGCCGCCTGGATCGCCTCTTGCTCAGCCATGAACTTCGACCGCTTGTACGGCCCAATCATCTCCTCCAGCGACACCGGCGTATCTTCATCCACAATCGTGCCATCCATCTTGAAGCCCATCGTCGCCACGCTCGACGTATAGACCACCTTCGCCACGCCCTCCTCGCGCGCCAGCCTCAGTAGTTCCCGCGTGCCATCCACATTCGCAGCGTACATCTCCTTCGGATCGCGCACCCACAGCCTATAGTCCGCCGCCACATGCACCAGCGCATCGCATCCGCGCACCGCAGTCCGCAGCGACTCCGGCTGTCGCAGGTCGCCGACCACCACATCCGCCGCCAGCCCTTCAATCGCCGCCATCCTGCTGGTCTTGCGCGTCAGCAGGCGCATCTCCGCACCTGCCGCGGTGTAAGCCCGCGCCACATGACTGCCGACAAACCCGGTAGAACCCGTAAGAAAGACTTTCATTGGGTCTTTACGCGAAGCGTCGAGAACGGCACGAAGTGCCTAGTCCAGCTTCTCCGGCTCAATCTGAATATTCTTCTCACCGGCGGCCTTCTTTTCCCAGTACTTCTTCACCCACGCGTCGAACGTCTTCCCCGCTGCGTTGTCACGCCCCGTGAACGCCAGCGCCGCAATCTCGGTATAGGGGATGTTCACCCTGCTGCCCCGGTCTGAAGGCATAATCCGCACCACCGACTCCGCCAGCGTCGCACCCGTTCGCCGATCGTAGAGATAGCCCTCCACCTTGCTGCCATCCTTGCGCGTCAGTGTAATATCGCCGCGATAGTCGAAGGCCTTCTCCAGCGCCTCGCGAATCTCGTCCTCGCCGGCCAGTTCGGGCACCCATCCCTCAAGCTGCTCGCGCGCGCGCCCCGCCGCAATCTCCATCTCGTCGGCGTTCATCTGCGCTGTCTTCGCTGCATCCTGCGTCATGCTATTCACCGGAAACCCCCTGTAACTCCGCCGCTTGTGCCGTCCCTGCCGCATCCGCAATCTGCACCAGCGGCCCGTGCTGCGCCTTCGGCCACTCATTCAGCAGCTTCAGCGCAGCCTCATCCGTATACTGCGATGGAAAGATGTACTTCTTCGCTGTCACCAGAAATCCCTTCAGCGAACTGAAGTTATAGTCCACCGCCGAAGCCTCGTGTCCGGAGTGAACCATGCAGTTGGCGCACTTCGGGTTCCCGCTCTTCGCGCCGTAGTTTTCCCACTCGACCGTATCCAGCAACTCCTGGAAGGTATCGGCGTAGCCGTCCTGCAGCAGATAGCACGGCTTCTGCCATCCAAAGATCGAATACGTCGGCATCCCCCATGGTGTGCACTCGAAGTGCTGCTTCCCCATCAGATACTCCGAGAACAGCGGATGCGTATTGAACTCCCAACTCTTCTTGCGGTTCGACAGGATCGCCCGAAACAACCTGCGCGAGCGTGCCTTGCCCAGAAAGTGGTTCTGGTCCGGAGCCTTGTCGTAGGTGTAACCCGGCGACACCATCATGCTTTCAACGCCCGCCGCCATCATCTCGTCGAAGTGCGCGCGCACGCTCGCCGGATCAGCCCCGTCGAACAGCGTGGTATTCGTCGTCACCCGGAACCCCGCCGCAACCGCAGCCCGCACGCCCTCCATCGCTATGTCGTACCCGCCCTCGCGGCATACCGAAAAATCGTGGTGCTCGCGCTGCCCATCCACATGCACGCTGAACGAGAGGTACTTGCTCGGTTTGAACAGGTGCAGCTTCTCTTTCAGCAGCAGTGCGTTGGTGCACATGTAGACGTACTTCTTGCGCGCCACCAGCCCGGCCACAATCTCCGGCATCTGTGGGTGCAGCAAAGGCTCTCCGCCGGGGATGGATACCATCGGTGTGCCGCACTCCTCCACCGCTTTAAAGCACTCCTCCGGCGTCAGCTCCGCCTTCAGAATGTGCGCGGGATACTGGATCTTTCCGCACCCGGCGCAAGCCAGGTTACAGCGGAACAGCGGCTCCAGCATCAGAACAAGTGGGTACCGTTTGCGCCCCTTCAGCTTCTGCTTCAGCACATAAGTCGCGACGGTCCACATTTGTGAGATCGGTACTGCCATCCGTTGTTCTCCTCTCCCGTTAGGGACACAAAATCAATCGAGCAATTGAGTAATTACGCCAAGGCCCAGGTGCTTCCTGCTACTAATTTCTGCTGCGCATCTTGGAGAGCAGACGCAAAATCTCCAGATAGAGCCACACCAGTGTGACCATGATTCCGAACGCCCCATACCACTCCATGTATTTGGGAGCGCCCACCCTCACTCCCTGCTCGATAAAATCGAAATCGAGCACCAGATTCAGCGCAGCAATCGCCACCACAATCAGGCTGAATCCGATCCCAATGGGTCCCGATCCGTTGATCGTAGTGAAATGTACGCCAAAGAACCCCAGTAGCATCTGCAGCATATAGAACACAAAGATGCCGCCGGTGGCAGCGACGATCCCCAGGCGAAACTTGTCCGTCACCTTGATCAGTCCCGAGCTATACGCCAGCAGCAGCACAAACAGCGTGCCAAAGGTCAGGCTCACCGCCTGAATTCCTATGCCCGGATAGCGCACGTCGAACACCGCCGAGATGCCGCCCAGCGCCAGTCCCTCCAGCAGCGCGTAAACCGGCGCCGTCACCGGCGACCACTCTTTCTTGAAGATTGTTACCATCGCGCAGATGAATCCGCCGAACAGTCCCCCCATCATCCACACCGACACATCCGCCATATCGCGCGATTGCAGAAATAGATGCCATGTCCAACTCGCGGTTGCAATTGCACACAACAGCAGGATGCCCGTCTTGTTCACCGTGCCGCTCAGCGTCATCCGGCCAGCCGCTTCGGCAGCTCCCCCGTACTGCGTAAGGGCAAGATCGCTAAACGTCTTGTCGCCCAGTGCCGGATTGGATGTCTTCATCAGTGCCATTGCGCTTTCTCCCTATTTCAAATCAGCTTGCACCGGGGTAGTATGCCGCCAACTCACAACTCACAACCGTTTCTACGCTGCCCCAGCCTCTCGTTCCATCACCCGCTTGTAGGTCGTCAGCGCCAGCAGCGGGAAATAGTCGCGATACAAGTGGTAAGCCAGGTAAAACACGCGCGGAAATCCAGTGCCGGTATAGATCGCCTCGCCGTTGCGTCCCTCCGCCGACTCCTCCCACGTCCCGTTCGGCGTCTGCTTCGACACCAGCCACCGTATCCCCTTTGCCACCGAATCCGATCTGGTATCGCCTGCCGCCAGCAGCCCCAGCACCGCCCACGCTGTCTGCGACGGAGTGCTCGGTCCGATGCCGCGCTGTCCGGGATCGTCGTAGCTGTCGCAGGTCTCGCCCCATCCGCCGTCCGCGTTCTGCACCATGCGAATCCACTCCGCCGCCTGCACAATCGGCGGCTCGTGGCTCCACATGCCCATCGCCTCCAGTCCGCGCAGCACCAGAAATGTCCCATATAGATAGTTCACGCCCCAGCGCCCGAACCAGCTTCCGTCGGACTGCTGCTGATCGAGTACAAACTGCATCGCCCGCTCCACTCGTTTGTCGCGCCGAGTGAAGCCGTAGCTAGCGAGCATCTCCAGAATCCGTCCTGTAATGTCCACCGTCGGCGGGTCCAGCATCGCGTTGTGGTCGGCAAACGGAATGTACTGGAAGATCATCTTGGTATTGTCGCGGTCAAAGCTCGCCCATCCGCCGTTCTTGCACTGCATCGCGAAGATCCAGTCCAGTGCGCGTTGTGCGATCGTATGTTGGTAACGTTCGCGCGGGTTGCGTACCTGGTTCAACGCCAGCAACACCTGCGCGGAGTCGTCCACGTCAGGATAAAACTCATTGTTGAACTCGAAGTACCAGCCGCCCGCAGCCACGTTCTTCACGCTCTCAGCCCAGTCGCCCTTGTGGCGCACTTCCTTCGACAGTAGCCAGTCCGCCGCCTTCAGCAGCCGGGGATCGTTCTTCGCCACTCCAGCCTCGCCCAGCGCGAAGACGGCATACGCCGTATCCCATACAGGCGACATGCAGGGCTGCATGCGAAAGGTCGGGGTGGGATAGCCCAGCTCGCCACGCGGGTTGTCGATGCCCAGCTTCTCGAACTCATCCATCGCGCGGATAAACTGCGGATCGTCCTGGGTATATCCCAGGCATGCTAGGGCCACAATCGCATTCACCATCGCGGGATAGATCGCGCCCAGTCCGTCCGACATCTCGAAGCGTGCCAGCAGCCACTTCTCCGCCTGCTCCAATGCCATCTTGCGCAGAGGACGGATGTGGATGCGTTCAAACCAGTGCGTCATCCGGTCCAGCAGAAGAAAAAAATTCCGCCACCCGATCGGTCGTTTGCGGTCCCACTTCAGGTGTAGGTTTGCCTTCTTGCGCCCGCCCACGAACAGCTCGTCAATCCCCTGCTCCGTCGGAATCTTCTTGAACGGCTTCTTCGCATAGATGATCGACAGCGGTACCAGGATCGCCCGCGACCACGCAGAAATCTCGTAGATATTGAAATAGAACCAGTTGGGGAAGAGAACGATCTCAGGCGGCACTGCGGGTACCGCATCGTAGTCATATTGACCCAGCGAGCACAGATAGATCTTGCTGAACGTGTTGCATTCCGTCACCCCGCCATGGGCCAGTATCCACTCCCGGGCCTTCACCAGCACCGGGTGGTCCGCGGACCAGCCCATCAACTTCAGAGCCAGGTATGCCTTCACCCCAAGAGAGATGTTTGAGGGCCCGTTGGGGTAGATGCTCCACCCTCCGTCCGCGTTCTGATGGCGCAGTATCTCGTTGACTGCGCGCTCCATCTTGCCGCGATCGCCCGTCCCCAGCATGGTGTGCAGAAAAATGTAGTCCGACTCCAGCATCGAGTCGGCTTCCAGTTCGCCGCACCAGTAGCCATCCGCGTGCTGCTGGCCAAGCAGCCACTCCGTCGCCCGTGTGATGCCCTCGGACACCTGGTCCAAACCAAGGTCCATCCGGCCATAGCGAGGCCGCGCGGGCATTGCAGACGCCGCCTTCGGATTCCCGGATGTTGAACTCATCGTTTCAATCTCTCTGGATCGCCAGACTCTGTTTCATCGCTGCTTGGCTCTGTGGAATTGCAACTCGCAGGCTTCTTTGCAAACCGGCCTGCGTAGATTGCGATTTATTGCTGGACCGGAGGGGCTGACGCAATCGCCTGCACAATCTCCGGCGGTAGTCCGAAGCGCACATTTTCTGGCATCACCTCAACCTCATCAACCGACCCATACCCCATCTCCTGCAGATAATCAACCACATGCTGCACCACAACCTCGGGAGCAGACGCGCCTGCCGTCACGGCAACCGTATTAACGCCCACAAGCCATTCGGTCTGGATCGCGTCCGCCGAATCGATCAGGTAGGAGTTTGTGTGCAGGTTCTTCGATACCTCAACAAGCCGGTTCGAGTTCGAGCTGTTCTTCGATCCCACCACCAGCACCAGGTCCGCGCCGTGCGCCACATTCTTCACCGCTACCTGCCGGTTCTCCGTCGCATAGCAGATGTCCTGCGCATGGGGCCCGATAATGTTGGGGAACTTCCGCTTCAGCGCATCGATCATATACCGTGCCTCGTCCAGAGACAGCGTCGTCTGAGTCAGATACGCAACCTTATTGGGATCGGGGACCACCAGCTTGTCCACCTCTTCCACCGTCGACACCACCTGAGTCACCTCCGGCGCCTCACCCTGCGTCCCTTCCACCTCTTCGTGATCGCGATGCCCCACCAGCACTAGCGAATACCCCTCCCGGGAGAACTTTACCGCCTCCAGATGGACCTTCGTCACCAGTGGGCAAGTCGCGTCGATCACCTTCAGCTTCCGCTCCCTGGCGTGCTCACGCACAGCCGGTGAGACGCCATGCGCCGAGTAGATCACCCGAGCCCCCTCCGGAACCTCGTCCAGCTCGTTGACAAAGATCGCCCCCTTCTTCGCCAGGTCCGTCACAACATAGCTGTTATGGACGATCTCCTTGCGCACATAGATCGGGGCGCCAAATGTCTCCAGCGCGATCTGCACTATGTCGATGGCGCGAACCACGCCCGCGCAGAAGCCCCGTGGCTTCAAAAGTAGTACCCGCTTGGTGGCGGCCGCAGTACCGCTCTGTTCGTGGTTGGGTGAGTCCAATGTGGTCGTAGTCACAAGTTTGAGTATACCGTGTCTCGCCCTTGGTTTGTCATTCCAGAAGCTCGGGGCCCCCAACGAGTGCGTTTGCTCGTTGGGGTGGAAAGGGAATCTGCTGTTGTCCTGGCCCCATCCCCTCTCAGCATCACAAGGTATCCTTCGACAACCCGCGCATAGCTCAAAGCTCATCGCTCACGGCAGGTGTACAAACCTGCCATCGGCTTCGCAAGACGGCACAGAACTTCCACCTGCGAAGTTCAATCCCGCAAACTTCGCCCTGTCCTCAGTCTCCGCTCGTTCCGTTTTATGCCGCTACTGCCTTTTCATCGCATCCAACGTGACCGCAATGGCACGCCAAAGATGTCAGGCTCTTTGTATCCTCGCAGTGGGTCGAGCAAAATTTCTTGCCTGCGGGGGCCATGCAGCTACATGCCATGTGGGCGCATTTCACTGGAACAGGGGTGGTTGACATGGTGCCTCCTCTAAACGAGCAGACTCCGATCTTCCAGGAGTGCGAAGATTGTACTCGCTAATTCAGACAGTGAGATGCTATTTATTTCACGGGCCCCCACTCCATTCCAGCAACCATCCAGGAGTCCCCCCTTGCAGCGTCTTCTGACCCTTCCGTTCCTCTTCACCTTCACATTAGCGGCAACCCAAGCAATCGCCCAGGCGCCGACCACCCTGCCCGCTGCAATTCCAGCCCCGCCCGTACCGCCGCGCCCAACGGCCTCGCAGTTGCCCGTCCGCGACCCCCACGCTCCCGGCTTCGTCACGGCAACCGAACTCCCTGACGGCACCGTCCCTCCAGCCACCACAGACGGCAACTTCATCCTCGGCCCCACCCACAAGTCCGCGCCGGAGACAACAGTACAGCCCGGCGTCCCCCAGGGATCTGTATTTGAGTTCACGATGAACTCCGCCGACAGCAAGTTCTATCCCGGCATCGCGCGCGATCCCGGCACCTTCGGCACGGCGGACCCCTCCGATCCCACCCGAATGGTCGTCACCACCAGCCATCCCGCTCCCTACACCCGCCACGTTGCAGTCTACGTCCCTAAACAGTACGTTCCCGGAGTCGCCGCGCCCTTCATCGTCGGCGCCGACGGAATCGACCGTGGCCTCTTCACCACTCTCGACAACCTCATCGCCCAGCATCGCGTTCCCGTCATGATTGCCATCTCCATCGGCAACGGTACCGGCGACGCCCAGGGCAGCGAGCGCGGACTGGAGTACGACACCATGTCCGGCCTCTACGCCGAGTTCGTCGAAAAGGAAGTCCTGCCCCTCGCCGAGAAGACCGCCAACGTCAAGCTCACCAGCGATCCCGACGGCCGGGCCACCATGGGAGGTAGCTCCGGTGGCTCATGCGCCATGATCATGGCTTGGTATCACCCCGAGTGGTACCACCGCGTCCTCACCTTCTCCGGCACCTATGTCAACCAGCAGTGGCCCTCCAACCCCGCGACTCCCGGCGGAGCCTGGGAGTTTCATGCCCACCTGATCCCCAACTCCCCCGCCAAGCCCCTGCGCATCTGGATGGAGGTCGGCGACCGCGACAACCTCAACATGAACGCCCTGCGCGACAACATGCACGACTGGGTCGTCGCCAACGAGACCATGGCCAAGGTCCTCGCCGCCAAGAAGTACCACTACCAGTTCGTCTTCGCCCGCAACGCCGGCCACACCGACCGCGCCGTCCACGTCCAGACCATTTCCGAAGCCCTCGAATACATCTGGGAGGGCTATCCCATCGCCGGCGCAAATAATTGACTGACGTGGTGCCAGGCAGTAGATCAGTTTGAAATCCGGGACGTACGATTTTACCGATAACCCCTGCCGGCTCAACCGGTCCGCATGGACGTTTTTTTTGAGATCGATAGTCCTCCTCCCAAGCCCATATTTCCATCTTATGTCGTAGTTTTCGTCCTCGAACCGACGTCAGCAGCACCGTGCGTTCGTCGCCGACCTCTCGCGGTGGTCAAAAATTGCATCCAATGGAGCTCAGGCGTGTAACTGGAGCTCAGGCGTGTAACCGAAGGGTCGTTTCACGGCGAAGGTCGCAATCCGATATCCCAGCCAATGCGATGATTGGAAATTTGCACTAATAAGTGCTGGTACATCGCTGAGGCCTCGGCGCGGCGTTGCAGCACGATGAAGCAATCTGACTGCATGCAAATATGCTAGGAGGTAAAAATGCTGGGAACGATATTGATCGTAGTTCTTCTATTGGCTCTCTTCGGTGCATGGCCACGGTGGCCGCATAGCAGAAACTGGGGATACTATCCCAGCGGAGGATTGGGTACGATCCTCTTGATTGTCGTCATACTCATTCTATTAGGCAGGATTTGACCATGAAAGTGTGACAAAATGTCGCAATCTGTAGCAATGTTTTCAAAGACGGCGTCCCTGGGGCCAGTTATTGAAGAGGCTTTGCATGTGGCATTGAAGGCCAGCAGATCCCCCTTGCCAACTCGCATAGCGTTTGTTGGAAACTATCTGCCGCGCGAGTGCGGAATTGCTACTTTTACAACCGATCTATGCACTGCTCTCGCAACCGAATACGGAACTGGGCGGCTGTTTGCAATTCCGGTCAACGATACCGACTGTAAATACAAGTACCCGGAACGAGTCCGTTTGGAGATTGAGCAGGATGTGATATCTACCTACGAACAAGCTGCTGATTTTCTTAATTTCAATGGCAACGATCTGGTTTGCCTACAGCATGAATACGGCATCTATGGCGGAAGAGCAGGCAGTCATATCTTGACTATGCTGCGCAAATTGAAGATGCCGCTTGTGACCACGCTGCACACGGTGCTGCGCGAGCCGGACACAAGTCAACGCATGGTACTGGAAGAGATCGCACAACTGTCGGACCGTCTCATTGTCATGAGCGAGTTGGCGGCCCAGATGCTTCGAGAAGTGTATGCAGTCCCCAACGGAAAGATTGACATCATTCCGCATGGTGTGCCGGACATTCCCTTTATGGATCCCAACTACTTCAAAGACAAGTTCGGCACAGAGGGCAAGTCCGTCCTGTTGACGTTCGGGTTGTTGTCGCCCAACAAGGGCATTGAGAACGTAATCAGCGCGTTGCCAGCGATTCTGGCAAGGCTACCGAACGTAGTCTATATTGTCTCCGGAGTGACCCATCCGCACGTCCGCCGGCATGAGGGCGAGCGTTACCGTGAAAGTTTGCAGGCGTTGGCAGTGCAGCTTGGCGTCGCCGATCACTTAATTCTCAACAATCGTTTTGTGAGTGCGGAAGATCTAATAGAGTATGTTGGCGCAAGCGATATTTACATCACGCCCTATAAGGGTGAAGCGCAGGTTGTCTCCGGTACGCTTGCGATTGCGCTTGGCGCTGGGAAAGCGATCGTATCCACGCCGTACTGGCATGCCAACGAGTTGCTTGCGGAAAAGCGTGGAGTGATTGTTCCGTTTGATAATCCTAAAGTGATCGCTGAGGCTGTACTCGCGTTGCTGGAGAACGATGCAGAGCGTCATGCCATGCGCAAGCGGGCGTATTTGCACTCCCGCGAAACGACCTGGCCCAAGACCGCGCAGGCCTACATGGCGAGCTTTCAGCGAGCACGCTTCGAGCGCTCGCTACGGCCAAGGGCCGCCAAAACTGTTGCACCTGCTATCGAATCGGTAGACCTTCTGCCAGCGTTGAACACAGAGCATCTGCTGACTATGACAGACGACACCGGCATATTGCAGCACGCCATCTTTACCGTACCGAACACCCGCGAGGGCTATACCACTGACGATAACGCTCGCGCTCTGATTGTTTCCATTCTGCTGGATGAAAGTTTCGAGCATGCGGACGGACGGGAATATATATCCCTTTCCTATCGCTATCTGGCCTTTTTATGGTTCGCTTTCAATACCGATATCGGGAGGTTCAGAAATTTTCTCAGTTACGACCGCAAGTGGCTGGAAGATGTTGGGTCGGAAGACAGCCATGGACGTGCGTTGTGGTCGCTGGGCAAGGTGCTTGGTCATTCGCGGGATGCAGGGTTGAGAGGTGCAGTGGGAAGGCTGTTTGAAGCTTCGGTTCCTGCAACACTCACATTCACAAGCCCGCGTGCCTGGGCGTTTTCCATTCTTGGCATGCAAGCCTATCTTGATTGGTTTCCAGGAGACAGAGTGATCCAGGGTATTCGCAACAAGCTTGCGAATCGCCTCCTGGACATCTATGAGAAGAGTCACTCCGAGACTTGGAAGTGGTTCGAGAAAAGTCTGTCATACTCGAATGCAAGGCTATCGCAGGCGCTCATCCTGGCAGGGTGGCGGAGTGATAACCAGAGAATGATCGAAGTTGGCATGGACTCTCTAAAGTGGCTTGTAGGCGAACAACACTGTGGCGATGTGGAGATTGTCGTACCGATTGGATCAAACGGATTCTATACAGAGGGAAAGGAGAAGGCGAGATTCGATCAGCAGCCGGTGGAGATATGCGCAACCGTCTCCGCTTGCCTGGAGGTATACAGACTCACAGAAGAGAGCCAATGGAACGGTAGTGCATGGCGGGCTTTCCGGTGGTTTCTAGGCAAGAACGATCTGCGGATAACGCTTTACGACGCATCAACAGGTGGATGCCGGGACGGCATTCATCCGGACCGCGTGAACGAAAATCAGGGTGCTGAATCCACGCTTTCATTCCTTATGGCGCTGCTGGAAATGCAGGCGGCTAAAGTGACAAACGCAGTCGAACAGCATCAGGAAATGAGTATTACTCATTGAGTCCAATCCCCTCAATAGACGTCCCGGCGGAATCCGTTGTCATTGCGCAACTGAATTCTCGACAAAGTACGGACCAACCCCTTTTTGTCCGCAGTCCCGCAAATCCAATTCTCCGGCGCGAAGACTGGCCCTACCCGATTAACAGTGTCTTCAACGCGGGGGCGGCGCGGCTTGCGGACGGAGATACCTTGCTTCTGTGCCGCGTTGAAGACCGGACCGGGATGTCTCATCTTTGCGCCGCGCGTTCCGCAAATGGGGTTGACGGATGGAGAATCGATCCCCGCCCCACGTTGATGGCAGAACCCAAGGAGTACCCTGAGGAACTTTGGGGCATCGAGGATCCGCGTATTACATATATCCCGGAACTGCAGCAATACGCCATCGCCTATACCTCCTTTGCGCGAGGAGGCCCTGGCGTATCGCTCGCGATGACCAAGGACTTCAGGAGTTTCGAGCGATATGGGGTCATCATGCAGCCGGAAGACAAGGATGCGGCTCTGTTACCGAGAAGAATTGGCGGTCTATGGGCTTTGATCCACCGGCCTATGACGACGCTGGGAACGCATATGTGGGTGTCCTACTCGCCTGATCTAACGCACTGGGGTGGTCATAAGGTGATCCTGGAAGCGCGGCGTGGAGGATGGTGGGATGCGAACAAGATTGGACTGTGTTCCCCGCCAATTGAAACCGACAAGGGTTGGCTGGTCATTTACCACGGAGTACGGCAGACTGCGTCTGGCAGTATCTACCGATTAGGCCTGGCGCTCTTCGATCTGGAAAGACCGGAGATATGTCTACAGCGCGGTAATTCATGGATATTCGGGCCCGAAGCTCCCTATGAGCGCGGCGGAGACGTCAACGACGTCGTGTTTCCGTGTGGACAGACAATCGGCAAGGACGGGGACACCATCCATCTCTATTACGGTGCGGCCGATACCAGCATCGCAATGGCCACGGGCAGTATTCGCCGACTGCTCTCATGGTTGAACTCCAATTTGAGTTCGGTAGAGAGCCACACATTTTAATTCTTGCGAAAGCATAACTGACGCGTGGGATCGTCAGCCGGGTGCCCCATCCTTTCGCGCTTTGCGAAAGGGTGGGTTATCGTTTGCGGTAGCAAACGACCGTCTTCCTCGACCAAACAACGTCGTCATCCTGTGCTTGTTGAAGCACCTTCGGTTGTTTCTGTACCGCCATCCCGACCGCAGCGGAGGGCCCCCCGCATTTCGCATTTGCTTGTTTTAGATTAGTCATTCTGGCATAGCCAGAATCTCAGTCATTGTCTTTGCCGTTGCCTGTTCTCAACTCACCACTGTTTCTTGTCAATACCCTCGAACCTCCAAATTTCCCCTAACCCACTCCATCCAAACCACTTAAAACTTCAAAATAGTTGGCATACTAGTTATCCTCCACCGCGTATAAATAAAGTAGTTAGCAAAGCAAAAACCCGGCACCGTGCCGGGTTTTTGCTTTTTAACGGTTCCCTCACGGGTGCCGCACAGCCGCCGGGGTCGTATACCACCGGTACATATACTTTAATCTTTACTTTGAATACTTTGCGAAAAGTACCCTGGGGGGGTACCCACAATGACCGAACCGATTCCAGCCGCCGTTGCCCCACCCATCGCAGCTTCATCGCGATGGGTGGGTTCACTCCCCTACCGGCTCGACTTCAGCAACTGCCTTGCGTGTTCCAGGCTGCTCTCCGTCAACTTCGCCCCCGATAGCATCCTTGCAATCTCCTGCTCACGCTCGCCTTCCTCCATCCTGCGCACGCTGGTGCGTGTTCTCCCCCCCTTGTCCGCCTTCTCAATCAGAAAATGCTGGTCCGCAAACGCCGCAATCTGCGGCAGATGCGTGATGCATACCACCTGCTGCCGTTTTGCCAGCGCCTTCAGCTTGCGTCCCACAGCCTCCGCCGCCCTTCCGCCAATCCCGATATCGATCTCGTCGAACACCAGCATCCGCGGCGTAGGAAGCTGCGCCTTCTTCTTGCCGTGCCCCGCCGAACCCGCCGCAAAGCTCTCCTCCACCGTCACCTTCAGCGCCAGCAGCACACGAGACATCTCCCCACCCGACGCAATCTCATCTAGCGGTTTCAACGGCTCACCCGCGTTGGTCGCAATCAGGCACTCGATCCGGTCCCACCCATGCGCCGTCCAGTTCGCTGTCTCATCCACAGCCGTCACCTGTACCTTGAAGCGCACATTCATCGCCAGGTCGTTGATCTCCACCGTCGCCAGCTTCTCCAGCCGCGCCGCCGCCGCCGTCCGTTCCGCCGTCAACTTCGTAGCCACAGCGCGGTACGCCGCCGCATCCTGTTCCTGCCGAATCCGCAGCTCAGCCAGAAGCTCGTCGCGGTTCTCCACCTCGGCTAGCCGCCGCGCCGCCTCCTCGCCAAAGCGCATCACCTCTGCCAGCGTCTGGCTCACGCCCGCCCCCCCGTACTTTCGCTTCAGCCGGTCCAGCGCTGCCAGCCGGTCCTCAATCTCCGCCAGCCGCTCCGGCGATGCATGCACCTTTTCCGCAAAGTCCCTCGCCTCGGCGCTCACATCCTCCACCGCTACCTTGGCCACCGCCAGTTGCCGCGCCGGTTCCACAAACCGCGTGTCATACTTCGCCAGCTCCTCTACATGCTTCAACGCCGCCGACAGCGTCGCCTCTGCTGCACCCTCTTGCTCGTACAGCAGTTCGTGCGCACTCCTCGCCGCCGTATATAGCTTCTCCGCATTGGCCAGCACCAGCTTCTCCGCCTCCAACTGCGCGTCCTCGTCCTCGGCTGTTAGCTGCGCGTCGCCAATCTCCTTCGCCTGGAACCTCCACAGGTCCGCCATGCGCATCCGGTCCTGCTCCGATGCCTGTAGCTCCGCCAGCCGCTCCGTCGTCGTCCGCCAAGCCGCAAACGCCGCCGCTACATCCTCTGTCGCTATCCCACCAAATCGGTCCAGTAGCCCCCGCTGCTGCGACTGGTCGAACGACCCCAGCGTCTCCCCTTGCGTATGGATCAGCCCCAACTCCGGAGCCAACTCCCGCAGCACCGCCACCGTCGCCGGCTGGTTGTTGACGAAGACACGCCCCTTGCCTCCCGCAGCAATCTCCCGCCGCAGCAGAATGTCGTCGCTGAATGCCCCCGCATCGATCCCGTTCGCTTCCAGAATCGCCGCCGCTCCCTGCGTCCCCTCGAAGACGCACCCCAGCACCGCCTTCTCCGCGCCATGCCGCACCACATCGCTCGAAGCCTTGCCGCCGAGTAAGAGCGCCAGCGCGTCGATCAGGATCGACTTGCCCGCGCCCGTCTCGCCCGTCAGCAGGTTCAACCCCGGCCCAAAACTGGCCACCGCTTGATCGATCACCGCATAGTTTTCCGCTCGCAGCTCCAGCAGCATCCGTTCGCCTCACCACTCAGCGAAAGCCTAGCACGTCAGCGCAATCCAAGCGATCCATCGTATCGTGGAGCAGTATCACTCCTATCACGCATTTTGCTTACTGCCCTTCCGGCGCTCCTCCGCCCCCACCACCTTCGCCACCACCACCCTCACCGCCACCACCACCCATTCCGCCGCCGCCACCGCCTCTTCCGCCGCCTCCGCGCATTCCGCCGCCACCGCCGCCGCCCGCGCCTCGCTTGTAGTAGCTTGTTTCAAAGCTCGCAGGTTTTCCGTTCTCCACATTCGGAATAAACTGCAACAATGTTGCCCGGGAGTAGCCAGCGTCCGCGGCATCTTTATCGTCGGCATCCTCCACCACGGCCTTCGATACCATCCCCTTTTCATCCACCCAAACTCTCAGTTGAGCCTGCCCGGCGACGTCCGGGACGGGCTGAGGCCCACCTGGCTTCCTCATATTCATAGGCAGCTGTGGGTGAGCTTCCGCACGGAATACTAATCCACGCTGCTCATCCATCCTCGTGCCTGCCGGCTCTTGAATCGCCCCTGCCGGAACGGCCAGAGCTTCCGCGGATACGTCAACCGACGCGTCCGTCAGCTTCGCCTCGAACAGCTCATGTTTCCCATAGGTCTTGCGCACCGTGGTAGCCAAATGCAGCGGGCCAACCTGCTTCCAGCCCTCGTACGCAACCTTCTCCGCGTCCTTGATGACAAGCGACACATACCCAGTCGCAGCGTCGAAGCAGACAGCGCCTCGACTGTCGTCCCCTCCGCAGGTCAGCGTGACGCCATCCACCGTACGCTCCTTCATCTTTTGATCGCCGCGCATGGCTGTCGCCAGCACGCTGCGATACATCATGTGTACTTCCGCAAATTCCATGATCCGCAGAGGCCGCAGTCCTTTTTCCAGCGCCCATACGCCATCGCCCTTCGTCAGATCGCTGTCGTCGTAAGCATCTGTATGGATTACTGTGTGCGTCCCGTCTTTGCTGATCCACGTCTCGTAGGTGCCGGCGTGCTCTTTGTTCTTGTAGTCCGTTATCTTCAGCTCGTAGCGCAGATGCAACGGAGTCAAGGGTTCATTCTTCGCATTCACTGCCATCGTTGCAATCAGGTTCCGCTGCAAGACCTGGGCTAACGTGTCGCTCCCCAGTGCATGTGGTAACCCGGATGGGTTTTCCGCGGTCCCTCCTGTAGGCGGTGGAATGACCTGAGCTGCCGCCTGTGGTCCTCCACCCGGCCCGGCCTGCCCCCGTCCCTGCATCCCGCCGCCCTGCATCCCGCCGCCCTGCCCTCGTCCCTGTGCCCAAACCGTCCCAGCCAGAGCCGTCAACAGCACCAGACCCAGCCCAACTCCACGCCATGTCCTGGCAGCCTGCCCATTGACCCTGATCCCATCCATCCAATAGTTCACGTCGCCTCCATATGCTTTCATGCAATCCTCAATAATCTAGACCGCAATATGCATGCGATCAAGATATTTCTCGAACCATCCCATATACACGCGTATCCACCCCTCCTCTCCCCACGCCTTACAATAGAGCTAATGATTTTGCCTCCTTTAGCCTCGCCGCTCACACTTGCGCTCTTCTTCTTTCAGGAGGACGCCACCGTGCCGCCTGTTGCCGCCTCCAGCAACGCCATCATGGAGATGGTGCGCAACTCCGGCCCTATCGCCTTCGCCGTCCTCATCATTCTGCTCATCGCCAGCATCTTTTCCTGGGCCATCATGCTCTCCAAGTGGCGTCGATTCGGTCGCGCGCGCCGCCAGAGCCAGAGCTTTCTCCGTGCCTTCCGCAAGTCTGGACGCCTCTCCGAGATCGCCTCCGTCGCTAGCAACTACCAGCCCAGCCCTCTGGTCTCTGTCTTCAACGAGATTAACGATGAGTACCAGCGCCAGAGTGGTGGCCGCGGCACTCCGCGCAACCCCATCGCCCTCGAGCGCGCCGCCCAGACCGCATCCTCCGAGGCCCTCACCGCCATGGAGACGCACATGACATGGCTCGCCACCATCGCCAACGGTGCCACCTTCGTCGGCCTCTTCGGAACCGTATGGGGCATCATCGATGCATTCCACGGCCTCGGTACCACCGGCGCCGCAACCCTCCGCTCGGTCGCGCCCGGCATCTCCGAGGCCCTCATCACCACCGCCGCTGGCCTCGCCGTCGCCATCCCAGCACTGGTCGGTTACAACCAGCTCACTGCCCAGTTGCGCGACTTCGCCTCCCGCATGGACGACTTCGGCCGCGAACTGCTCAACGCCATCGAGAATGCAGCCCTGCTTACCCCGCCGCCTCCACCCGATAATCTCGCCGCCACGCAGCCCCGTCCGAGGACCTTCTAACCATGGCCTTCTCCACCAGAAGCGGAGGCCAGACTCGCACCCAGACCGCGCTGGCCGATATCAACATCACTCCGCTGGTCGACGTCGTCCTCGTGCTTCTCATCATCTTCATGATCACCGCCCCGGTGCTGCAGTCCGGCATCAATGTCGCCGTGCCGCACACCCGCACCGTCAACCAGCTCACCGAGCAGCGCACCGTCGTAACCATCGACAAGGACCAGAAAGTTTTCCTTCAAACCACGGGGGCCGACCAACCAATCAACCTCACCGACCTCACCGCGCAACTGCGCAACGTCGGCCGCGGCGATCCGGCCAAGCGAGTCATCTACCTGCGCGCCGACGAAAAAGTTCCCTTCGGCGCATTCGCCTCCGTCATGGACGCAGTCAAACGTGCAGGCATCACCAACATCAGTATCGTCACCCAGCCGCTGGAATCTACCCCTGCGTCTGACACGGCATCAAAATAACTCGTAACCAGGCACACACTACACTCAGCCGTCCACATCCCATGGAAACACAGATCGCAACCCGCGCCATCAACATCGCCCACGGAGACGATCGGTTGGGCGGCGGCTTTGCTGGCTCACTCTTTCTGCACGTCAGCCTTACCGCGCTGGTTCTCTGCTGGGCCTGGTTCTTGCATTCCGGCCAGAACTGGGGAGAAGCAGGCGCTACCTCTGGCGCCATCCAGGCCACCATGGTCGCAGACATTCCCCTGCCGCCCAAGCAGCCCATGGATTCCAACAACGTACTCGCCACAGACAACCCCTCGCCAGCGCCCATCACCTCCAAGGCGCACACCGTGGAAGCTCCCCCGCCAGACGCCATCGCCATCCCCACCAAGTCCGTCAAGCCGCTCAAAACCGCTGACAAGTCCGCTCCAGCCCCGCCGCTCCATCCCCAGCCCACACAGGTCAATCCCAATCAGGTTCAGACCGGCGAAGCCACTGGACTCAACGTCGCGATGAGCGCAACCCAGACCAAAGCTGGTACCGTCAGCGTCAGTACGACGGACTCCGCCTTCGGTACACGCTTCGCGTACTACGTCCAGCAGATTACCCAGAAGGTTGCCGCACAGTGGTACACCAACATGCTCGATCCCCAGGCCGCCGGCCACCGCGTCTTCATCAAATTTCAGGTTCAGCGCGACGGCTCACTCACGAACATCCGCATCGACCAGCGCAGCGGCGACGCCACCCTCGATATGACCGCTCTCAACGCCGTCCGCCATATCGATACCTTCGGTCCTCTGCCCGACGCCTATACTGGCTCTAACATCACCGTCACATACTACTTCGATCCACCCCCCCGTCCATAGGAATGAAGTCCTCATCCAGGCGCAGCCAGAATCTCTGTATTTGTTCGTAGCAACCCCATCCCCCTTCACTCAGTATGTTCTCCACACTCCCTCTACAACCAAAGATTCATTTCGACCGTCTACCATAGAGAGCATGGATAGAACGACCCGCACATTCCGACGGCACTCCGTCCCATTCCGATCCATAGTGGTCCTCCTGTTTCTGGCTCTGGCAGCATCTCTTGCCCTGCTGGCAACGCAAGCCATGGGTCAGGACAATGTCCTCACCGGAACCAGCAATGGAGTCACATCCATCCGCATCGCCGTCGCCGACTTCAAGCCGCTCGTCGCCGCCGACCCACAGATCACCACCTTCAAGCAGACCTTCGACACCACGCTCTACGCCGACCTCGCCTCCGCCGGCATCTTCGACATCGTGTCCAAGAGCCTGATGCCGCCCGGCAATCCCGGCACGCCCTCTGAGGTCCAACTACAGAGCTACTCCAACGCGCCAGCCGGCGCAGCCATGGTCGCTTTCGGTTCACTCGGCGTTACCGCAGGCAAGCTCGTCGTCAATGGCTTCCTCTTCGACGCCAAGAACCTCCAGTACCCACAGGTACTCGCCAAGG
This sequence comes from uncultured Granulicella sp., assembly GCA_903932155.1. GTDB lineage: Bacteria > Acidobacteriota > Terriglobia > Terriglobales > Acidobacteriaceae > Edaphobacter. The sequence goes on along the minus strand of CAIZFH010000293.1, from coordinate 20,936 downwards.
TGTACAGCGAGGAAGCCTCTGCCGACTCTGCCCGCCAGGTTGCGCACCGCTTCGCAGACGAGATCATCTATCGCCTGGGCGGAGGAATCCCCGGCATCGCCGAAACCAAAATCTACTATGTCAAGATTCTCGGCCCTTTCACTAAGGAGATCTGGGCCATGGACTACGACGGCGCCAACCAGCACGCCATCACCCACCTCGGCACCGACTCCATTTCGCCCCGCATCTCGCCTGACAACACCCGTCTGGCCTTCGCCTCCTTCGGCAAATACGGCGTTCAGCTCAAGATGTACTCACTCATCCTCGACCGGTACGTCAACTTTCCCACCGGCAGCGTCAGCTCCCAGACTCCCGCCTGGGATCCCAGCGGCAACAAACTGGCATACGCCGCCGCACCCAACGGCTCCTTTAACATTAGGATCTCCGACTCCAACGGCAATCTTGCCAGCCAAATCACCAACTTCCGCGATGCCAGTTCTCCCGCCTACAACCCCAAGACCGGAGCACAGATCGCCTTCATCAGCGGACGCACTGGCCTGCCCCAGCTCTACATCATGAACTCCGACGGCTCCAGCGTGCAGCTAATGACCGACGGGGGGTACGCCTCCTCGCCCTCCTGGTCGCCCAACGGTCAGACTATCGCATTCGCCTGGGACCGCAAGTATGGCCCCGGTGCGCCCGGTGGACAGGACATCTACATCATGGATGTCGCCACAAAAAAATGGACCCAGATGACTCACGATGGTGGCCGCTGCGACTTCCCTACATGGTCGCCCGACGGCCGCCACATCGCCTACGCGAACTCTGCCGACGGCCGCGCCGACCACACGCGCATTTGGACTTTGCTCGCTGCCCCTGATAACCCGCAAAAGCGCCCCCTTACAGATCCCTCCGCCGATATGCCCAACTGGAGTTGGAAATAGCTCCCCATATGGAAATTCTGCCTCCCCACAATCTTCTATGCCTGTTATCTTGATTTTCAGTAACATAGAATGGATACGCCGTTGGCCCCGCTGTTAGATACTGCTTTGGAATCGCAGTTGGATGTAGCATTGGCAACGCAGGAGATAACGATGACCTACATGCACTCGTTTCAGCCGAAGTCCTTCCTTAGCGGGCCAATCCGTTCCGCCCTGTTACTGGCGGTCGCGCTCGCTACGGTCTCCGGCTGCCACAAGAACGTCGCCAGCACCCAGACTCCGGACGCGCTCGCTCCTACTCCCGCGCCGCTGCCGCCCATGCCGACGGCAACCCTCACCGCGGATCCAGCGGCCATCGACGTCGGACAATCCGTCGTCCTCAACTGGCGCACCACGGATGCCACCACGGCCACAATCGACAACATCGGCCCGGTCAATCCCAACGGCACGCAGACCGTCTCGCCCGCTACATCCACCAACTTCCATCTCACCGCCAAGGGCGATGGCGGCTCCGTAGAAGCTAGTGTCCGCGTCACTGTGCGCATCCCTGTCGCGCCTGTCGCCCCCCCCGATACCACGGCAACCGCCGACATGGGATCCGAGACCGCCTTCCACGAGAGTGTCGCCGACATCTTCTACGACTATGACAGCTCCGACCTCCGCCCCGATGCCCAGGCATCCGCCGTCAAGTCTGCTTCCTACCTCGTCGCGCATCCTGAAATCCGCCTCGTCATCGGTGGATACTGCGACGACCGTGGTTCAGCCGAGTACAACCTGGCCCTTGGAGAGAATCGTGCCAACTCCGCCAAGACCGCGCTGGTCAATGCCGGAGTCGCGCCCGCGCGCATCCGCGTCGTAAGCTACGGCAAGGAGAAACAGTTCTGCACCGATGAGACCGAGGCATGTTGGCAGCAGAACCGGCGCGCCCAGTTCTCGCTCGACCGCTAGCGCAAGAACATGGTTGATGGTTCAACAATCGAACGCAGTCATCCTGAGCGGAGTGTGACGCGCCTTTTGCGACATACGGAGTCAAAGGACCCCGATGCATAGGCCGCGACACAACCGCTCGAACCGTTCCACCCACGGAATTCGTACTCCGCTCTTTTGGGACCAACGATTCTGCACCTGAGGTAAATGTCCTATGATTCAACTCCGTCCCCGATTCGCCTGTGCTCTCCTCCTTCTCGCCCTCGTCGCGCCGCAGGCCCATGCCGTCAACAAGGACATGGTCCAGCTTCAGACCCAGGTCCAGGAACTGCAAACCGCTGTAGCACGCCTCCAGCAGTCCAACGACGAGCGCATGGGTGTCCTCAAGGACCTGGTGCAGCAAACCGCCGACTCAGTCAATAAAATGTCGCTCTCTATCAGCACGCTGCAGCAACAGATGGCCACGCAACACGACTCCACCAACGCCAAGCTCGACCAGTTCACCACCCAGATGCAGACCCTCAGCGATTCGCTCGACGAGGTCAAGGCGCGCCTCAACAACCTGGAAAAGGGCCTCAAATCCGTGCAGGACCAGCAGCAGTCCATCGACGCCGCCCTGCAAAACCTCGCTCCGCCCAATCCAGCCGCACCCGGAGCTGCTGCTCAGCCAACCGACAACTCCCTCCCATCCACCCAGCCCACCGGAACCGCTCCCACCTCCAATAGCGGTTATCCCATGTCTATGAGCACTCCGTCCCACATTGCGCCTCCAATGGGTGCCAACAATCCGTCCACCACTCCTACGCCAGCCTCGCGTACCACGCTGGCATCCCGTAGCCCACTGGCCGCGCCCGGTACACCCTCCGCGGCATCTCTCTACAAGACAGCGCTCAGCGATTACATGGCCGCCAGCTATGCGCTAGCCTCCACGGAATTCACCGCCGTCGTCAGTGCCTATCCAACAGACCCCTACGCCGGCAACTCCCTCTACTACCTGGCGGAGATCGACTATCGAAGCGGCAAGTATGCGAGCGCCATCAAGGAATACGACCGCGTCCTCGCCCAGTTCCCCAACAGCCCCAAAGCTCCTGTCTCGCATCTCCACAAAGGTCAGGCCCTCTTCGAGACCAACAAGCGCGAGGCCGGCATTACGGAACTGCGCGCCCTTATTACCCGCTTCCCCAGCACTCCTGAAGCCGCCCAGGCACGCGGCAGGCTCAGCGGTATGGGTGTCCCCGTCGTCCCTCGACGAGCAACCCAGTAGCCCATTCTCATTTTCATCACCAATGGAAATTTGCTTCTTCGTCATTCCTCTGACCGTCGCCATAAGCGGCCCCGCCGATTTTGCCATTGCCGGTTCTTGCACTTTCCCCGGAACATCCTCCACCAAATGCGACTAAGCTAGTAATGTTGAGTTACTGCGACACGGTAAACTTCCAGGCTGGAGATAGTAATCAACACGTGAAAGAGCGCATTCGTAAACTGGATGGTCGCGGCGACGCGAGCCGCAAACCTGTTCGGCTGGTAGCCGCGGCGCTCGTCCTGCGTCAAGCCGGCGATCAGCCCGGCGGAGCCACAGAAGTCCTCATCTGCCAGCGCCGTCCAGACCAGCCGATGAGCCTCAAATGGGAGTTCCCAGGGGGCAAGATCGAGCCCGGAGAAACCGCCGAACAAGCCCTCGTCCGCGAACTCCAGGAGGAGCTTGGCATCCAGGCCGTCATCGGCCGACGCATCGCGCAGATTCGTCACCGCTATCGCAACGGAGCCACCATCGACCTACAGTTCTTCGTGGTAAACCACTTCTCAGGTGAGTTGGACAATCACATCTTCAACGCCCTACAGTGGTCCACCCTCGGTGATCTGCCCACCTTCGACTTCCTCGCCGCGGACCACAACCTTATCCGCGACCTCGCCGATGGCAAACTCCTCTAGCTGCCCATCACCTTGTTCCACACCATCACCAGCGAAAGCCCAATCACAATCGCCGCCGTCGCCCACGCCACCCAGTTGAACCAGGTCGAGTTGGTATGTTTCCCCATCAACTCGTGCTTGTTGATCAGCCTGAGCATGAAGATCATGATCACCGGCAACAGCACCCCGTTCAGCACCTGCGACAGGATAATCACACTCACCAACGGGAAGTCTGGCCACAGCACCACGCCTGCGCCCAGCACGATCAGCGCCGTGTAGAACCAGTAGAAGAACGGCGCCTCCTTCAGGCTTTTGTCCAGTCCGCTCTCGAAGCCCATCCCCTCGCACACTGTATACGCCGTCGAAAGCGGCAGAATCGACGCCGAGAAGACCGAAGCATTGAACAGTCCCGCCGCAAAGAGGATGTACGCAAATTCCCCGGCCAGCGGCTTCATCGCGCCTGCCGCATCCGACGCATCCTGAATGTTACGCATCCCATGCACATACAGCGTCGCCGCGCAGGCCACAATGATGAACCACGCCACAATGTCGGTCAGAAAACAGCCCACGATCACATCTAACCGCGAGGCCTTGTACTGCTTGACCGTGATTCCCTTGTCGACAACCGACGACTGCAGATAGAACTGCATCCACGGGGCGATGGTCGTTCCGATCAAACCGATCGTCAGGTAGATGTAGCTCTTGTCCTGCCACACCGAGCGGGGCGGCAGCGTGATGGTCGCCTTCAGCGCCTCATGCCAGTCCGGATGGCTCACCACGCCCGCCGCAATGTAGGCCAGGTAGATGACGCTGGCCACCAGAAACACCTTCTCCACGCTCTTGTAGTCGCCCTTCACCACCAGAACCCACACAGCCGCCGCGCAGATCGGCACGCTCAGGTACTTACTGACGTGGAACAGTTGCATCGAGGCCGCAACGCCACTGAACTCCGAAACCACATTGCCGTAATTCACCACCACCAGCAGGATCATCATCACAAACGTCATGCGCAGGCCAAACTCTTCGCGGATCAGGTCGCTCAGCCCTTTGCCCGTCACCACGCCCATGCGGGCGGACATCTCCTGCACCACAATCAGCGCCAGCGTCACCGGAAGAATCGTCCACAGCAGCAGTAGACCGTATTGCGCCCCGGCCTGCGAGTAGGTCAATATGCCACCCGTGTCGTTATCCACATTGGCCGTGATGATTCCCGGCCCCAGCACCGCCAGGAACAGCAGGATGCGCACACGCCATTGCCGCCACAGCTTCATCGACACCCCATCCGAGCGTTGGTCGCCCGCACACGACCAAGTCCAACTCCCGGCTCATCGCCCAGTCCAGTGCTCAACGGATTTTTAGCTAGCCATTTCATTCCCGCCATGCAGGCGTCTCGCCGATCTCTTGATTAATTCATCGTCCGCAATTGCGCAATCACCTGTTCCGCGTAGATCACGCCCGCAATCTTCTTCTCCGCATCCACTACCGGCAGGGCGCGCAGGTTGTACTTGTCAAACAGTTCCGCAACTTTCTTCCCGCTGGCATGAACGTCGCAGCTCACAATGTGGTCGTCCGCCAGGCTGGCAAGTGTTCGTTCTGGCGGTGCCAGCAGGGCCTTCAACAGAGGCACCACTCCGCACAGTGTCTCCTTTTCATCCACCAGGAAGATGTGCGTGAGCGTCTCCATGTCATCGCCAAACTCGCGTAGCGCCGTTACTCCGTCCACCGCATAGGCGCCCTTCGGCAACGCGATGTAGTCCGTAGTCATCTGCCCCGCCGCCGAGTCGCCGGAGAACTCCAGCAACTCCTCCACTTCCTGGCGTTCCTCCGGGTCCATCTCTTCCAGGATCGCCTCCGACCGTTCGTCCGAAAGCTCTGCCAGAAAGTCTGCCGCCGCCGCCGGATCCATCTCCTCCACAATCCCGGCCACAAGCTCAGTGTCCAGCGCTTCGGTCAGAGACTGCTGCATCCTTGGCTCGACCTCTTCCAGCGCCTCAGCCGCTACGCCTTCCTCCAGCGAACTGAATAACGCCTGCCGCTCCGCCGGCGCAAGGTCCTCCAGAATGTCCGCCAGGTCCGACGGATGCATCTTCGACAACTTCTCCTGTTCGATCTTCAGCCGCACCCGCCGCGACGGATCGCGGTCGATCAGGTCCACAAAATCCCATGGAATCGCGCTCGTCTTGAAGCGCTCGGCAACACGCTCCACATTCGTCTCGGACAGCCCCTTCAGCAGCCGCCGGATCGCGCCCCGCGTTCCCACCTCCACCTCGGCAATGCGCAGCTTCAGCACATGCCCTTGCAGCCTGCCTTCCACTCCCTCCGAATCTCGCTCCGTCTCCCCTACCGGCTCCCACACCAGGTCCACATCGTTCACCCGCACTACCTTGTGTCCGTGTACATCAATAATCTGCTGGTCCAGCAGGTCCCGCTCCAGCAGCAGATACGACTCCTCCACCGGCATGGGCGTGGCCTCCGCCTCCGCGCGTAGCTGCAACCCACCCGCCAGCGTCAGTTCAAGGTCGCCCACCGCAACCATCGACATCGGTTCCCCTCGCCCCTTGCCCGTCAGCCGCAACACCAGTCCCTGCACGTGGTTCGCATCCTGCGGAGGCGATACGGCGAATTCCCGCACATGCCCCATGGTCCGTCCACTGGCATCCGCCACCGGCGCGCCCATCAACGCGGAAACACTCGTCCTCTGGCTCACATGTTTTGTCATGGACACACTTCAACACGGGTCGCTCGTACAAAACCCCTTACCCGCATCCTATCCCAGCCGGCGGTGCAACTGCCTCCCAGCAGCCGATTTGCACAGAACCTTCACATGCACCCCTGCAATCACCCTCAGATCGCATAAGTATGCCAACCTTGACATTCGTTGCAGTCACAAGCAAACTTCCATCATTGCCGTGGATTGCATCCAACCTTCTTTCGGCCTCGGCGATAAGGACTCCATTGCCCGATTCCACAACAAGCCGCGTCTCGCTCACCCTCGGTTCCTCCATTGAGAGTGTCGATACCGTAGAGCAAACTGCAGAGGACTTCGCCCAGCGCGCCGGCTTCGATGCAGACACCGTGCCCAACATCGTCATGGCCGTGCGAGAGGCAGCCATCAACGCCATCCTCCACGGAAATTCCTACAGCCCAGAGAAACAATTTACCGCATCCTTCGAAACCAGCTCCGACGGCCTCACCGTGCGTATCTGCGACCAGGGCGCGGGATTCGACTCCTCCCGCCTTCCAGACCCCCTCGCCCCGCAAAACCTCCTCAGAGGCTCTGGACGTGGCATCTTTCTCATCCGCGCCTTCATGGATGAGGTACACTTTCGCCAGTTGCATCCGGGTACAGAACTCACCCTAATCAAACATCGCGCTCCGGCCAAACCGGTCGCCTAAGCCATAAGGAGAAACATCGCATGAGTATGAAAGTCGCAATCCGCCAGGTAGATGGAATCACCATCCTGGATCTCAGTGGCCGCATCACCCTTGGCGAAGGCAGCATTACCCTGCGCGACAGCGTCCGCGATGTCCTTGCCAAAGGTTCCAAAAAGATCCTACTCAACCTCGGGCAGATCACCTATATCGACAGCTCCGGCATCGGGGAGCTGGTCAGCGCTTTCACATCCGTCAAAAACTCCGGCGGAGAGCTCAAACTACTCAACCTCACCCAGAAGGTCCATGACCTGCTCCAGATCACAAAGCTCTACACAGTCTTCGACGTCTGGGATAACGAGGCTTCCGCCATCACAGCCTTCGGCTGAAGCATTCTGGCCTCCTATTGTCAGTCACAAAGAAAGGCCGTCGCATACGCGACGGCCTTTCTTCGTTCCCTCCAACCTCTACTTCGAGAAATCCACCTTCGGGGCCTCCTTCGACCCCGCATCTGCCGAGTAGTACTCCGTCTTCTTTTGGAAGCCAGCCATCCCCGCCCATATATTGTTGGGGAACTGCTGGATAAACACGTTGTAGTCCTTGATCGCTGCGTTATATCGCAGCCGCGACACTGCGATCCGGTTCTCCGTCCCCGACAGCTCATCCTCCAGCCGCATGAACTGGTCGTTGCTCTTCAACTGCGGATAGTTCTCCTGCATCCGCATCAACGGCAGCAGCGCCACGTTCAGCCTGTCGTTGGCTGCCAGCTTCTCATCCGGAGTCCGCGCCGTCATAAGTCCCGCCCGCGCATTGGCAATTGCCGTCAGGATTGTCTCCTCGACGTTGGCATAACCCTTCACCGACGCCACAAGGTTCGGAATTAGGTCCGCCCGCCGCTGCAGGTCCACATCAATGTTGCTGAATGCCGCATCCACGTCCGCGCTCTTCTGCACCATCTGGTTGCGCGCGCTCACATAGCTGCCGCCCACAAACAGCGCCACCACTACAATCAACCCAAACACGCCCAGCACAACCCACAATCCCTTGTTCATAATTCCTGCCTTTCCTGTCAATAGATGTACGGCGCAGCCTGTCATTCTGTTCCCTGTTCCCTGTCCCTAAAAGCTTCCACTCGCTCCGCCGCCACCCGAGCCGCCTCCGCCAAATCCGCCGAATCCTCCACCGCCAAATCCGCCGCCGCCTTCACCATCGCCGCCGCCAAATCCACCGCCGCGGCCCCCTCCGCCCATTAGGTTGAACAGCAGGAAGAACAGCAGCCCAATGTGCCCGGTGCGGATCAACACCGCAATCACCACCAGCACGATCACTCCAAAGATCAGTGCCCCAATCGGGTTCCCCTGGGCCTGCGGCGGCCCATAGGAGACGCGATCCGGTGCCTCCTCCCCATTCAAACCGGCCAGCGTCACCTCTGCATCGGTGGCAATCACCTGCGCAATCTCATGCACGCCCAGCGTGATCCCCTGGTTGTAATGCCCGGTGTGGAGCAGCGGCTGCATATCCCGCCCAATGTCGCCCACCTTCCCATCCGGTAGGATCCCCTCCAGCCCATATCCGACTTCAAACCGGTACTTCCTCGGGTCCAGGGAGACTAGCAGTAGCACGCCGCGGTCTGTTCCCTTGGCTCCCACCTTCCACTTCTCTTCCAGCTTGACCGCAAACTCCTCAACCGAAGGCGCGGGCAGCTCATCGCCAGCCTTCATCCCCTTCACAGGGTCCGCTTCCATCTTCGCGACGGTTACAACCGCGATCTGTGCGTGCGCCTTCTGGTCAACCTCCGTGCACAGATCTTCCAGTCTCTGCTTGGTCTCCGCCGACAACACCCCGGCAAAATCACTCACATAGCCGGTCGGCGCGGGCAAACCAGCCACCGACTCGCCCGGCAGTGCCCGCCCCGGCACCGCCAGCAGTAAAACAATCATCAACCAACGCAACGTCCGCGCCATCGTTCCCCATTCTATCCTGTCCGCTCGTTACGGCACGCTTTCACGCACGCTGTACTTCCAAAACTTCAAGCCCGCATGAGAAAAAAGACGGGGAGCCTAAAGGCTCCCCTGTCTCTAATCTGCAATTCTCTATTATTTTTTCTTCGCAACCGGGGCAGGTTCCGCCGCTGGGTTCGCCGGGCGTGGAGGACGCGGCGGTAACGTGATCCCCTCCTGGCTGGCAACCTGATTGATCATTCCCAGATGATCGTGCATCACCCGCATGTCTTTCACCACCTCCGCCGCCAACCCTGTATCGTTCGCCACGGAGGCCTCCATGTAGTAGTCATGCAGCTTCGTCCAGTGCGCCTTCAGAATGAAGGTCAGGTACTCCGTGTCGAAGGCTTTACCAGAAAGGCCATTCAGCTTGTCGTATTCAGCCTGTTCGTCCTTGCTAATCTTCCCCGGCAGCAGCACGCCCATCGAGTCAGCCACCTTGGCCAGATCCTTGTTCATCGTCTCATGGTCAGCGACGATCTTCTGCGCGAACGTCTTCACCGCCGGGCTACCCTTCTCGCCCGCAAGCTGTCCCAGCTTCACGTCCCCGATGCCCTCCGTAGTGGCATTACGCAGAAACTCCTTGTCCGCCATCTGCCGTCCCGTCAATCCGGGAGCGCCCAGCGTCTCACGCATCGAGCCTGACGTCTCCGGAAGTACACCCCCAGTCGCCCCAGTCGGCACTGGCGCCGCCTGAACATCACCCGAAGGCATCGCTCCCTGCGGTTCTGTCTGCTGCATAGCACTCTGGTCCGTCTGAGCAACCAGTACCGGCGGCAGCAACATCACGGCCGCTCCTACGATCGCAATCCATCTATTGTTATTCATTGCGAATCTCCTCCATCTACTTCCCAACCGGTCCTGTTACATCCGAAAAATGAGATTCATCGCAAGCTGATAAATCCAACGCGTCCAACATTCTACATTGGAGATAGGGTTCCCAGGGAAAGTTGCATTATTCCAGTCCGCAGTACACACTTTCTTGCTTGGAGCGCTATCCTATCTCCATAAGTACTGAACTAGCAACATCTCTCTGTCAACGCGTTCCAACCATACAATCAGCACTCCGGAGTCTTCCCAGGCAATGTCGCATACCAGTACCGCCGCCGCATCGAATCCAGTAGCTCAACTTCCCATCGCGCGCCGCGATCCCACATCAACCGAACTGCACGGAGTCAGCCTGCACGACGACTTCCGCTGGATGCGCGACAAAAGCTCACCCGAGCTGCTCTCCTATCTCGAAGCCGAGAATGCCTATACCGCCGCTGTCATGGCTCCCACCACAGAGCTACAGACTGCACTCTACAACGAGATGCTTTCCCATATTCAGGAGACCGACGAGAGTGTTCCCTACCGCCTCGGCGACTGGTTCTACTCCACTCGTACCGTCGAGGGAAGCCAATATCCCATCCATTGCCGCCGCCGCGCATCCAACCCAGACCCCAATTCCGCCTTCGACCCCGCACAACCGGAACAGATCATCCTCGACGTAAACCAACTTGCCGTAGGCAAGCCCTTTATGGACATCGGAGCCATTGCAATCAGTCCTGACGGCAACTTCCTTGCCTACACCACCGATCTCACAGGCTTCCGTCAGTACATCCTCCGCATTCGAGACCTGAGCACACTAGCCGAACTCCCTGATACTGCCGAACGCATCGGCTCGCTGGCTTGGGCCACCGAGTCGCGCACTCTCTTCTACTCCACCGAGGACGACACCACCAAGCGCCAGGACCGCATCTTCCGCCACACTCTTGGCGCGCCCGCCACCCAGGATACCCTCGTCTTCCATGAGCAGGATGAACGCTTCAATGTTGGAATCAGTCGCACCCGCGACGGCCGATTCCTACTGATCGAAGCCGGCAGCCATACCACCAATGAGTTCCATTTCCTGCCGGCGGACACTCCCACCGCGGAACTCCACCTCATCGCACCGCGCGTAGACGAACAGGAGTACTACGCAGACCACCGCTTCTCGCCAGAGACAGGCGGGCTGTTCTACGTCCGTACCAACGATGCGGGTAAGAACTTCCGCGTCGTCACAGCGCCAGTCGACACGCCCAGTCGTGAACACTGGCGAGAGCTGATTCCTCTCGATCCCGATCACCCACTGGAGGACTTCGACCTCTTCCAGTCATTCGCCATCGCCTCCCGCCGTAAGCTCGGGTTGCCCGCCCTCGAGGTTCTCCGCTTCGGGTTGGACAGCTCGTTCGAACCACCGGTCGAGATCGCCTTCCCGGAGCCTACTTACTCGGCCGCCGCACATGTCAACCGCATCTTCTCCACCAACGTCTTCCGCTACAGCTATCAGTCGCTCGTCTCTCCGCCCTCGGTATACGAGTACAACATCGCCCGCGTAGACTCTGCTCTCCCAATCGGCCAGTCCAGATTGCTCAAGCAGCAACACGTCCCAGGAGGTTTCAACCCAGCTAGCTATGCCTCCGAACGACTCTGGATCACCGCCCCCGATGGCACTAGGATCCCCGTCTCTATCGTCTACCGCCGCGACCGCTTTCGCCGAGTTGCTGTGAATCCTATCTATGTCTACGGCTATGGATCGTACGGCTACCCGCTTCCAGTCGGCTTTTCGCCCACGCGCCTCTCGCTGCTTGACCGCGGGGTTGTCATGGCTTACGCGCATATCCGCGGTGGCGGCGAGATGGGCGACGCATGGCACGACGCCGGCAAGATGTCCCTCAAAGTAAATACCTTCACCGATTTCATCTCTGCCGCAGAACAGCTCGTCCTGCGCGGCTATGGCAACCCCAAGAAAGTCGCCATCGAAGGCGGCAGCGCCGGCGGACTCCTGATGGGTGCGGTCGTCAACATGCGCTCAGACCTCTTCCGCGTCGTCTTATCTCACGTCCCCTTCGTCGATGTGATGAATACCATGCTCGACGCTACTTTGCCGCTGACCGTAGCCGAGTACGAAGAGTGGGGCAACCCCAATGAACCCGAGGCCTTCGCTACGATGCTTGCCTACTCTCCGTACGACAATCTCGACAGACTTCAGGGAGCGCCCCTGCCCGCCATGCTGGTCAGGACCAGTCTCAACGATTCACAGGTGATGTTCTGGGAGCCCGTCAAGTACGTTGCCAAGCTGCGCACCCTCAAAACTGACGCCGCCCCGCTGCTCCTTCACATCAATCTGGACGCAGGACACGGCGGAGCATCCGGCCGCTACGACTACCTCAAGGAGATCGCCTTCGACTACGCCTTCCTGCTCACACAGCTCGGCGTCGTCCCATCGCCTTGACCTAGCACTTTTCAGAAATGTTATAGTCGGCGAATCAGCAACTAAGTGAGTCAGCAAAACAAAGAGAAAGAGGGAGAGTGACATGGGATTAGTACCGATGGTGATTGAGCAGACCAGCCGAGGCGAACGCGCCTACGATATATACAGTCGTCTGCTGCGCGACAACATCATCTTTTTGGGCACGCCGATCGACGACAATATTGCCAACGTCATCATCGCGCAGTTGCTGTTCCTGACGAGCGAGGACCCGGAGAAGGACATCCAACTCTACATCAACTCGCCGGGCGGCTCGATCACCGCGGGTCTGGCGATATACGACACCATGCAGTACATCAAGAACGATGTGCAGACGTTCTGCATCGGGCAGGCGGCATCGATGGGAGCATTTCTGCTGATGGCGGGCAAAAAGGGCAAGCGGTTCGCGTTGCCCAACGCACGCATTCTGATCCATCAGCCGTCGATGGGCGGGCTGAGCGGGCAGGCCACCGACATCGATATCCACGCTCGCGAGATTCTGCGTATCCGCGAGATCACCAATAAGCTGATGAGCAAGTCGACGGGTCAGTCGCTGGACCGCATCGAGCGCGATGTGGAACGCGACTTCATCATGACCGCGGCGCAGTCGAAGGAGTACGGCATCATCGACGACATCATCGACCGCCCGCGTACCTAGCTGGTCATTGTCCAGGTTACAAACCCCGGCCCAGTCGCCGGGGTTTGCGTTATATGGCGAGCAAGAATGACCATGGATCTATACAAACCCACATCGCCCAAGAGTCGGAAGTTCAATTCTTTACGCACTGAACTTGGATCATTCAGCTACTAATACGAAAGTGTGTACCCGAAAAGGGGTATCTCGGTGACTTCCGTGTAGTGGGCATGGACGAATTCGGGTGTAGACTTTAAGAGTTCCCTGTACGCCGGTACATATCCAGGAGTTGGCGCAACCATGAAAACGTCTCGCGGTTCAGACGAATCGCTTCGCTGCTCGTTTTGCCACAAATCGCAGGACGCGGTAGCGAAGCTCATCTCGTCGCCCTCCGACTATCCCCGGGCCTACATCTGCGACGAGTGCGTGGGGGTGTGCAACTCGATCCTGGAGGACGACCGGGGCGAGGCGTTACCGGGGACTACGCCGGCACAGCTTCCCAAGCCGCAAGAGGTGAAGGCGTTTCTGGACGAGTACGTCATCGGGCAGGATCAGACTAAGAAGAAGCTAGCGGTGGCAGTCTACAACCACTACAAGCGCATCCAGATGAACAAGACGCGCAACAACGATGTGGAGCTGACAAAGTCGAATATCTTGCTGGTCGGTCCGACCGGTTCGGGTAAAACGCTGCTTGCGCAGACACTGGCCAAGATGCTGGATGTCCCGTTCGCGATTGTAGACGCAACTACTTTGACTGAAGCTGGGTATGTGGGTGAGGACGTCGAAAACATCATTCTGAAGCTGCTGCAGGCTGCCGAGGGAGACGTGACGCGCGCGCAGAGCGGAATTATTTATATCGACGAGATAGACAAGATCGGTCGCAAGGACGAGAACCCTTCCATTACACGCGACGTTTCGGGTGAGGGCGTGCAGCAGGCACTGCTGAAGATTCTGGAAGGCACGGTGGCAAATGTGCCGCCACAGGGCGGGCGCAAGCATCCGCACCAGGAGTTTACCGCGGTAGACACTACCAACATATTGTTCATCTGCGGGGGAGCTTTTGTTGGGCTGGAGAAGGTGATCGGACGGCGCATCGGCAAGAAGTCTCTGGGCTTCCGCGCAATAGCTGACCCGGACGCGAAGGAAGGCGATGTAACGCCAATCCGGGCACAACGGGACTGCGAACTGTTGCGCCAGGCAGAACCGCAGGACCTCCTGAAGTATGGGTTGATCCCAGAGTTTGTCGGACGGCTGCCAGTACTCGGCATTTTGGACGAACTGGATGAGTCGGCGCTGATCGAGATCCTGACCAAGCCAAAGAACGCAATTCTGAAGCAGTATGCCCGGCTGTTTGACTATGAGGGCGTAAAGGTGACCTTCTCTGACGACGCGGCTAAAGAGATTGCGCGCGAGGCGTTGCAACGCAAGGTAGGAGCGCGCGGACTGCGCATGATCCTGGAAGAGCTTATGCTGGACCTGATGTATTATGTGCCCGGCAACAAAAAAACAGGTGACCTGACGATCACAGCGGATATGGTGAAGAAGCACAGCCTGACCCTGATGACATTGCTGGAGAAGGCAGGGTAGGCCTTTGCTGGTCCAGGCCATTACTCATATCTCTTATCGCACTGTACGCACTGCGTAGGGTGCGTCTATTCTCAGAACCACAAACACCATAAGAATCACAAGATAGACTCTGCCCTTCAACACGCTCTGGGCCGAGGAAGGTCTGGCTGGTGCTTCGCTCTCAATGGCTGGGGTGCTCCGTACATCCACTAACGCGGCAGGCATGCGCAGTTTGTCAATGAGTTACCAAAGGGTGTGGGGACGAATCGGCGTACAAGCATTACAATCACCTGAAGCGTAGTCCGCGGAGAGCGCCGCTAGGCAACGGACGGCACGTCTTATGGAGAAAGCCATGGCTAACCAAACCAAGACCGTTTTGACCGGCGCAACCCGAAAACTGCCGATGATACCGATCCGGGACATGGTCATCTTCCCCCATATGATGACTCGGTTTGTCGTCGGACGAGCGTCAAGTGTGCGTGCGCTGGAGGAAGCGTTGAACGGCGATCGCAAGATATTTCTCGCCACCCAGCACGACGCATCGGTCGACGAGCCAAGCCCGGACGACATATACGAGACGGGCACCGTCGGCAACATTGTGCAGAGCGTACGCATGCCCGACGGTAATATCAAAGTTCTGGTAGAGGGAGTTGAGCGGGCACGCTCGATCGAGGTCAGCGACGATGACGGGTTCTTCGTCGCTACGGTGCGCACCGGCAAAACGAACCTGGATATGACGCCGCAGGTGGAACAACTGATGCAGCGTGTGCATACGCTATTTGAGCAATATGTAAAGCTGCAACAGTCCTTGAACCACGAGACCATGGCGGCCAGCGTGCGCATGGACGAGCCGGCCAAGCTGGCAGATACCATCGCCGCGAACCTCCAGCTTTCCATCGACGAAAAGCAGCAGTTGCTGGAAGTCTTCGATCCAGAGACACGCCTGGCGCGCGTTGGCGATGTGCTGGATGTGGCCATTGAAAAACTGAATATGGACCGTACCATCCAGTCTCGCGTGAAGCGGCAGATGGAGAAGGCGCAGAAAGAGTACTACCTGAACGAGAAGATCAAGGCTATCCAGAAGGAACTGGGCCGCGGAGAAAAATCCGAGTTCGAAGAGCTGAAGAAGAAGATAGAAACGGCGGGCATGCCCAAGGATGTGATCGAGAAATCCTTGCAGGAGCTGCGTAAGCTGGAGGCGATGCCGCCCATGTCGGCCGAATCCACCGTCTCGCGCAACTATCTGGACTGGCTGCTGGCGGTACCGTGGAAGAAACGATCGAAAGAGATTCGCTCCATCGAACATGCGGAGAAAATACTCAATACCGACCACTATGGTCTGGAGAAGATCAAGGAACGCATCCTCGAATTCCTTGCAGTGCGTCAATTGGTCAAGAACCCAAAGGGATCGATACTCTGCTTCGTCGGGCCTCCCGGCGTTGGCAAGACCAGCCTCGGTATGTCCATCGCCAAGGCCACGGGCAGGAAATTTGTGCGCTTGAGCCTGGGCGGCGTGCGCGATGAGGCAGAGATTCGCGGTCATCGCAGAACTTATATCGGCGCTCTGCCGGGACAGATCATCCAATCGATGAAGAAGGCAGGAACGAAAAACCCGGTATTCATGCTGGACGAGATCGACAAGATGGCTTCTGACTTCCGGGGCGATCCGGCGAGCGCACTTCTGGAGGTCCTTGATCCGGAGCAGAATGGCTCGTTCCAGGACCACTATCTGGACGTGGAGTACGACCTGTCGAGCGTGTTGTTTGTGGCCACGGCGAATGTGCTGCATACGATACCAGGAGCTCTGCAGGACCGCATGGAGATTCTCCGGCTGCACGGGTATACCGAGATCGAGAAGATGGAGATCGCCAAACAGTATCTGGTACGCAAGCAACGCGAGGCCACGGGGCTGAGCGAGGAACAGATCGTCTTCGAGGACGACGCGTTGAGGACGATTATCCGCGGGTACACGCGCGAGGCTGGGGTGCGCAATCTGGAACGCGAGATCGGCAATGTGTGCCGCAAGGTGGCGCGCAAGGTGGTGGAGAGCGGGGCGAAGCATCGTGAACTGTTGACCGGAGAGAACCTCAGCGATCTGCTGGGCGTGGCTAAATTCCGCGACTCACAGGTGCATGAGAAGAGCGAGATCGGCCTCGTGACCGGGCTGGCATGGACGGAGGTCGGCGGTACGCTGCTACAGACCGAGGTACAGGTTTTGGACGGCAAAGGCAAACTTACGACCACTGGACAACTGGGCGATGTGATGCAGGAATCGGCGCAGGCCGCATTGAGCTATATCCGGTCGCGAGCACAACATCTCGGCCTGGGCAAGGAGTTTTATCGGCATGTGGACATCCATGTGCATGTTCCAGAGGGAGCCATTCCGAAGGACGGTCCGTCGGCAGGCATTACGTTGGCAACCGCACTGGCCAGTGCGCTGACCAAAATCAAGGTACGGCGCGATATCGCGATGACGGGCGAGATCACGCTACGCGGCAAGGTGCTGGCCATCGGCGGGCTGAAGGAGAAGCTGCTGGCTGCGCACCGCGCGGGTATCTTCGAGGTGATTGTTCCCGCGGACAACCGCAAGGACATGTCGGACATGCCGGAGCTGCTGAAGACCGAGATGAAGCTGTACTTTGTGGAGCAGATGGACGAGGTGCTGCAGATCGCATTGGAAGAGAAGCTGCCGGAGTTGAAAGAGGAGACTCTGGATGTGCTGGCCGCGGCGATGCCGCCGATGATTCCAGCCACTCAGCCTGTTGCACCCCAGTAAACGAACCACAAATGGACACGAGAAGGACCGAGCCCAACGAGGCTCGATCCTTCTTTTGTTGCGGCCTATGCGAAGCTAACCGTTGATGCTAAATAGTGGCACTTCGGCTTCCGCTGACGAAGTGAATGATGAGCGAGATCACAGCGAAGAGAATCAGCAGATGAATAAGAAAGCTGCTGATATGCATCACGAAAAAGCCGCCGATCCAAAGCACAGCCAGAACGATTGCGAGGATTAGAAACATGGACAACCCTACTCTCTTGTTTCAAGGGTATCGCGCGCTCGGCGCGAGCATAGCTCTCTACTTTGAGAGGGAGATAACGCTGTGCGTTGCCTGGCATCGGAACAAATGTACATGTGGAGTAAAGACCAGTCCTGGGAGTCAATCTAAAAAACAAGTGGAATGCCGGTAATGGGTGCCCCTTTCTGCATTCTCCTAGGGAAATTCCCTTTCAAATCTTATCTGCGACCTCCGGCGATGGAAGGGATGAGCATGACTTCGTCGCCGTCCTGGAAGGCATAACTGTCGCCGCCGAGGAAGCGGATGTCTTCGTCGTTGATGTAGATATTGATAAACTTTCGCAGCTTGCCGTTTTCGTCCTTGATCTGAGTAGCGAGCGCGGGGAAGGTCTGGTCTAGCTCGGCGAGCAGTGCGGGAAGGTTTGCAGCGGTCGAGTCGAATTGCTTGCGGCCATCTGTGTGACGGGTGAAGGCGGTGGGAAGAACTACTTGGATGGACATCGTTCGACTCCTGATTTTGTTCTGGTTCCTGAGCAATTTATTCTATTCGGCTACGAGCAATCGGCTATGAGCTATGTGCTTTCTGTTCCATATTAGTTTGCGGCGACGAGTTCGGGTTCAGCGTCGAGCGAGCGCAGCAGCGCGTCGAAGTCTGCCAGGCGTGGGCGGATGGCGCAGGTGTCGAGGTGGTCGAAGCGGCCGGCGAGCGCGTCAGTGGTCTTGAGACCGTTGCCGGTGATGCAGACGACGGTGGTCTCGCCGGGCGCGATTCGTCCCTCAGCGTAGAGGCGCGCGGTGACGGCGGTAGTGACTCCGCCGGCGGTCTCCGTGAAGATGCCTTCGGTCTCAGCCATCTCCTGGATACCGGAGACGATCTCGACGTCGGAGACGTCCTCGGCCCAACCTCCGTCCTCGAGGATCATCTTCGCGGCCGCGGCTCCGTCGGCCGGGTTGCCGATGGCCAGCGAGCGTGCGATGGTATTGGGCTTCTGCGGCATGATATCGTCCACACCGTCTTTCACAGCGACCGAGATTGGTGAGCAGCCCGTGGCCTGCGCTCCGAAGAAGCGCACGGGTTGGGCGGGCTTCTTGACCAGGCCAAGAAAAATAAGCTCCTGAAATGCCTTGCGAATCTTGCGAATCAGGCTTCCGCCAGCCATGGGAACGACGACATTGTCCGGCAATCGCCAGCCGAGCTGCTCGGCGATCTCGTAGCCGACTGTCTTCGATCCCTCGGAGTAGTAGGGGCGGAGGTTTACGTTGACGAAACCCCAGTTGTACTCGCCGGCGATCTGCATGGAGAGTCGGTTGACGGCATCGTAGTTGCCGTTGATGCGGATGAGACGAGCGCCGTATACCAGGGTGTTGAGTATCTTGGCGGGCTCAAGGTCGGCGGGAACCAGGATGCATGCCTTGAGTCCGAGGCGCGCTGCCTGCGCGGCGACCGAGTTGGCCAGGTTGCCAGTGGACGAGCAGCCAACGGTGTCGAAGCCGAACTTCTGCGCGTTGGCCAGCGCGACGGCGACCACGCGGTCCTTGAAGCTGAGCGTGGGAAAGCAGACTGCGTCGTTCTTGACATACAGGCTGGCCGCGCCGAAGCGTTTGCCAAGGCGGCTGGCGTGAACCAGCGGCGTGAAGCCGACGGGAAGGTCGGGTTGAAAGCCCTCTGGAACGGGCAACATGCGCGCGTAGCGCCAGATGCTGGCTGGGCCGCGCGCAATGGAGTCGCGGGTGAAGACGCCTTTGGCAGAAAGCAGGTCGTAGACCACCTCCAGTGGCGCGACACAGTCAGGACAGGCTGAGAGCGGCTGGTTGCCGAAGCGCTTGCCGCACTCGGTGCAGGCGAGCTCGTAGGAGGGATTGCTGTAGTTCATCGGGCTCTCTTCCGAGCGGGAGAGGAGCGATGGCTGAAACATGACTGTCTTATCTCTGCTGGATGCGCCGCGAAATCGAAGGGATGAGAGTTACGGCGGCAGCGGAATGCGGGGCAAACCCGCGGGCTGCGGTCCGAATCTCATGTTCCCTGCGGCTTTACGGCCATTCAGGAGAGAGTTGACACCGGTACGAGGTCTTCTGTCCGGTTGTCGTGGCGTCTCAGGGCTCGTCCCTCAACCACTCTGCATGAAATTCAAATCTGCGGGTTATGCAGATTGGAATACCTACTTTTAGCACAGTGTGACTATGGGCACAAGTTACGCTTCGCTGATGGTTTTGGTGTTCCATTACTCCGTGACCCCCTCCCCCCCCCAGTTTTGTGCAAAATAAACATAAATAACAACTTAGATAGAGCAACAAGGCTAAGATAAACATTCTAAACTAGTTCTCTTCATCATAAACAAAACAAATGGCTTATTGCATAAACCTGTGAAATTCGCCTCGCGTATCTGCAAAGGCCCCACCTTCGCCCCACTCAATGCGGAATACCCCCATGATTTAATTGTACGGGATGGAGCATAACTAGTATGCCAACTATTTTTGGCTATTTTCGGGGTGAAAGCAGTTTGGATTGTGTTGGTTACGGATTTTGGAGAGTTTCGAGACCCTTGACAAGAAAAACAGTGTTTAGTGGGTAGTGGGTAGTGCAGAACAGGCAAGGCTAAGGAGCCCCGGGGGTTAAAACCCCGATTCAATGGCGGGGTTGATTGCCCAGGCTAAAGAGGCTGCTGAAAAAGTCCAAATGTCGATCTAAACCTGCCCTCAGCGGCTAAAGCCGCGTTGCAAACAGAGCATTTTACGGCACGGCTGAAGCCGTGCCCTTAACGAAAACAGGGTTTTTAGCAGCCTCTGAAGCCCGTTTCTTCGACGGGATGGTTTCAGAGGCCTGAAGGCCCCTGCTCCCTCCGAAAGACAAGGGCAACGGCAGAAGCAGATTCCCTTCGGGAATGACAAACAAAGAACAAGCAGCGGCAAGAGCAGCGACTGAGATTCTGGCCTTCGACTTCGCTCAGGCGAGAATGACGAGCAAAGGGTCTATTCGTGGGCGGAAGGCGGTGGAGGCGCGGTGGACGGGGGGACGGGCTTACCGTCGGCGGTGATCGGCTCCATCAGCTCGACGCGGGTGCCGTCGGGGTCGAAGAGGCTGAGCTGGCGCTTGCCGTTGTGACCAACGTGCCCGGTGCCTAGAGGTTGCCCGTAGGACTTGATGGCGGGGCGGGCCTGGAGCGATGCGATGGCGGCAGCGAGGTCGGGAACCTCGAGGGCGACGTGGTTGTCGCTGCCGAAGGTGGCGGGCAGGGTGCGATAGAGCATGAGCTCGACGTAGTCGGTTCCGTCCGGCACGCGCATGTTGATCCAACTGAGCTGGGTGGGGCTGCCGCTG
>CAIZFH010000292.1 GCA_903932155.1 uncultured Granulicella sp. | reverse complement strand
GTTTCACCGCCCACAATCGCTCGAAGCTCCAGCGACGACAGCTCCTGATGTTCAATCAGTGAGTCAACTATCCGATCAAGAACGCCTCGATGTGTGTGCAATCGATCCAGGGTCTCGGAGTAGAGCCGATCCGCAGTCTGGCGAGCCCCGTGCAGAATTTCCTCGCCCATGGGCAGGGCTCGGATAGCGTCAGCGGTGACTTGAGACGCGGTACCCCGACCGCGCCAGTCAATCCACAGAAGTCCACCGGCCTCAGAAAATCCGAATTCAGTTAAGAGCCATAGCACCGACTGCGTCGCACGACCGAGGTCACTGTCGCCGCTGCCACCGCTGATGTTCTCCCGCCCGAACACCACCCCTCGGCGGCTCGGCCAGCCAACATCACCCTGATCGATTCCTCCATGCCGTCTCGGGTCAATACCCCCAAATCAGCGGGTGCGCGAGCAACAAAGCCGAGGCTGCCATCGGAGCGCGGTGTGATTGAAACCATCGGAATGTCGGTTTGCCGATCTGATCCAGTCATCGATAAAGCCGGGCTTCATGGAAGGTTCGGCGGATGCTCTGAATGTGCGGACCCAGGGAAGCCTGCTCCTGCCAACGGCTCGCGGATGCAAGGATAAATCGTATACCGCAATCCTTAGCCAACGCCCGAACCAAGGTTGTCTTGCCGGTGCCTGGCGGGCCAATCAATAGATAGCCGCGGTCCACCTGATGCCATCCGATGGTCCCGTCCAATGCGGCGCGAATGTCCGCCGCCACCTCCTCGGCTCGGTAACGTGCTTCGCCCAGCCCCTGCAGTTCGTGCAGCGAGGGAGCATCTGGAGCAGTGTAGTGCGCCAGCCGGCGGCTGATGGTAGCCTCCAGCTCTCGTAGGTAGCAGCTTATGTCGCTGGTTGCTACTGCGACGCGGGCCATGTCGCGCGGCATGACATAACGTATCCAGTCGGCGTTGCGTCGATGCGGCGTTTTACCGAATAAGGCCGCAGTACAGGCCCAAAAGGCGTCATCGTCCAGGCGCAGAACACTCAGGCTCAAGTCGATCATGTCGCGTGCGTCCTGCGGTAACGACTCGGCACGTTCGACCACCGCCAACGCAACGTGAGGGCTGCGGATGATCGGCGCCAACATTTGAGCAACGTCCGTTTCCGTGCCATCTCCATTGCGGGCAAAGGTACCCTCTGTGATCAACACAACCTCTGGGGAGCTTGACAATGTCATCGGTTGCTTAATATTCTCAGCGGCGGCCCCACGCTCCCATCGCATGTTGATATCAAGGCCACACCCACTTGCGATATAGGGCGCAAAATCACCGCGCAACTCTCGATAAGGAGTCTCGATCACAACCGTGGGGCGGAAGTCTTTTAGATAGTCGAAGAATGCCTTCTTCGGATCGATCCCTCGCTTTGCCGGAAAACCATGTTGAAGTGCACGGTTTATAAGAATTCATGCCAGTTGCTCGAATCCCTCGCTTAGATTCCATTTCGGTTTCACGGCCACTGGTCCATTTACGACATCGGAAGCAATCTTTGTCTGCTTAGGCTCCGCCTGCGATGCGGTACCATTAAGGAAAAACTCAGGGCCGTTGGCCCAAACTACTGCATGCGTCGCAAATTCCGTATCACG
>CAIZFH010000291.1 GCA_903932155.1 uncultured Granulicella sp. | reverse complement strand
GCGGGACTGCTTCATCTGCCAGCCGGCGGCGTACATGCGGGCGTCGAGTTACCGGCGGTGCCCGCTGGATCCGGATACGAATCAATCGTTCGATTACGATTTGTGGATCCGGATGGCGAAGCAGGGGTTCCGGTTCGCGGCAATACCGGAGTATCTGGCGAATTCGCGGATTCATTCGGGGGCGAAGACGATTTACGAGCGCGAGGATGTGTTTCACGCGTCGATGGGGCTATTGAAGAGGCATTACGGGTATGTGCCGATGGCGTGGGTGTTCGGGTATACCGCGTGGAAGCTGGACGGGCGGGATCAGTTTTTCCAGCCGTTGAAGCCGACGGTGAGGAACTATGTGGCGTCGTTGGGGATGGGGCTGAAGTTCAATCCGGGGAAGCGGGGGCGGTTTTTCGTGGAGTGGCTGGTGGCGCCGGTGGCGCGGTTCTGGCGGTGAGGGGCTGCGGGCTGCTGGAAGATGGGTGGGTAGAAGCACGTGGCCACGGAGGAACTTGGCAACCGCCTGGCGATCAGGTCGGCCTGGATTCGAGTTCTTCGTGGCGCAGGCATTCCTGCCTGGCGGCACGACATTCGGGGCGAGATTGGTTTTTGGGCGGCGGGGAAAGGCCGCCGAGACGAATCTCCGAACTCCTGATCTCGGGGAAATTAGCTTGAGCCAAGTTTGTATACCAACCGCAGGTCCGTACCTGGGAAAGTGGTTTCCGTCGCCGTGAGTTCCTCACAGAGATGACGAACCGCGACATCGTGCGCTGCTTGCGTGAGATGATGTAGCCGAACAGTCAGCGTCTTGGCTTTCAGATCGGGCATCACATCGATCTCGGTATCGTAGATCTGGCGCAGCAACGCACGCGCATCGTCGGATCGCTTCAACTTCTCTCGGACTGTGGCCGCCATACTGGTTTCCGCGCGGTACGCAATCATTTTGAGGGTGTCTAGAAAGTGCTTTCGCTCCTTGCGCAATTGCCTGAAGCGGTCCGGTTCGGGCAAGTCCCGAACCGGGATCTGGCGAGGCGTCTGTTTGCGCTCCAACTGGAGTTGCTTCAGGACTGGCTCAAGTTGCTCGATGCGTGCCTGTAGTTGTCCTTGGTGCTGCTCATACTGGCGCATGGCCGCCTCTGACAGAGGCTGTGCGAGATCCACACGCTGCTGCAATTTCCGCAGGCTCTTGCGCTCCGCCTGCTTTTGGCGGACCTGCCGATTCAGGTCTCGCCACACCGGGTTGAGCACGGTCACAGTAGCAGGAATCTCTTCGGTTCCGTATTGCACAAGAGCGTCTAAACCAAAGTGCTCCCGCATGTACTTGAAATAGTTTTCTTGCGACCAGCGCGCCATCAGAGCCACCGCCTGCGCAGCCGCATCTCCCGAGAAATTCGTGCTCACGATCGACACCTGATGGCCGTTCGTGCCCAGCTTTCGCACTTCCCTCACCCACAACCCGGGCCGCTTGCCCACATGCGTGCCCCGCTCGGCCAACTGCATCCGCACCCTCTCTCCATTCGCCAACCTCACGCTTTGTTCCTGGAACTCCTCCTCCAGCCATGCTTCCCCGTCGGGATAGCGATGGTAGGTCAGTGCCGCGATCCGCTTCGCCTGCAGTTCCTTAAACAAGTCCGGGCTGTAGCCTTCCCGATCGAAGATCACGGTGAAACGTGGCACCCGTGGATCGGCCGCCATACGCTGTTGCTGCTCCACCGATAAAGAGACATTCGCCTCCAGCCAGGGCAACACCTCTCCCCGCATCGCCTGCACCAGACCGTGATCCACTGCCTGGTTGAAATAGCAGAACGGTTGACCGTCCAGCGCATTCACCCAGTAGTCCACCGTGGCGCGCAGATAGAACCGCTCGCGCGGCACATAGTGTCGCGGCAACTTGCTCAGATCGCCGTGGTACACCCGCACGTGCCCATCGATGTAGAACGCCAGACTGGAGCCATGCTCGGCTTGCTGCTGGCCGATCCACTCTTGGGCCAGGGTCGCGTTCCAGCGCGCCGCCCGGCCCTGCTCCTGGCACAGCAACTTGATCTTGTTGCGCAACGTGCGCACTTCCGGCACCCGGTCCAAGCCCAGCAGGTTTCCCCACTCCCCCGCCGCCTGGTAGCGCAACTGTTCGATGGAATCCAGGCGCGCCAGAGCCATCAGCGCCAGCAGGATCATTACGCTGCTCTGCCCGTAGAAGCCTGGCGGCAATACGTATTCCCCACTGTGGCGCAACAACCCCACTGCCAGCAGCGCCGGCAGGGCCAACAACACACCCCCTCCGGGGATGTCCCGTGCCGCCTCGAAGACCACAGGCGCCGCTTCCAACGCGCCCATCGCCGCAGCCACTCGCTCTAGCGTTCGGGTGGCGCCATACCCCATCGGCGCCGCGCTGTCGCTCTCACTGCGCTCGCTCTTGTTGCTGACGCCGTCCTGCTCCCGATTCAGCGTTTTTTTTAACTTGGTGCAGTCGCCCGGCGCCAATCGCTTTGCGCAGCGTGTCGCCCGCCACACCGATCTCCCGGCTCACTTCCGATACACTCTTGCCCTCGTCCAACAATGCCTGCGCTCGCTGCTTCACATCCGGCAGAAGCACGTTTGCCGAGCGCCGTCGTGGGGTTCGAAAAAAGCCGGCTGCCCCTGCTTCCCGATGCACCTTCATGTAGCGTTTCACCGTCGCCAGCGGCACGCCGAACGCAGCCACGACATCGCGCTGTCGAGCCGTGCCATTGGCGATCAACTGACTGGTGAACATGCGGAAGCTCTTCACGTCTTTCTCGCCATGTTGAAACACCGGCATCATCCCGTGGAAATACACTACCTGCCCGTCTTCTCGTTGAAAGGAGATGTTCTCGTTGATCGACGTCAGGCCATCGGCAAAAAGAGGCAACTGAAGCTGCGGCATGGCCCAGTTTCCCCCAAGCCCATTCTGCTCCGCAACTGCTCCCGGATCGCAAATTAGGCTCAAGCCATATTCCATGCTGGCCCGAAATCACGGGGCGACATCAGGAGTTCGGAATCTCGACGCTGCAGGCAAGCATGCCTGCGCCACGGGCGGAGTTGTCGCGCCAAGGCGTCGCGATTACGGCGCCAGGGGGTAGGCGAGGCTGTCGAGGAGCCATTCGCGGTTGGCGCGGACGTCGTCCGTCAGGGTTGCGTAGAGGGCGTCGCGCTTTTCGAAGAGGCGGTAGCCTTCGCGGGGGCGGAGGTAGCCGCGGGCTTTGGGTTCGCGGGCGAAGAGCGCCTCTTCCCCTTCCTGTTCGGCCCATCGCTGATAGCGCGCGCGATTCTCGAGCAGGGCTTTGATGAGGAAGGGCATAACCAGCGAGTAATCGCTCTGCATGCTCTCCGTGGTCTGCAGGTAGGTGTCCTTATCCACCTTGCCCCAGGTGACGGCTTCGGCGGGCGGGCAGGAGGAGAGCGAGCCATCGGTGACGGGCGCGGTGACAATCTGCACGTCGAAGTGGTAGCCGCGCACGTTGGGCAGGCCGAGCACCTGGCCGAGGGCGGGTTCGGGCTGCAGGTTGTAATTCTTGGGCACTCCGCCGCCCAGAATGACGGTGCCGAGCGCGTGCACGGGATTGTCGAAGAGCCCCCAGCGGTGGTAGGCGCAGGCTTCGAAGACTTCGGCGTGGAGATCGAGATCGAAGTGGTACTCCGGGATGATGCCGGCGCGCTGCATGGCCCAGAGCTTCATGGAATTGAGGAAGACGCTGCCATCGCCGGGGGCGCCCACAAAGATGGGCAGGGCGTGGCGGTAGCAGGTGGCGAGCAGGCCCGGTTCGACGCCGTTCTGGGTCTCTTGCGCGGCATAGTAGCGGCCGAGCAGGTAGCGCAGTTCGGTGCCGGTCATCTTGCGCTGGAATTCAGGGCGGGCGAGGACGGCGGAGAGGAAGCGGTCCTGATCGAGCAGCACGCCTTCATCGAAAGCCATATCGGTGACGCGGATGGTGCCCTGGTCGCGCAGGGCGGCATCGTCGCTCGCGATCGGAACTTCGTGGATGGGGCCGGATTTGTAGGCGTCGAGTGAGCGGTGGCCATCGTGGTAGCAGACGGCGTCCGTGGTGGAGAGGTAGGCGAGCCAGCCGGTTTCGATGAGGGGGAT
>CAIZFH010000290.1 GCA_903932155.1 uncultured Granulicella sp. | reverse complement strand
GGTGGAGAAGCGCTGGTGGATGAGACACAGAGCGCTGGTGACCATGGGATTGGCCAGTTCGAGGTAAAACTTCTCGATCTGGGGGGCGAGCATGAGTCCCTTGTAGATGATGGTACGACAGGAGCAGGAGGGGACGTAGAAGGTCTCCTTGTCGTCGATATCGGAGTTGGCGATCTCGTTTTCGGTGCGGCGTCGGACACGGTAGAGGAGGCGCTCGAATGCGTCCTCGTCGAGACCGGCGGGGCGGCCGAGGAAGAGCTGCTCGATGTAGGGCTGGGAGTTGCGGGCCTCGCGGCCGACGGCATCGCCGTTGACGGGCGTGTCTCGCCAGCCGATGGGCGTGCAGCCCTCTTCCTGGGCGATGCGCTCGAAGACGCCCTCGCACTGGAGGCGGCTGTGGCGCTCTACGGGCAGGAAGCACATGGCGACGCCGTAGGCGCCGGGCTCGGGGAGCTGCATGCCAAGTTCGCCGCACTCGCGGGTGAAGAAGGCGTGGGGTATCTGGATGAGGATGCCAGCGCCGTCGCCGGTCTGCGGGTCGCAGCCGGCCGCTCCGCGATGGGTGAGGTTGATGAGGACCTCGAGTCCCTTGCGGATGATCTCGTGACTTTTCTCGCCGTTGATGTTGGCGACCAGACCCATACCGCACGCGTCGTGCTCGTTGCGCGGGTGGTAGAGTCCTTGAGCGGGGGGGAGCCCTTGTGGATAGAGATTGCGGCGACGACTTGGAGTATCCATTGGCAGCCTTCCAAAGAAACAAGAGTATGCAGAACACCCGCGGCAGGTGAAAAAAGCCGAGGGAAGAAAAACAGGTTGTCTTTCAGGGGGGCGATCCCCTTAACCAGCAGGCCGGGGCTTTAAGTGCCCCGGAGCGCTTCGCCCCGCGGTTGAAGAGCCGCGGATGGACAGCATTACGCTCTGGGTCTCCCGGATACACCGCCACGGCGCGACCCGACTAGCGAGTTCGCCCTGTTTCCTCGTTCAAGAAGGTGACTTGAGCAGGTCTGACCGTTTCCGGGACTTGTCTATATCTAATATATCGAAAAAATTCCCATTTTGCGCCTGGGGTTTTCATATGCTGAGGCGAGGCGTGGGGATTACGAGTTGAGGGTCTCGCCTCCTCAGGACTTGTTCGCCCCGCCACGGCGGGCAGGCCCGGTGGGGCGGACAAGTCCTGGGGCACCCAGATTTGTGGGTGGGTCAGAGTGACGGGTTGAGGGTCGATCTTACCCACCCTCACGACAAAGAGCGTCGTGAGGGTGGAAACCCGGCGGATCTTGCTTACGCCTTCTTTTGATTGAGCAGCCACTTTCTGGCGGCTTTGATGTAGAAGAACTTTCTGGCCGAGCCCATGTGATCGACTTTGTCGAAGGTGAGGAAGGTGATGTTGCCCCCCTTGGCGATGTAGCCGTCGATCTGGCTGGACAACTTTTCCTGGTTGTCGACCGGGAAGATGAGTGAGGCGTCGAGACGCTCCGCGGGGCGGGTGACCTTGCCGCCTGCTTTCTCCCAGACCGGGATGCACTTTTCATTCCAGGGAGTCGCTTTGCCGTCCTCGGTGCCGGTAATGATGAGGACATTCTGTTTGGCGAGATCGACCACATCGGCGGGCCGCTGCTGGCCGGCGATGATGAGGCCGGCGGCAAAGGTTTTGGGGTGCTTGGCCATCATCCAGATAGAGCTCATGGCACCCATGGACCAGCCGGTCGTATAAACCCTCTTGGGGTCGATCTTGAGGACCTTTTCCGCCCGGTCTTCGCGGTTGGGGTTGCCGTAGTTCCATTTGTTCGAGAGCATGAACTCGATGAGCTTGTAGGTGTTCTCGAGATCGTAGGAGTGCTCCCAGTAATCGTTCATCGTGGTGCGCTCGTAGCGCGGTGTGATGACGACACACTCATGCTCGGCCTGCTCTTCCGGCGTGCCCCAGATGCTGGCGATGACACCGTCGGTCAGCGTTTGGGCGCAGGTGCCGTCGTAGCTGGTTCCCGAGTGGGTGATGGCCATGACGAGTGGATATTCCTTGTTTTCGCCACCGGGTTTCAGGAAGGACTTGGGCAGGTAGATGCTGTATTCGAGCATTGCGGAACGTGAGTCGTCCCACCACCAGTGGTTCTGCTCCCAGGCGTCTATGCCGCGGATTACGGTGTCGTTTCCGCGCCCGGAGGCGTTGTCCACTACGGTTGAGCTTGCGGCATAGACAGCGCCTGCGGCTGTTTTGACATCCTTGTCCTGGGTCAGAGAGACCTTATCGCTGTCGGAAGTCTGAGCGCTGAGGTCGGCTTCATGCGCGAATTCGGCGATGACATACATGCCGGCGACGCTCTTGCGGCCGCTGAGCAACGCGGGCTCGGCGTTGGTATAGATGGCCGTAACGGGCCGTGCCTTGGGCATCGGCGGGGCCGAATTCTGTGGCGCGGCTGGTCCGCCTGGTCCGCCCGGGCCACCCATCATGCCTCTGGCGGCGGGGAAGACGCTGGTGGTGTACGTGTCAAGGGCCAGGCTGGTGGGATCGATGGCCACGTCGTACTGAACGGCGATACCGTAAACCTTTTTGCCGCCACCGGTAACCTCGCATAGCGCATAGATACCCTGAATGCCGGGACCTTTCTTCGCTCTGCTGCCTGGACCACCGGGACCGCCTGGACCACCGGGATTACTGGCGGCCTGGTACCCGCTTGCCTGGGCTGTGAGTTTGCCGGTAACGGCGCCGGCAAGGACCGCTCCCATAACTGAGCTGATCTTGACGAAGCCTCTTCTTGTTATCTCTTTCATGCGCTATCTCCTCGCTTTCTATACGGATAGACAGCGTGAAAAGTTGGGGCGAGGGGTACGCGGGGGCATACGAGTACGGGTTGTCGAATGATGTGGAGGGTGGAGAGTGGCAGGTTGCGAGTTGCTCTGTCTCAGGTTTCAGAATCGAGCCTGGGCACCCAGATTTGTAGATGGTTTGTGCGTTTCTGGTTGCGGGCGCGGATGGTATACTCACTTGTCGGGTGCGTCTGTTTGCCGCTCCTACTTCAACTCCTGCCCCTGCCGTCACTTGCAGGGGGCTTCCCGGTGTGCGGGAGGCTGTCGGGCTCTCCGGCATTTGATTCATGTTGCGCGTTGAAGCGGGCCGGCGCCGTGCCGTTATCTTTTACTTCCAGAGGTCTTTATGTCCGGCCATTCCAAATGGGCCACTATCAAGCACAAGAAGGGCGCGCTGGATGCCAAGCGCGGCAAGATATTCACCCGCCTGTTGAAGGAAATTGCCGTCGCCGCAAAGGGCGGGGGCAATCCTGACACCAATGCCCGGCTTCGCACCGCTGTAGCCGCAGCCAAGGCCGAGAATATGCCGCAGGACAACATCAAGCGGGGAATTCAGCGTGGCACCGGCGAACTCGAAGGCGTCAACTATGAGGAGATTTCCTTCGAGGGCTACGGGCCAGGCGGAGCGGCGATCATTGTCGATGTGCTGACGGACAACCGCAATCGCGCGGTGAGCGAGATTCGGCACGCATTCAGCAAGCACAACGGCAACCTGGGCGAGAGCGGTTCGGTGCGGTTCATGTTCTCAAAGAAGGGCGTGATCGCGATCGACAAGGACGCGGCGGGCGAAGAGCAGCTGATGGATATCGTGCTCGAGCACGGCGGCGACGACCTGAACGACGAAGGCGATAGCTGGCAGATTACCACCGATCCGAGCGCCTTTGAAGCAGTGCGCGATGCGGTGAAGGCGGCGGGGATTGCGACGACGTCGGCCGAGGTGACGATGCTGCCCTCGACGTATACCAAGCTCGAAGGCGCGCCGGCCAACCAGATGATCAGGCTGCTAGAGGTTTTGGAAGATTTGGACGACGTGCAGAACCTTTACTCGAACTTTGACATGGACGCCGACCAGATGGAACAAGCGGCTGGTTGAGGCAAGGGCGACACTTCAAGAGAGAAGGGCCGCCCGGATGTGGCGGTCCTTTTTATCGGGACTAACGGACTGAGGGATCGGAAACGATCCTGAAGGAGAAATACATTGCGGAAGTTCAAGAGTTTGATTTCGATTTTGTTGTCGATCGCAGTTCTGTCTGGCGTGGCGGGCGTGGGGCAGAGCGCCAAAGCGGTCAATCCGGTGGCGCAGGTGCGCAATAACCGTAGCTTCGAGTATGGGCCGTTTGTGAGCTATGGCTTTGGGATCGGGGACCGATCGAGCTACAAATTTCTGAATGCGGGCGTGCAGGCGGGCAAGGTTCTGACACCGGTGATCAAAGCAGGGCCGCTGAGCGGCCAGTTCGAGTACGGGGCGAACATCATGCCGCTGTGGCAGGCCTATACGCCGGCGCCGCACACGCAGCAGTACACCTGCATCAGCGGCGGGCTTCCGGTGAGCTGTATGCTGCAAACCGGCGGAGGCACATTCCGCGGCGTCAGCATTACTCCAGTGATCATGCGCTGGAACTTCCTGAGCCGTTCCAGCCGCTTTCAGCCGTGGTTTCAGGGCGCGGGCGGGCTTATCTATACGACGCACAAGTTTCCGCCGAACTTCAACAGTAACGTGGCGCTGGGACTCGACGGCGGGACGAGCGTGTGGAACTTTTCGCCGCAGGGCGGAATCGGGTTCCACTACTTTGTGAAGGAGAAGCGGTCGATCGGCGTGGAGTTGAATGCGCTGCATATCTCGTCGGCATCTCTGGGCGACCGCAATCCCGGCGTGAACGCACTTTTGCAGTTCCAGGTTGACTACAACTTCTGGAAGTAAGAGGGACCGGCAGCGGCCGGAAGTGAGCTGGAATGACAGGGCCGTTAGTCGAATGTGTTCCCAACTTCTCAGAGGGTACGGACGCCCGCCGAGTCGAGGCGATCGTTGCAGCGATGCGCGTCGAGGGTGTTCATCTTCTGGACTGGAGCCGGGACGCGGACCAGAACCGCTCGTATGTGACGATTGCCGGAGCTCCCGCCGATGTGCTTGAGTCCGCGGTGCGGGGTGTTGGCAAGGCCGTCGAGCTGATCGACATGAACCGCCAGCAGGGCTCGCATCCGCGCATCGGTGCGGCGGACGTGATTCCTTTTGCGCCGGTCAGCGGGATCAAGCTGGAGCAATGCGCACTGCTGGCTCGACAGGCCGGCCTCGAGATCTGGCGGCGTTTCGGCGTACCGGTGTATTTTTACGAGTCTGCCGCGGCGCGGCCCGACCGGGCCAATCTGGAAGATCTTCGGCAGGGGCAGTTTGAGGGTCTGCGCGATGCGGTGCGGAAGGATACGTCGCGGCGTCCCGACCTGGGCGGGCCGGATCTGCATCCGAGCGCCGGAGCGTGCGCGGTTGGCGCGCGGAAGTTTCTGGTTTCCTATCATGTGTCCTTTGACTCGGGAGACGTGGCGGTGGCTCGGGCGATCGCCCGCGAAGTGCGGTCCGCTGCAAGCGGGCTGAAGAGCGTGAAGGCTATCGCGATGCTGACGCACGGGCGCGCGCAACTGGCGCTGCACATTGCGGACTATGAAGCGACGCCGGTGTCTCAGGTTCACCGCAAGTTGGAGCAGTTGGCCGCTCGTCATAAGACAGAAATCACCGGCGGGGAGATTGTGGGCCTGATTCCCGCGGCGGCGTGTGAGCGGGATAGCGACTGGATGCGTCTATTACATGGGTTCGATGCGGAAAGCAAGATATTCGAACGGCGGCTGCATCACCCATTGGCCTGGCCCAGCGTATCCTGAAGAGGAGATTTCTGTTTGGGCGGAACAAACCGTGGAGGTTGCATGTTAAAGGGAAACATGAAGTTGTGGGTGGTGCTGGCTGTAGTGGCGGGCGCGGGTGTGGCTCATGCGGCGCAACTGGATTCGAACGCGCGCGGAGCGATTCCCCGCGAAGTACAGCAACTGGTGGCCATCGACTATCGGGCCATGCAGAACTCGACATCGGCGATGGCGCTTCGCAATCGGGTGATGCCGGCGGAGCTGAAGCAGTTCGACGAGGCCCTGAAGAAGACGGCGCTGAAGGGCATGGGCAGCATGGATCAGTACGTGGATCAGTTGGCCTTCGCGCTGGTTCGGACCTCGGCATCCGGAGAAGGACTCGACACGCTGGGCATCGCACAGGGTCAGTTCCCGATGCGCGACATTCTGGCCTCGTTCCGGGCGCAGAAGCTGAAGGCCACGATGGTGCGCAACAACAGCATCTATCCGATGACCAAGGCCGGCATGGTGCTGTGCTTTGTGGATACATCGACGATGGTGTTTGGCGACGAGGAGACGGTGAAGAAGGCGCTGGATACCCGCGATGGCCTGACGCAGAGCCTGTTGAACAACGGGTCGATGATGAGCGCGATGCAGAGCGTGGACTCAAATGCGCTGTGGAGCATCCTGGACGAACAGGGCACGCAGACGATGATGAAGCAGGTGCTGGGCCAGGCGGGCTCGGTTGCCGATCTGGACTCGGTGAAGAAACGGCTTCAGAATTCGTGGTACTCGATGGACTTTACGCACGGGGTGCGCTTTGACCTGACCATCTCGACCGGCGACGCGTTTGCGGCGGCCACGGTGTCGTCGCTTTTGAGCGCGGCGGTGCTGGTGCGCAAGATGAGCAGTACAGAGTCGGAAAAGGCGGCGCTAAACGATACCAGCATCGCATCGCAATCCGGCCAGCTGGGCATACACTTCGCGGCGAGCGACCAGGAGTTCTTGAGTTTGCTTCAGTCGCCACTGTTCCAGGGAGTGGTTAAGTAAGTACAAACAGCCGAGGACAGTCAGGGCGGGGCGCGATGCGTCCCGCCCTTTTTGCGTTTTAGAGCTTTATGGACGGGAAGGCGTCGGCGTCCGCATCTTCGTTCATTGCGTCAGGCACATCGATCGGATGAACGCAGTTTCGGCCGCTGTGCTTGGCGGCGTACATGGCCTGATCGGCGGTGTCGAAGAGCAGGGAAGCAGCCTGTCCGGGCAAGGGAACCATGGCGGAATAGCCGGCGGAAACGGTCACGATGCCATGCGGGCTGCCGGAGTGCTCGATGGCGCAGTTGCGGACCTCCTCGCAGACGCGGTAGGCGAGTTGACGCGCACCTTCTGCGTAGGTGTTTGGCAGCAGGATGGCGAATTCCTCCCCGCCGATGCGAGACCCGAGGTCGCTGGAGCGCAGGATCGCTTTGCGGAGTGCGCCGGCGATGGCCTGTAGGCAGACATCGCCCTGGTGGTGGCCGTAGGTGTCGTTGTAAGCCTTGAAGAGGTCGGCGTCGATGAGGACCATGGCGAGCGGAGTCCGCTCGCGCAGGGCACGGCGCCATTCATCGGATAAGTACTGGTCGAATCGGCGGCGGTTGGCGAGGCCGGTGAGGGCGTCGGTTACCGCAAGTGCCTCGACGGCGTGGAAGGCGTCTTCTAGCTGCTGCTCTGCGTACTTGCGCTCGGATATGTCGCGGATGTTGCTGAGCAGTCGGGTGGGCTTGCGCGAGATCGGGTCGCGCACGGTGCGCAGGTTGGCCTCAACCCAGGTGAAAGCCCCATCGCGTCCTCCTACACGGTACTCGATCAACGTACCGTCTGCTCCGGCGCGGAGGTCGCTGATGGCCGAGCTCACGCGCAGCCGATCGTCCGGATGGATTCTCTCCAGGCTACCCATGGCCTGAATGTCCTCGTGCGACCAACCGCTCCAGAATCGATCGGGAGAGGAGACTAGAGTGCGGTTGCCCTGAGAATCTTCCAGAATGATCACGTCGCGTGAGTTCTCCGCCACCAGGGTATGAAGGTTTGCGATATAGAGGAGCCGCTTTTCAGTGTTGCGCAGGTTTTCAATGACGACCGAAACGCTGTAGATCGTGACCATCAGCGAAGTGACAAATAGTTGGAGGCGGATATCCGGGCCGAGGGCGTTGCTGACGGGGGTATTGGCGTACGGTCAGATATCGCGACTGGTGAACCAAGCTCCTACAGTGGTGACGAACAGAGTGAGCAGTGAGGCCCAGCCGAGGCCCATGCGCAGCAGCACCAGCAGGAGGACAGGAAAGAGCAGGATGGGAGCGGGCAGCTCATTCTGCAGAAAGACCGCGACGCAAAGGGCGCAGATGGGAAGCAGTCGCAACCAGTTGGAGTAATCGCTGAGCAACTTGCGCAGACGAGTGCGAAACAGGGCTACGCAGGCAGGCGTAGTGACGCAGATGCCGAGGGCGTCGGTGCGAAAGAGATGCTGGAATGAGGGCAGAAAGGCCTGGTGGAAGATGAAAAGATCCGCGAGCCCCTCAACCGCGGCGGAGATGGCTGGAGCAGCGACAATGGCGCAGACGGTGAAGCGAAAGAGGTAAAAGGGACTGGTGAAGTTTGGAAGATCGGTGGAACGACGCCTTAGAAGCGCGGCCGCGATGAGCGCCTCGATGGTGTCGAGCATCGTGTAGAGGAGATTCACCTGCCAGGAGACGTGAAGCAGAGCGGATGCAATGAGATGCGCGACAACGGCAGCAATGATATAGGCCGGCCAGAAGCGTCGTGGCGCCAGAAGCAGGTAGGCGAGGAGAATGCCGTTGGCGACCCAGATGATCAGTCCGTTGCCAAGCGATCCGAAGAACAGCGTCGCGGCTCCGACGGAGAGGAAGCAGCCAAGCGGCCGCAGATAGACCCGGTAACGCATTCGCCACTGGCGCGCCGTGATTGTGGAGGCTTGCAATCGCCCTCCTTTCTCCGGACCCTTACGCTTCGATTATCGGCCAGAACACGAAGCAAGATAAGAGCAGTTCAGAATAGAATTTACACTCCTGCATAAATTAGACGCTTCAAAGAGTCGAAGATGTACAAGCGGCAGTGGTGCATTTCAGGGCTTTTCATCGCTGGGTTGATCTGCCGGCTGAGAGAGGGCCTTTTCCACTTTCGATTCCAGTGCGTTGAGGCGCTTTGAGATATCAGGCAGTCGCTGGAAGACGGCCGAGGCGCGCAGCCAGGTGCGGTTATCGAAGCCCGGGATGCCGGAGATCATTTTGCCCGGAGGCACGTCGTGGGAGACGGCGGACTTGGCGGTGAGAATGACGCCGTCGCCGATGGTGAGG
>CAIZFH010000289.1 GCA_903932155.1 uncultured Granulicella sp. | reverse complement strand
GTGAAGTTGTCTGGTTCCCACGGACATAAAGAGGACGCGGTCCTTTGAGTACTACCCCTTCAGGTTTCAGATTCAGACGAAAACTCGATTCCTCGTCGAGGCTGACTGGACCCTGACCGACCCCTGCATCGAGACTTCGATCGCGGATGAAAGAGAGAATCCCATTATTATTCCGACAAATTCACGACGCCTCCTTCGCCACGTAGTTGTATTGGCCTCCCTCGCAACCTTCACAGCAGCCTCGTATGCCGCTGGCGACACATCAAGTTCGACTGCGACGACAGATGTGGAAGTAGCACAGGCTGCCACACCAGCTCCGCCACCCGCTGCCGCCCCGGCTCCAGCTCCCGCGCCCGTATGGAGCGTTGGTTCTGTGGACCTGAGCGGTTACGTTGATGGCTATTACAGCTATAACGCCAATCGTCCTGGTCAGACCTCCGCCTCAGGCCAAATCAACCAGCTCTATAACTTCGACGATTCAACCGACCAGTTCAGTCTGGAGGCCGCCAAGCTGACCATGAACCACGACCCCGACCCTGTCGGCGCCCATGTTGACCTCCTCTTTGGCCGCACCAACGCCTTCTTGCACGGCGCAGATTCGCCGACCGCAAACTACATCGAGCAGGCCTTCCTCAGCATCAAGCCCCCGAAAGCCAAGGGATTC
This sequence comes from uncultured Granulicella sp., assembly GCA_903932155.1. Lineage (GTDB taxonomy): Bacteria > Acidobacteriota > Terriglobia > Terriglobales > Acidobacteriaceae > Edaphobacter. The sequence goes on along the minus strand of CAIZFH010000289.1, from coordinate 7,682 downwards.
GAGCTCGACTTCGGTCAGTTCGTCACATCCGCCGGTGACGAAGTCATCGAGACCATGAACAACTGGAGCTACTCGCACGGCATCCTCTTCGGCTACGCCATTCCCTACTACCACTTCGGCCTGCGCACCTCAGCGCCCTTCACCAAGACATGGACCGTGGGAGCACAGGTTGTCAACGGCTGGAACAATGTGACGGACAATAACGGTGGAGTTACCATCGGACTCACAAGCTCCGTGGTCAAGCCAAAGTACACCTGGAACCTGAACTACTACACCGGTCCTGAGAACAACAATACGCAGAAGGGCTATCGCAACCTCTTTGACACCACCCTCCTGCTAACCCCAAGCGCCAAGTTCAGCTGGTACGTCAACTATGACTACGGCCAGAACCATATCCCGATCGGCTATCTTTCGCCTCTACAGAAAAAGGTGATCTCGCAGCACTGGCAGGGCATCGCCACTTCGGCTCGCGCTCAGGTCACCACCAATGCCGCTCTGATTGGCCGCTACGAGTATTTCTACGATCAGGGAGCGGCGAACGCTACCGGCATCATGCAGCACCTCAACGAGTTCACTGGTACCTACGAGTACAAGTGGGCCGCTGGTCTCCTGATGCGTGCGGAGTATCGCCGCGACTGGTCCGATCAGTTGTTCTTCGATAAGGGAGACACGCAGACCGTGAAGGCACAATCCACCGCAACCATAGGCCTCATTGCATTCTTCGGGCCCAAACGCTAATCCACAGGCGAAATGGCCACTTACCTGCCTAAATATCTACTGCAAATAGATTTAGTAACCGGTTTGCACCACTGGAGAGGCTTCAAGGCAATAGTTTTGAAGCCTCTGCTTCTTCAGTCAAGCAGATTCAATTACCAACCAAGCTTCAATTTGTATTGAGCACCCTTTCACCAAACTCAGAATTCCAGTACAGCAATACCCCACCTATTCGCAGCAACTACAACTTCTTCAACCCGGCGTCAACGCTGGAGATGTAGACCAACTAGGAGAGCACATGGCAGAAACAACGACAGGCGAGATGAAACAAACTCTGGGTCTTACTGGACTCACAAGTAATGCGATGGCCTTGATCGCTCCGGGAGCTTTTCTTTGGCTTACCTTTGCCATCCAGGGCGCAACCGGAACCACCGGGCCAGCCATGTGGGCCGGCGTCATTGCCGCGCTGTTGCTCTGTCTGGCCACCGCGGTCTGTTACGCCGAGATGGCCAAGCTCTACCCCGGCACGGGCAGCTCCTACTACTTTGCCGAGCAGTCCTTCCTGAACCACGACAAGGCGTGGAAGTATGCCCGTCTCTCCAAGTTCATCGTCGGCTGGGCCTCCCACCTCTACTACTGGATCTATCCCGGGGTGATGGTTGGGGTAATGGGCATCTTTACCGGCTTCATCGTCGGCACTCTGTATCCCAACTTTATGAGTTCGTCCAACCCTGGCATTCTGTTCATGATGGTCTGTGCGATCTTCTACGCCTTTGCTATCGCATACATCGCGCACCGCGGCGTCAATAGCTCCACAGGCGTCAACCTTGCCATCAACGGCATCCAGGTATTCGCGCTGCTTGTCTTTGCTGTCCTCGCGCTACAGTATCGTGCCAGCCACCCCGCCGGTTCGGTCGCCTTCCAGTACGACTCCACCAGCGGAGAGGCCTACACCTACGAGTTTGCAACCACTCCAGTTGTCACCAATGGCGTCTCAGCAGACACCATTGTGCGCGACTCCAGCAATGTGCCGGTGCCAAAGAAGGACGCCGCTGGCAACATCGTTCCCTTCCACATCAACTACGACGCAACCGATGCCTCCGGCAACTTCCAGGCCCACCCCAACGCTAGCTCGGTTATCAGTCCACACCACTTCAGTTGGATGTTTATTCAGGCTACGGTCGCAATTCTGATCCTGGTCGGATTTGAATCCGTCACTGCTATGGGCGGCGAAGCCAAGAACGCCAAGCGAGACATCCCCATTGCTGTCATTACGTCCCTACTGGTACAGGGGGCAGTCTTCTACTGCTTTGAATACTTTGCCGCAAACTACTTTTTGAATAGCGGCTATCCCATGTCGTCCGCAAGCACCTCGTCAGCGCCCATCGGCGACATGATGGTCGTGGTTGGCGATGCGCTCTTCGGCCAGGGCCACGGTCGCACCTTCATGCTCTGCGAGGCCTTCACCGTCTTCCTGGCGCTGATCGGCACCACCCTTTCCTGCATCAACACCGGCGCTCGCGTCACCTACGCCATGGGCAAGGACAAGGAAGTCGGCGGCAACTTCGGCGGCCTCCACACCACCAACCTCACCCCGCACCGTGCCATCTGGACCCTGGCAACCATCTCCGCCGTCATTGGTTGTGTCGCTGTGGTGCTTGCCTTTGGCGATGGTGCCGCACCCTCGGCCACATCCATTGCCGCCTTGCCCCAGGGCTTTTGGTCCAGCTTCGGCTACACCACGCACGAGAAGATGGCCGCTCTACCCAACTCACTACTTACGGTCACGCTGGCCTCCAACTTTGGCACCTTCCTGCTCTACTGCCTGAGTTGCTTTACTTGCATGGTCGCCTATGCGAAGCATCCCAACTATAGCGTGCTTCGTCATGGCATCATTCCTGTATTCGGCATTGTCGCCAACCTGGCCTGCATGGCCTTCTACCTGATCGGTCCCTTCATGGGATACGGCACAAAGATGGAGCCTCTACTGGCGCTCGGCATAGCATTTGCTTGGGCAATCTACGGAGCGCTCCACTTCCTCAGCATCGGCAAAGCCCACAATAAGCCAACCCTGCTGACGGATCGTAACGCGGCGTAAACTAGGGGCGTCCGGTGTAGCGCTGCTGCTACACCGGACGCCCTGTATTTTTCCCCGTACCCCAACCGACCGGACGGCCGATCCCCTATGCTCGATCTCGAATTCGCTGAACTCTCCGATTCCGGTCTGACGCGCGATCACAACGAGGACTACCTCGGTCATGTGCTCCCTTCCTCACCCTCGCAGGTCCAGTCGCAAGGATGGCTCTTTGCCCTAGCGGATGGCGTCGGTGGCCAGGAGAAGGGCGAGGTAGCATCCCGCCTCGCCATTGAGACCGTACAAGCCGGCTTCCGCAAGATCCCCAAGGGCATCATGCACGTCTCGCTACTCCCCCGCCTCGTGCAGGAAGCCAATCACGCCATCGTAGACCAGGGTCAGGCCGCTCCCCACCGCACAGACGCCCGTTACTCCGATCCCGGCGGCGCCATCCTGCCCGGCGGTTCGCACATGGCCAGCACCCTCGTCCTCTGCGCCCTGCGATTCGACTCCGCCGTCGTCTCCCATGTTGGGGACTCACGCTGCTACCTCATCCGAAACGGCAACATGACCGCCCTCACCCACGACCACACCATGGTTGATGAGCAGGTCCGCCTCGGTCTTATTTCCAAAACCGAAGCCGCCTCCGCCGTCAACCGCCACATCCTCACCCGCAGCCTGGGTAGTGAGCTCTTCGTTGCCGCGGATACCATCACCGTCAACATCATGCCCGGCGATCTCCTTCTGCTCTGCTCCGACGGCCTGCACGGATACGTCTCCGACACCTCCATTCAGCAGATCATCGCCTCCGCCCCCAATCTGGATCAGGCCGTAGCTACCCTGGTGGCGGCCGCCAACTCCGCCGGAGGGTACGATAATGTCAGTGTCCAACTGATTCGTGTACGCTCAGTAGAGCGCATGGGGCTTTACCGTGGGCGCCCGTACCGGCTGCTATAAATGTTCGCTCCAACCACTTCCATTCATGCTGGCGACCAGCTTGACCACTACCGCCTCGAAGAACTGGTGGCCACCAGCGGTATGTCCACCGTATTTCGCGCCATAGACACACGTACTGGCACGCAGGTCGCTATCAAGGTCCCCCATCCTGAGGTCGAGTGTGACCCCGCACTCTACGAGCGCTTCTCCCGCGAAGCCGACATCGGTACTCGCCTCGACAATCCGGGCGTCATGAAGGTCTATCCCAACCCAGACCGTACCCAGGTTTACATGGTTATGGAATGGGTCGACGGCCGCCTGCTGCGCCAGATAGTTCAGGAACGGCCCAAGATCTCCATCGACCGCGCCGTCAAGCTCACCATCGGAATATGCCACGCCCTGGAGTATATCCACGCCAACGGTGTCGTCCACCGCGATATGAAGCCGGAGAATATCATGGTGGATTCCAACGACAATATCCGGCTCATCGACTTCGGCATTGCAGCCAATGCTGGTGCGCGCCGCCTCACCTTCGGTAACTTCTCCACAGCACTTGGTACACCCGACTACGTTTCGCCGGAGCAGGTCCGAGGTAAGCGTGGAGACGCCCGCAGCGATATCTACTCCCTCGGCGTCATGCTTTACGAGATGCTCACCGGAACCGTTCCCTTCACTGGCCCTAATCCCTTCGCCGTCATGAACGACCGCCTGCTCAACTATCCGCCGCCGCCCATGTCGATCGAACCCGCCATCACACCACAGCTTCAGGAGATCCTCTACCGAGCCATGGAGCGCGATCCCAAAAATCGATACGCCAGCGCCCGCGAGTTCGCCCACGACCTCGAGCATCAGGACGAAGTCGGAGTCGCAAACCGAGAAGAGGCCGCCGCCTGGAAGCGCAAGGAATCACCCCAAGCGCACCGCAATCTTCTGATTGGTACCTTCATCGTCATACCCCTGCTCATCCTCCTCCTTCTCCTCCTCGTCGCCCGCCACCGCTGAGTCCAGCCATCACCGGGTACCCCTATTTATGCGCGTTTTGCGCATGGGTGGGGGGCTATTTAGCCCTCAACTGTCGCAACAAAGTCCAGACTTAGTCCAGACCAGGCCCAGACTTAAGTTTCATGATTTGAATACTATAGGACTTTTAGGTGGGTATATCCCTCCACCCGCAAGTGTCCTTACTGTTCCACTCTAAACTCAAGATGCGAGGGCCAATTTGCCGAGCCATAGATTGTCATCGTCTCCGGCTGATAGGCCTTTTTGGGCGCGGTCATGATGTTAGGCACAAACGTCTGCGGATTGCGGTCATACAGCGGGAACCAGCTCGACTGCACCTCGACCAGGATTGTGTGTCCTTTCAGAAAGGTATGATCCACGCCATGCAGGCTCCAACGAAACTCGTTCACCGCGCCCGGAGTCAACGGAGCAGGCTCTACGAAGCTCTTCAGATAGCGTCCGCGGAATATCTCTTCCGCGACCATTAGCTGATAGCCGGGATTTATGGCCGCATCGCCGGGATAGACGTCGATCAGCTTCACGATCCAGTCCGCATCGCTCCCCGTGGTTGCGGCAAAAAGATCGGCGGTCACGTCGCCTGTGATGGTTACATCGTGATCGAGCACAGGCAGGGTGAGGTTAGCAAGGTCCTTGCGCCCAGTCACGAAGCGTTGATCTTCCGCCAACCATGTGTACCACTTCGAGCCCTTCGCGTAGGTCGATTGCATTGGCTGATGGCGATAGGGAACCGGATCCGCTGGATCTGAAACATAGCTCGCCGCAACCGCGTCTTCCGTCGCTACAGGTGCTGTAAAGCTGAGCTTTTTATCTGATTCGAGATAGAGTTTCACTGGCTCATAGCCACTCACAGTAGGCCATGTTGGATATCGTTCCCACTGATTCACGCCGGTGCGAAAGCTGGCTGTATCGATAAGGTCGAATCCCTGCCTGTCCTTCAGGTATTTCTCAAAAAAAGGAGCCTCAAATCGCTGCTGAAACTCTGTACCGGTCGGTTCGCCGAACTCGATGCTGCCAAAATCCGAGCCTAGCCTTCGACCCGCGCCTTGCCAGCCACCGTGGTTCCATGGTCCCAGGACCAGAAATACCTCGTGTTGGTCATCGTGTTTTTTCAGTGCAGCATACTCGGCCTGCGTGCCCCACATATCTTCCTGGTCCCAGTAGCCGCCGACCTCGAGCGTCGGCACTTCAACCTTGTTCAGATGCTCCTGCACAGCCATCGCCTGCCAGAAGGAGGTATACGCAGGCTGGGTCAGAATGGCCTTTACGGTGGGAAGATCGCTCATCTTCGACACGGAGTCGACCGCGCTCTCGAAGTTTCCGCACTGCAGGAAAAAATCGTACGCGTCTAGCTTCGAGTCCACCACCAGATCCGTCTTCTGCGACTCCATCTGTTGCATATAGTCGAAGCTGTAGCTTTGCCGGAAGGCGCCATTGTGGAAGAAGTCGTCGCCCATCCACACATCGGTCATCGGCGCCTGCGGAGAGATGGCCTTTACCGCCGGATGCGCGTCGATGCCTGCCATCATGGCCAGAAATCCGTCGTACGAGAGACCAATGACGCCAACCCGGCCATCGTTGCCCGCAACATTCTTCAGCAACCAGTCGATAGTGTCATGGGTATCGGTGGTTTCGTCCACATCATGTTTGTTGTTGTGGGCAACGATGGGCCGGTTCATCACGAACTTGCCCTCCGACTGGTACCGTCCGCGGATGTCTTCGTAGACAAAGATATATCCGCTGGCGGCCAGTTCGGGTTTATCGCGGTTCACGCTCTCCGTGTCGTATTCGTTCACACCGTAGGGGGTCCGAGCCAGCAGAAACGGCAGGCCCGACGGTGGAGCATCACTCGCATCGACCGGGCGCAGAATCACTGCATGCAGACGCACGCCATCGCGCATGCGCAGCATCGCCTCCTGGCGTGTATAGGCGCGCATCGGCGTGGTCCGTGTCGCTGTTGTTGCAGTTGGTCCCGTGCTGGAAGGCAATGCTGGCAGCTGCGAGCTCAATGTCTTCGAACAGATACTAAAAGCCGCGAGGCCGAGTACAAGTTTGAATGCCACGGAATGCGTCCGCGCAATCGGATGCGACGACAGGAGTGTGTTTGTATGAGTCCGAGATATCACGAGATCAGATTGGCTGCTCTTTATGCAACTGGTGCCGGACTGGCTGAACACAGAAAGCCGATCCGTTTGTGTGAGCCATCGCAGAAAGGGCGATTCTCACTCGCGCCGCATCGGCAAAGCGACACCGCTGGTTTGCCGGTCAGGTCCCACTCTTTGCCATCGGCATCGCATAACACAATCGGTCCTTCTACCCGCAGCGGGCCGTTGGGGCGAACGGAGATCTTTACTGGCTCAGACATAATTGGATTGACTCCTCGATCAGATAGGCCGGAGACCGGCAAGCCCAGCATAGCAGTACAGAGCGGCTTACATCAGATGGATCGCGTCTACGTCCACAATCAGATTGCGGCGTGGAACGCCCTCGGACTCCGCGTAGTCAAGCAGGGCACGCAGCGTGCGACCGAGCGTATCGCGCCGTTCGGCCTTGAGTACAAAGTGAAATCGATAGATGCGCTTCAGCCGGGCAATCGGAGCTGCTGCTGGACCAAGCACGCGCACTTTATCCAGATGTGCAGCCTCGAACCAGCGGCCCAATTTGGAAGCAAATGTGGCAGCTTCCTCCAGCGTCTGGCCTTGAACGATCAGGTTCGCCAGTACGCTGGAAGGAGGGTAATGCATCCATCGGCGATAATGAAGTTCCTTGGCCACGAAGCCCGCGTAGTCGTGCGCGGCGGCACACTGGATGGCATAGTGCTCGGGATGGTAGGTCTGTACAAGAACGCGTCCGGGAAGCTCTCCGAGGCCTGCGCGGCCAGAGACCTGGGTCAGAAGTTGGAAGACGCGCTCCGCAGCGCGGAAGTCGGGCAGACCCAGGG
>CAIZFH010000288.1 GCA_903932155.1 uncultured Granulicella sp. | reverse complement strand
TTCTCCAGCTATATGCGCATATTTATCCCTTCCAACCCTTCATGACATTTCCACTTTTCTGGTGCTTCCAGGGTGTGGCAACCGGTGTGCTGCGTTGGAGGTACCGATGAAGGAAAGGATGCCAGTCATGGGCTGTCTGCCAAAGAACTCCGCCGTGCGACGATTTGTCTTCCGAGTCGTCGCCTCCGTTTCTGCCAACATTGTGCTAACCATCTTCGTGGCTTCGTGCTTTGACGAATTCCATCCGCATGGGCCCCTCGCCTACCTGCTTGCTGCTCTGCCCGCCGTAGCAATTCTCGGTTTCATCGTCGCTCTCGGACTCTTTCTGGTTGAGGAGAAGGACGAGTTTCAGCGCAACATGTTCATCCAGACTCTGCTATGCGGCATCGGAGGGACCCTCGTCTTTATGGAGGTCTGGGGATCGCTGGAGACGTATATGCACATCCGGCACTTCCCGATGACCTGGACATTCACTCTCTTTTGGATCTTCTGCGGCATTAGTGCGCCGTTGCTCCTGCGGAGATACCGATGAAGAACCGGTTGCGAGTGTTGCGCGCGGAGCGGGAGTGGTCGCAGGCCGACCTGGCCGACCGGCTGGAGGTGTCGCGCCAGTCTGTGAATGCCATCGAGACCGGCAAGTACGACCCATCGCTACCGCTGGCCTTCCGTATTGCCCGGCTGTTCGAGACCAGCATCGAGGCCATCTTTACGGATGAGATGTGAGGCGTCAACTCGTTGGCCCGAAATTCATTCGCGTGTTGTACTGGGATCGTCCAGGACGCGATATTCTTATAGCTAACCATGCCAATTAAAAAAGAACTGCTCTCGACGCCCGTTCAGCACATTGACATCACGCAGCACAACGTAGTGGCGCTGGTGGATGCGATGGCATCGATGGCCTACAGCTCGCGGGATACAGCGCGGGCCGCCGCTATCTACGAAATGATGCTGCGCGACACGGAGTGCGGCGTCATCCTGTGCCTGGCCGGGTCGCTGATCTCGGCGGGCTTGCAAAAGCTGTTTGTCGACCTGGTGCGCAACAACATGGTGGACGCCATTGTCTCCACCGGCGCGAACATTGTGGACCAGGACTTCTTCGAGGCGCTGGGATTCCGCCACTACATTGCGGGCGACGAGTACAAGTACGGCAACGGCGACGCGGAGCTGCGCGAACTGATGATCGACCGCATCTACGACACGTTCATCGACGAGGAAGAACTGCGCATCTGCGACGAGACGACGGAGAAGATCATCAACTCGCTGGAGCCGCGGCCTTACAGCTCGCGGGAGATCCTGCGCGAGTTTGGCGCGTACCTTGCAGCCAACGACCGCACGCCTGAAGCTGGCAACAACGATTCGATCCTGCTGGCGGCGTATGAGAAGGATGTGCCGATCTTTTGCCCGGCGTTCTCGGACTGCTCGGCGGGCTTCGGCTTTGTGATGCACCAGCACGCGCGGCAGGGGCAGGCGATGGTGTCGATCGACTCAGCCAAGGACTTTTACGAGCTGACGCAGCTGAAGATTGCCAACCCAACGACCGGGCTGCTGATGATCGGCGGCGGCGTGCCCAAGAACTTTGCCCAGGATATTGTGGTGGCGGCGGAGGTGCTGGGGGTGGACGCGCCCATGCACAAATATGCGATCCAGATTACGGTGGCGGATGTGCGCGACGGGGCGCTTTCGGGATCGACCCTGAAGGAGGCAAGCAGTTGGGGCAAGGTGGACACCACGTACGAGCAGATGGTGTACGCCGAGGCCACATTGGCGCTGCCTTTGGTGGCTGGCTACGCGCTGCACAAGCGTGCGGCGGCAGGACGCAAGGGCAAGCAATGGGGCCGGGTGCTGAACCGCAAGCCCGAAACTATCTCTGCATGAATCATTTAAGGGGTATATTGATTGGTGCAACACTGCCACATTTAATCTCTCAGCGTCCGATCCCGCTGTAGCATATAGGCCATCGACGATGAGTCAGCAAGAATCCATCCTCCTCGGTTTTTTTCTGACGTGTATTGTCGTGCTCGTCGCCATTGCGCTGTGGCTGGATCGCAAAGTCCGCCGCCAGGATCACGATATTGACGGACTGAGCGAAGCGCTGAAGCGCAGCCGCATTCATGCCGAGGAGCAGAAGCACCGGCTGGCTGAGCGCTCGGACCTGGATCAAGCCAAGGACGAGTTCATATCCACTGTCTCCCACGAACTACGCACTCCGTTGACCAGCATTCGCGGTGCGCTTGGCCTGCTATCTTCCGGACTGTTGGGCAACGTGGATACCAGGGCGCAAAACCTGCTGCGCATCGCATCCAGCAACACCGAACGGCTGATCCGCCTGATCAACGACATCCTGGATCTGGAGCGCATGGAGTCGGGACGTGCCCCCGTCAATCTGCGGCGGTGCTCTATCTACGATCTGGCGCGCGAAGCTGTGGACACCATGAACGCGCTGGCAGATGCCTCATCCATCCGGCTGGAACTGAACAGCTACGCGGCGCACGACGCCAACTACTTTGATGCCGATCCCGACCGCATCCTGCAGGTGCTTACCAACCTGCTCTCCAACGCGATCAAGTTCTCACCGATCAATACCACCGTCTCGGTGCAGATCGACGCCAACATCGAGGCACTATCCGTGAAGGTGATCGATCGCGGGCGCGGCATTCCCGCAGACAAGCTGGAGAGCATCTTCGACCGCTTCCAGCAGGTTGAGTCCTCCGACGCCAGCAAGAAGGGTGGCACCGGGCTTGACCTGGCTATATGCCGCAGCATTATTCAGCAACACGGCGGCATGATCTGGGCACAGCCCAACCACGACTGGGCAAAGCCGGACCAGATCGCCCAGGGCACAACCTTCTGCGTGCAATTCTCGCGCAGTGTGCGGGCCGGCGATACTGCGAGGCCCAACCTGATGTCGCCGATGACCAAGCACGGGGAAGGGCTGATTCTGGTGTGCGACGACGATGCAGGCATCCGGACCGTAATCTGCGAACAGTTGCGCCGACACGGATACGACGTGATCGAGGCAGGCAGCGGCGAAGAGGTGATTGCCCTGGCCCACGAGAAGGCCATGCGCAACGTCCCTGCCCCCGCCATCTCCGCCATTTTGCTGGATCACTACCTGCCCGGGCTCACCGGATGGGAGACACTGCGGCAGCTCAGGAGTTCTCCCGCCACCGCTTCCATCCCCGTCATCGTACTCAGTGTGAGTTCGCCTACGGAGCGGCCGCTGATGGTGGGCGAAGCCCAGGGCTGGGTGCAGAAGCCGTTCAACGAGAGCCTTCTGCTCGGGGAGATTGCACGAGTCCTAAAATCCAATGCGGGCACGGGTACGATCACGCAACACAATCCGATCGACAGCCGACTCACCGTATAAGAGAGTAGCCTAGCCATGCGCCGCATTTTGATCATCGACGACGAAGAGGACATCCGCGAAGTTGCAGCACTTTCGCTGGAGACAACGGCGGGCTGGGAGATCGTCACCGCCAGCTCTGGGGCCGACGGCATTCGTGCCGCGGCCAACAGCAACCCCTATCCAGACGCAATCCTGATGGACGTGATGATGCCCGAGATGGATGGCCCCACCACCTTCCGCCTGATGCAACAGAACCCCGACCTGGCAGGCATTCCCGTGCTGCTGCTCACCGCCAAGGTGCAGGGCGTGGACCAGCGGCGCTTTGCCGGACTGGGAGTTTCGGCCGTACTTTTCAAACCTTTCAACCCGCTCACGCTGGCCGCCCAGATTTCGGAAAAGCTCGGCTGGGTGGACTGACCGCAAGGGATTCCGGAAAGATACAGATCCGATTGCGCGGGCAATCGTGACACTTCAAGGAGTGAAATGACCGACTCCGACGAGAAAACCGCATCGCTGATTGCGGCCGTCTGGCAGCGCAACCGCGCACTGGTGGAGGATCGCATCGCCCTGTTGGCTCGGGCCGCCGCTGCTGCCGAAGCAGGCATGCTGATGGATGATCTGCGCCAGGAGGCCTGCGGCGCAGCGCACAAGCTGGCCGGTTCACTGGGCATGTATGGATTCGACGAAGGCACGCGCATTGCGCGTGAGCTGGAAGTGCTGCTGGGCGAGAGCGCACCCGATGCCACGCGGCTTGGATATCTGGCCGCTGCGCTGCGCAAGGCGATTCTGCCGACTGGCTAGCGCTTACTTCACCTCGTGTACTGCCCAGGCTGCAAGATATTGTGCCGCCTCATAGCCGTCGTACTGGCGCATCTTGCGACCGTCGGCGTACTCGTTATAGACCCAGGGGTCCACCACTCCCATCACCGCTCCCTTGCCCACATGCGAGATGGCGATCATGATGTCGCCGTGATCGGTGACGACTGCCTTGGCCGGGCCGCTGACAGTAATTGTGCTGGTGTCCTTCATAAACGCCGTGAAGCCCGCGCCGAAGATGCCTGTGCCGGGCTGGATCACAACCTCGCCAGGGCCGTCGCCGCCCGTAACGTGGTGTGACAGGACTGGGTTGAAGTGGATACCAAAGCGGTCGCTCATCGTGTTGAAGTGCTCAAACTCCGTGTTGTCGCGGTCGTTGGTGAAGAGCATCAGCACGCCGCCTGCCTTCACCCACGCCTCGATGGCGTCGCCGCTGGCCTGGTCCATGTAGTGGGGATTGGGGTTCTTGATGGGGACGTCGGGCGATGCGATCACATAGATCTGTGCCTTTGCCAGCGAGGCGGCGGTGGGCGCGGAGGGCAGCGTGGCCAGCGATGCGCCGTAGCTCTGGAAGGCGCGGCCAAAGAGTGAATAGCCGTTGATCGTGTCATCGTCCCACTTGTAGTGGTATAGCTCGGTCTGGCCGAAGGCGTTCTTGCGCGTCTGCGAGTTGAACCATCCGTCAATGAGCGCGGTCTTGCTTCGCGTCGCAGGCTGCTGTCCAGTGCGGAAGTCCTTGGAGCTGGGTAGCAGACCCGTCTTCACTGTGCTCGGCTGCATGTTGAAGGGCTGTTCCATCTCCGCGCCGGCAAGGAGAAACGCACCGACGCCTTTTTTGTCCTGATCGACCACCGGCTCGTGGATGTAGTAGTTGTAGTCGCCCGCGCGATACGGCGTACCACCCAACCCGCCGACCTTCACCGTACCGTGCAGGGTGAGCGTGCCGTCGGGATTGGTGGTGAGGAACTGCTTCTGGATGCCCTCCCATGCGCGCCGGGCGCTCGCCACATCGGCTTGAGGCAGACTTCCCATGCGCGCGCCCTTGGCCAGCGCGTAGGCGAACATGCAACTGGCGGAGGCTTCAAGATAGTTGCCGTTCTCGGAGTGTGCCACACCGATCCGGATGCTGCCGTCCGGCTGCTTTTGCATCAACGGCCCACTGCGAGAAGACCGGTCCATCACCTGCCACCACAAACCGGATTTAGTGTCCTGCACTTTGATCACGGCTGCCATGGTGCGATTGAGCGCGGCGACCAGGGCTGCGTGTTGCGGATGGTCTTTGGGGAACCATTCCAGCGTGTCCACCAGAGCCATGGCGTACCAGCCCATGGCGCGACCCCAGACTTCGGGGCTTAGGCCGGTCTGTTTATCCGCCCACGGCATCTGCTTCGACTCGTCCCAGCCGTGCTTCATCAGGCCAGTCTTGGGATCGCGCATGTGGGCGTCCATCAGCAGGAGTTGCTTGGCGATATCGTCGAACTCGGCGGGAGATTGGAAGGTGGCGGCGTACTCTGCGCGGAAGGGTTCGGCCATGTAAGCGCCGTCCAGCCACATCTGGTTGGGATAGATCTGCTTGTGCCAGTAACCGCCGCTCGCGGTGCGTGGTTGAACGTCGAGCTGATCGTGCAGGAACTTGGCTGCCTTGGCGTACTTCGCCTGCGACGTGGTGCGGTAGAGGAACAGGACGGCGCGGCCCATCTCGATGTCGTCCAGGGTGTGGGTGTCGGGCTTGTAGCCAGCAATGGAACCGTCAGCGGCGATGCAGGGGTCCACGGCGGATCGGATAAAGTTGTAATCCGCGACGTTATAGCTGGTGTGCCACGCGGCAACCATCCCATCCAGCCGGAAGCCGTCCTCGTATCCCCAGGTGCAGGCGGCGGGGGTGACGGCTGGGTTCTGCTGAAGAACGGTCGCGGCCATCTTTCCAGCGGGCGTCGGCGGCGCGGCAATCTGGGCAAAGGCGCAGGGAGTGAGGCTAAGAAGGATAGTTGCGGCAAGCTTGGTCAGGCGCATGATTCGTTCTCCGCTGACAGGATACTGCTTGCGCGACTGGGAAGTCGTGCTGCCGCTTATTAGAAGCGAGCGCACCCATGCCTTATAGCAAGACGGCTACGGAGATTCTAGCTGCGCCAGAATGGCGAGCAAACAGGCATAGGTGGAGAAGAAGGTGGAGGAGCGCCGGTTCCGCGGCGCTCCCCCATTGTGTTGCTACTGCTGACCGACCACGACGATCTTGAAGGTATTCGGCTTCTGCTTGGGGCGAGCGCCTGCGACGGCGGGTTCCAAATCGACGGCGGGCAGGTAGATACGGTGGGTGTCGGCGTTCAAGCCCATGGTCTTTGCCCCGGTGGGCGTCTTGACGGTCTGCAGAACGTCGAATGTGCCCGCCTTCAGTGCGGCCACGGTCAGGGTGCCGTCTCCGGCGCTGGCAAAGGCAAGGCCTGCGGCAACCGCGGTGGCATCTACGCCTGAGCCGATGGGAAGCGAGGCTTCGATCTTGCCGGTCTCATTGTTCATGACGACCAGCTTCTGCGGGTTGCGGCAGCCAATAAAGAGGCGGTGGCTGGCTGCATCCATCGCCATGCCGACCGGATGACCGGCGGGCCCGACCGGCCAGCGCGAGACTACCGTACGCGACTTCATGTCCACCACGGCCACCACATCTTTGTCTTCCAGATTGACGAAGACCTTGCCGCTGCCGTCGGAGGCGAGGAATTCAGGCGCGCCGGCAAGCTTAATGGGAGGGTCGATCTTGCCGCTCTTTGGGTCGATGTCGGGGCTGAAGGTCATCAGCGCGTTACCGTCGCCCGAGACTGCCATTACCTTGTCCAGCTTGGCGTCGTAGATGATGCCGTCGGAATCAGGCATAGTGGCGAGCTTGCCGAGTACGGCATAGGTCTTCAGGTCGAAGACAATGATCGAGCCGGTGCCACCGCCATCGGTGATGAATCCGCGATTGAGCTTGGGAACGATAGCCACACCGTGCGATCGCACCTGGCCCGTGATGTCGGCCAGCACCTTGCCGGTGTCGGTGTCGATGGCCTGGGTGTGGGTGGCGCGGGTGACGAAGAGCCGGTGTCCCGGCGCATCGACGGTGACGTAGTCCCAGCTGCCCTCTCCGCCGATTTGAAAGGTCGATACGACTCCCCAGTTGGACTGGGCGAGGCAGGGCATGGCTGCAAGGACCAGCAGCGTGGCCAGAGGCTTGATGATATTTCGGATTGTTAGCAAGTGAGGTCTCCTATTCAGTGCGGATGATAAACGCAGGAGCTTAATATTGTCTGAATGTGGGGCTGATGGCCGCAAACCTGGATGTCAAGAGCGCGACGCGGGGTACTCGGTGAGGACGATCAGTTGGCCGAGGGACGGTCGATGGAATCGATGACGAGGACTTCGATGGGATCTTTGGCGGGGACGAGCTTGATACCGAGCTGCTTTTCGAGCGCGCCGATCAGCGAGGGGGCGTCGGGCGCGTTGGTAGCGTCGGCGTTGCCTAATGGTGCCCACGCGAGGTCCTTGATGTCGAAGTAGCCGGTGAAGCCGGTGTGATCGACGATGGGGCGGTCGCCGACTTCGGGGTTGGCGGAGTAGCTGAGGCTGCGGGCCAGCAACTGCATCTGGATGGCCCGTCCGTTGGTCGTACGGAGGCCATTGCTGCTGTATGTGTCCATCATCGAGCCGGGAGGGATCTGCTTGCCCGGTGAAGGCGGTGGCGGCGGAGAGTCGCCGGGTTTGCGCTCGGATGACGCGGGGACATCGGTGATTTTGAGGCCGCCTTTGGCGGGCACGAGCTCGTAGACGGGCAGAACGCGGGTCTCGAAGTGCGCCTTGAGATGAAAGCGGTCGGCGAGCAGAGACTGCTGCATCATGCGTGTCTGGTCGTGTTTGTCGTCGAACTTAATCTTCTGGAATGCGGCCGCGAGGTCGTCGGGGACCTTGCTCTTGATGTCGTAGGCGTCTTTGTTGAGCCAGTCCGGGCCGCCGACGATCTGCGCCGCATAAGTGGCACCGTAGGCGTCCATGATGTAGCGGCGGATGCTGAGCGGGCTGAGAGTGACGCCCGGCGGCAACTTGACCACACGGTCTGCGTCGTTGGAGCCTATCGGTTTGATGGTGGCGACTTCGTAGGAGAGCAGTGGGCCAGAGGGATGGAAGAGGAGCAGCTCGGGATTGGGCTGCGCGGTCTGCGCGAAACCGGCGAGGGCAGCCAAAGCTAGGATCGTGGTGAGATGGGTTGCGCGGCGCATGGGGAACTCGCGATCCATCATACGTGTAGTGAGTCGTGCAAGTGGTACCCGGGCCCGCCTGTGGCGCTTGGATTGGGAGTCTAGGGAGAGATTGGGAGCGGGGCGAAGTATAGTAGCAATGCAACGTCCCACGGTCAATTTGCGTCTTAAATGGTAAGGGATGTCGCGTGTATGGTCGCCTGACGACCGTTACCTGACTTCGGCTAGGTGTGTTTGTAGCCATCGAATGCATCGTCAGGATCAGGAGCCCAACTTGAGATTGAAATCAAACCAACAAAGACTAGGACGTTTCATCGCCGGTAATTTGGCCGGGTTCTGCCTGCTCGCGTGTATGACAAGCGGAGCGCAGATGGTGGCGGGAGTTGCCGCACCGATGGCTCCTGCGGCGAGCGATGCTCGCACTTTGGTGGCGACAGATGTGCTGCCGGATGCTCCGAATGCGGCGCGGTCCAGTTACAGCACGGCGATGGTCGAAGGAAGTATTGCTTCGTTTGATATGGGAGCCCGTCGTCGCGATGCCGCGAGCGGTTCGGCTGCTTTCCCGGAGGCATCGCGCACGCAGAAATTTATAAAGGCGGGTCAGACGGCTCCTGCGCTCAGTTCCGGTGACATGGTGCTGCTGGGAGTGAAGGATTCTTTCTCACTGATCTCGATAGCCGGATGGTTCACGTCGGCCGGATACAACCAATGGCTGAACGGCAGTCCGAACTACGGCACCGATCGAGGAGCGTTCGGCGAACGGCTGGGGGCGGCTGCGATCTGCAACACGAGTGAGGACCTGCTGACCGAGAGCGTGATGTCTCCCTTACTGCATGAGGACCCGCGCTACTACCGGATGGGGCCGGGGCACAATTTCTTTGTGCGTCTGGTGTACGCGGGCACGCGGCCGATCATTACGCGGACGACCAGCGGACACACTGCTCCGAATCTTGCGCTGATCCTGGGGAACGCGGAGGGATCGGCGCTGACGAACGCGTACTATCCTCAGGTGAACCGCGGCACAGAACAGACGATGGAGACGCTGGGATTGTCGATTGGTGGGTCGGCGATAGGGGATGTGATTGGGGAGTTTTACGGGGACGTGCTGCGGGCGTTCCACCACGGCAAGTCATAGGCCGCTGCTTCGTCAGGTGACTCGCTTTTCCAGACCGAGGAACCGGGCCGTCACAAGGTTAGTTTCGATTTCCTCGAATGAAAGCTCGATGTCCTCATACCCTGGGAACGGACGACCAGAAAACGGTTCTC
This sequence comes from uncultured Granulicella sp., assembly GCA_903932155.1. Classification (GTDB taxonomy): domain Bacteria; phylum Acidobacteriota; class Terriglobia; order Terriglobales; family Acidobacteriaceae; genus Edaphobacter. The sequence continues at coordinate 11,085 of CAIZFH010000288.1, read as the reverse complement.
CCATTATCTCGGAGACCTCGAACAGGTCGGAGTGGCTCTCCATTTTGACTCTTACAGCACGTGAATTATATGGCGAGCGCAACTTGAGCCGCCCAATAAATCCCGCTGCAATATCGGACAGTTCGACTTTGTAGCGCTTTTTGTTGCGCCCAAGCACTTTGAAGACGCCGCCAAATAACCATGTCTCCGGTTCGTAATAGAAGTTGGCGAGAGAGAATATAAAAGGTCTGTTGAACTCGTCTCTGGCAGACCGATGCTCCTGCCAGCCCTGCCATTCACGCCGGTCCTTTGTGAATACGTCGAGCGGCTGTGCAGTTTCGCTCCGCTTTGCAAAGTGAACTTTGTATTCGCTAGGATTTTGGATCTGAAGAATATCCCTCAACATGATTGTCATCGGTAGACCTCGTTGTTATGTCACCGGGAGGCTAGCACCTAGTGTTGCAGGGCGAGGGCAATCTCGTGGGTGGGAATGGCGCCTTCGCGCAGGATCATCCAGGAGAGGCCTCCGCCGGAGAGGTCGACGATGGTGGTAGCGGTGGAGCGCGCGGTGGGGCCGCCGTCCACGATGAGCGGAATCTGGTTGCCGAGCTGTTCGGAGACGCTGGCCGCGTCGGTACACTCCGGCATTCCGCGCAGGTTGGCGGAGGTTGCGGTGATGGGAAGGCCGAGGCTGGCGACCACGGCGCGGGCGATGGCTGCCTCCGGAACGCGCAGGGCTACGTTGCCGGTGTTGGCGGTAACGCGCAAGGGAAGCCGTGTGCCTGCCTTGACGACGATAGTGAGCGGTCCGGGCCAGAAGCGCTCGGCCAAGCGGTCAAAGGCGGTGTCGATATCGCGTGCAAGACCATAGGCCTGTGCGGTCTCGCTGATGAGCAGGGAGAGAGGCTTGTGGCGGGCGCGCGTCTTTACCTCGTAGATGCGGTCGACCGCGCGCAGGTTGATGGGATCGACGGCCAGGCCATAAAAAGTGTCGGTAGGCAGCGCGGCAACCTGGCCCGCCGCCAGCGCGCGTACCACCCGCGCGATCTGTTCCGGTTCAGGCTCGTCCGGATGGATACGCAGTATCTCTGCCGTCAAGTTCTTCTCCTATATATGAGGCTGGAACTGAGATGCGCTGGAGAACTGCGCACGTCCAGCATACCTTGCACCGTGGGTTGAGTGCGGAGGATGTTTGTCGGCTGGGATGAGAAGAGTAATACTGTGGGCTACGCGACATCCTGCATTCCACTGGCATCTAGTGGGCCGGAATGCAGTGCCGCGACCTTGGCCTTCAAGATTATGAGTCCATCACCCGCCAGCCCGACGAAGCGCCGCATGAGTCTGCCCAGGCGCGCAAAGGGCCCTGCAAAGCAGCGGGAATCTACGAGGCATTTATTGTTGCGGCGTCTGCTGGGCGTGCTTCTGGTATTGGTGCTGGGATGGACTGCGTGGCTCATCGTGCAGATCAATGCGGTTGCGGGCCACGATGAGGCGCGGCCAGCGGATGCCATCGCTGTCTTCGGCGCGGCGGAGTACGGCGGCCGGCCCTCTCCGGTGCTGCATGCGCGCCTGGACCACGCGGTGGAGCTGTATCAGGAGCAGATTGCTCCGCTGGTGATTACCCTGGGCGGCGGCAGCGAGCTGGACAAGGGAATGACCGAGGGCGGCGTAGGGCGCGATTATCTGCTGGCCAACGGCGTTCCGTATGAGCGGATTGTGGCCGAGACCCAATCTGTGGACACCGAGCAGCAGGTAAAGCGGCTGGCGGAGATCGCGCACCAGAGGCATCTGAACAGCATTGTGGTAGTCAGCGATGGCACCCACCTGTTTCGCGTGCGCAAGCTCTGCCAGGATGCGGGACTTATCGTCTATACCTCGCCGCGCGGCCCGCTGGGTCACATCGACGACTACGACCTGGCGCTGCGCTACTTCCACGAGATGCTGAGCTATACCTTGCTGCGGCTGCATGTGAACGTCGGCTGGTTGCATGGCAAAGCGGACGCGTAGAGCCAGATTCGAGGTTCTAGGTTCGAGTTACAAGGGGTTTTGCGGGGAGATGCCGCGCGCGGCTCCGGGTTGATTTACAATCGAACCTTGAGCGTCAGCAAGTTCGACGGGAACGTGGGAGCAGGTTTGCAATCAGTGGAAGCGCAGTCGGCAGGAATGAGGAAGCGGAGCAGGACTCGTAGCACGGTGCTCGCAGGCGCGTCGCTTGGGCGCGCGGTCGCAGCAGTGGCCTTATTGACCGGGTCGTTGGCGATGATTGCTGGTTGCGGTAACAACTATAGACCTGTGGTCAGTGCAATCGCCGTGGTGGGCCCGGCGGAACAGCAGGCCAAGTATGCCATTGCCGTCTCTAGCCCCACCCAAATCCCGGCCAACGGCCCCATCACATTCGTTGGGGCGTGGAGTTCGACAACTTCCTACAGCATCAACCAGGGAGTGAGCTATCTGGGCTCGCAGTATGTGAGCCTGCAGAACGCCAACACAGGCCACAATCCCGCCACCGCAACGGCGTTCTGGTCGCTGCTGGCAAACGGATCGTTGACCATGGTGGATTTTTCCGGCGATACGATTCTGGTCATCGCACCGATGGGTCTCAATCCCTATTACCTGTCCCTGGACTCCACCGGTCATAACGCCTATACCCTGAACAGCGACAGGACCGTGACCTCCTGGCCCATTACGAATGCCTATATTCCGGGAACGGTTCTGGAGTCGACGCTGTTGTTTGGCGCAAACCCGGTAAGTCTCTACGCCACTTCGAGTACCACCTATATTGCCGACCCCGGCGTGAGCTCGGTCGATCAACTGCTGGGAACGCCGCCCGCCCTCAAGCAGGAGTTGCCAGTTGCATCGGGGTACACGCCAGTGTATGTGCTGGGTCAATCGGCAGCGCCGCGAATCTATGCCATCACCGCGGCAACCGGCGGCGGGCCGGGGCAGGTGCTGGCAATCGACAACCCCAACAATACAGCCACCTCGCCCACTATCTCAGCCACGATCCCGGTGGGACGCGGCCCGGTCTTTGGGCTGATGACGCTGGACAATCGCCGCGCCTTCGTCCTCAACCAGGCCGACGGGACGGTCTCTGTCATCAACGCGCAGACCAACGCGCTGGACACTCCACTGAATACCATCCCGGTGGGAACGCGTCCGGTATGGGCCGACCTGGCTTCGGGCCTGGATGAACTGGTGGTCGCCAATCAGGGCACGGGCACATCGAATGGCTCGGTGACAATCATCAACGTTCCTCTATGTACGGCGACCTCGCTACAGGTCAACCCGAACTGCAATGCGGTCAATCCGTCGGATGCAACCAGCTTTGGTCAGGTGGTCACCACCATCCCGGTAGGCGTCAACCCCATCATGGTATCGGTGCTCAGCGACTACACGCGAGCTTATGTGGCTAACGCGGGCAATCTCAGCCTGCCCTGCGGTACGGGTGCGGCGGGGTCAGGTACTACGCTCTGCTCCGTGTCGGTGATCAACCTGACCACCAACACGGTGACGACGACCATCCCCATCAATGGCCATCCCGCCTGGATTGCCACCACGGACGCGACACCGACCGGCAAGGTCTATGTGGTGTGCAACGACTCGCAGGTGATGACGGTAATCGATACCGATTCGGATACCGTGCATACCACCATCCCGCTGCAAGGGTATGGAGTGAGTGTCCGCGTCACGGCACCGTAAGGCCAGTGATACGCGAAGAACCAACCACAGTGCTGGGCATCGGGCCTATTGCCGGGTTTGAAGTGGTGCTGGCCAGGATTTGGGCGTAGTTCTTCGGACGCTATTTGTCGCTATGCAGGAATCCGACGCGCAGTTCTTTCTTCGGCACAAAATCGGTCCTGCGCGCGCGCAGTTGATGGTCATCGACCTTCTCGACCGGCCCGTCCCAACAAAAACTTGCCAGGTTTCCTGTAGTGGACGAATCGCCTGGACTTTTACTTTGCGGCGTACCATCCGCAATCAACGTGAAGTCCACAATCGGCATCACCCAGGTTTTCGCTGTCGTCAGGATGAAATCGACGTAATCGATTCTGTCTGCATGGCGGGGTTGTTGCGCGTCCTTGTGTAAAGCATTCAGCAACTCCGGCGTTGGGCATACGCTTGCCAGATCGGAATCTTCCTGGCTGGCAACGCCGGTTGTTGCATAGGCGATGAAGTTGCTATTACCAACTGCCGGTGTGTATTCATGGCGAATATGAGTGGTGCTATGCGCAGGGAAGGTCTGCGACCAGGAATACTTCTTGCGGACCGCCCAGTGGGGAACGTCATTTGGCTTATCTAATAAACCCGCGTTATGCAGACGGTCCTTCTGCTTTTGAGTCAACTGGTCGATTTGCGATGGAACAGTGCGATCGTACTTGTGTCCGAAGCTCTGAATATCGATTCCCATGGAGCGCAACATGGACGTGTAATCGTGACCATTCGCTGTGGCCTTCACTTCGATGGAGTAGTGGACCGGCGCCTGGTTGACCCATACCTTGAAGTCTTCGAATCCCTGGCTGGATGCAGGCCGTTGGTCTGGCTGGTAATCAGGCATGTTAAACGCGAGATCGTTGGTGATATCGGCGTCACTGCCATTAAGGAAGTCATACTCGACTATCACTTTGCTCTCGCTGATGGTGAGCACTTCTTTGTCGATCGTAATGTGGTTTTCGTGAGTCATCACGATTCCACCGACGCCGATAGAGGCGGTTCCCACCTGGCCGAGGGCGGTGCTGCTTGCGAGTGAGGCGACGAGAATCAAAACGGGAAGTGATCGCATTTTAGGTTGACAGAATTCTCGCACGAGTTGATCGTCATTGACGAACTTTGAACTCGTGCTGGCCAGGATTTGGGCGTAGCTGCCAGCCCAGACTGGGAGTAAACTATCGCTATGAATCTCGCGCTCAGCGAATCCGGACTGCCGGTCCGTCTCCGCTTCGACCGTCCCATGACGGACGAGGAGTTGATGCGCTTCTGCGCAGAAAACGACCCGCTGCGAGTGGAGCGGAACGCACAGGGAGAGCTTATCGTGATGTCGCCGACGGGAAGTGAAGGTGGGTCAACCGAACTGGACGTTGGCGTAGAGTTGAGCATCTGGGCGCGACAGGATGGGCGGGGCAAGGTCTTCGGCTCGAACTCCGGGTTCACACTTCCCGACGGATCGGTGCGCGCCGCAGACTGCCACTGGGTGAGCTGGCCGCGATGGAACGCCCTGAGCCGTGAGGACCAGAAGCGGTTTGCGCCAATCTGCCCGGAGTTCATCATTGAGGTGCGCTCGGAGACGGACCGCCTGCCCGACTTGCAGGCCAAGATGGAGATGTGGATCGCCAATGGGGCCGAAGTTGCCTGGCTCGTCGACCCGCTAGAGAAGGCCGTCACCATCTACCGCCCCGGCGACCAGCCGGAACTCCTCACGCAGCCCACCTCCGTGCAGGGTGCCGGGCCCATCGCCGGGTTTGAACTGGTGCTGGCCAGGATTTGGGCGTAAGCGTAAGGTCAGGATGGTTTGGGAAAGACGCTTCGTGTTGACGTGAATGCCAACACATTTCATTATAAATGACTCGATGAATATGGCACTTGATCAAAGTATTTTTTCGCTTCCGTTGCGAAGAATTCAAAAGTTTCTGGCCAAATCAAAACGCTATTAGTTGAACTGGGTCTAGGCGGCGACCACGTTCCATCCAGCTTACCCTGTTTTAGAGTTCCATTCAGGTAGCTGGGCGAAAAGCATAATTCTGTCGAGCGTTTACATCGGAAGTTACTGGCGTCGCGTTGCGCTGGTTTGAGGTTTGTTTGAAGCGGGCATAGACCGAGCAAGACGGGTGTCCAATTTTGTGAGGAATGTCCCCATGCGTGGATTACTTCATACATGTGTAAGTCCTGTGCATTAGGCTTGAGGTTAATCAAGAGTGAGCACCCTGGCTCATATTCCTCAACCAACTCGCCGATTGGAAGATGCCATTTCAACGGCTCGCTCACGTCCTTATAGATTTCTGTGAGCAGCCAAGGAATCCAGCCTTTATATTTTCCAAAGAGATGAGAAACCTTTACTATTGAGAATTCGAGACCTCGATTTTTCTGCTGACGCCTATAAAGTCCGTACATATTTCTCCTCATATTGATCAATTTGTACAGCCATAGTTTCACATACTACCGTTGATGGAGAAAATTTTGTATGATCCAGATTTTGAGCGGTTGAACCACAACATCCCCTCACCGATTGTAAAAGAATCTCCTTTCCTTGTAAGGCATCCCGATGCGTTCAAGCGGTTGATAGTGCTCCGTACATATTCTGTGAAAATTTCGTTCTCAGCTGTAGCAAAAATCTCCGGGCTCGCGGCGACCAGATTCTCAACGCCACCGTTGATTGGGATATTTACCTTCAACGGGTAATCGACGAGCGTCTCTAGTTTCGATTTGTCGGCAGTACGGATGGCTGCTTGAAGTGTCAAAATGAAGGCTCGTGCCTGTTCCAGATCTGTCGGGTCGAACGCCTTTTGCTCTACGCATGAAGAAGCCCAGTTGCCTCCAGGAATCGGGTCGCTTTCTGTTGTCTTCGTTAGTAATTGTCCTAGGTCTTGAAGTGGGATTGCGACATTAGTGGGTGCTGACGCGTCTTGTCGACTTACATGGTATCTCCAAAACCGAAATTTATGAATTTGGACTACCAAGCCCTGTCTTGTTGTGCCCTCAAACATTCCAATTGGTTCAAGATCCCAGAGCTGTTGTGTATCTGGAATCAAGTAAGGAGCGCTCATCTCCACAGCAACCTGGCCCTCATATGTGTGATCTGTCCCATAAAAAAAATCCCCGTCAGGATTTTCACTCATTACGTCAAAAAGGCACACTCGGTCTTCGATCATTCGATTAAAAATAAGACCCATCTTTTTTGTGGGTACCGCAAGTCTGGGTGGAAGGTTATCGTACCGGTAACTGATCCCTCCATATACCGTTGGGACGGGTATTGGGACAGACCAAACGTCTACCGTGATTAATTTTTCCTCAACAGGCTCTGGAATGTTAAGAAGATCAATAGCATGAAATGAGCGCCCTGAATCTTGTGGAATCGCTGCTTGCCGTGGTGTGGTCGATCTGACGTCATTGCCAGACTCGCTCGTTTGTGTTTCAGTCTCGGTCTCAGTCGGCGGGGTTCGGTCTGAGTCCATCTTTCTGATTGAAACGAAGGCAATTGCGATGATTATAATTCCACAGGCCATTACCGTTAGAAATACAATTCGCTTCGCCATCTCGATCAACTCCTCTGCAATGAGTTGAGTATAGCTCTGTCAATCCTTGGACTGTAATCATATTTTGCGCCGTAAAGTTTGACGAAAATCCTTCGTTCCGGCATACTGGAAAGAGTGTCTCCGCCTTGTGCGGGGGCCAGTCAGATGCACCACGGCCGAACGGCTCATCCAGCCAGCAGTTGAAGACAAGCAATTTTGGATGGGTTCAGCGAGAAATTGCGCTGCTTGGGTTCGCGCGGTGGGAGACGAGGGAAGAATGGCTAGAAAGCTGTCCAAGAATTTGGTGAAGGCGCGCGCGCTGGTGGAGCGGCGGCCCTACACCCTGATCGATGCAGTTCCACTCATCAAAAAGGCCAAGTACGCCAAGTTCGACGAGACCGTCGATCTGACGATGCGCCTGGGCGTCGACCCCAAGCACGCCGACCAGATGGTTCGCGGCACGGTCGTCCTGCCGCATGGGCTGGGCAAGACCAAGATCGTCGCGGTCATCACATCCGGCGACAAGGTGGCCGATGCATTGGCTGCCGGGGCCGAATTCGCCGGCGGCGACGAGATGGTGGAGAAGATTCAGAAGGAAGGCTGGACCGCCTTCGACGCGCTCATCGCCACACCCGACATGATGAAGTCGGTAGGGCGGCTGGGCAAGGTGCTCGGCCCCAAGGGCCTGATGCCCAACCCCAAGACCGGCACTGTCACCATGGATGTGGTGGCTGCGATCAAGGAGATCAAGGCCGGTAAGGTCGAGTTCCGCACCGACAAGACCGCGCTGGTACATGTTCCCGTCGGCAAGCTCTCCTTCGATCCGCAGAAGCTGGTGGATAACGCTATGACGGTAATTAGTTCGGTGTTGAAGGCCAAGCCTTCGGCGTCCAAGGGCAAGTACGTCAAGGGCATGACCATCAGCTCCAGCATGGGGCCCGGCGTGCAGCTCGATGCGACCGTACTGGAGCTTGCGGGCAAGGTTTAGAAGGCAGTCTAAAGTAACAGAACGCCACTCTGGCGCGTGAGCGAGGAGCAGGCGGCGAAAGCGAAGAGGATTCAGTCATGGCATTGACCAGAGGAAAGAAGACGGAGAAGGTAAAGCTTCTCGCCAGCGAGTTGGAGCACTCCACCTCCGCCATCGTAGGCACATTCACAGGACTGACCGCAGCCAAGGATAATGGCTTGCGCAAGGCGATCCGCGGAGCAGGCGGCAGCTACCATGTGGTAAAGAACAAGCTGGCCGCGCGCGCAGGGCAGGGAACAAAGATTGAGGCCGCGCTGCAGGGACTCAAGGGCGTCTCGTCGGTGGCCTATACCTCGGGCGACCCGGTGGCGCTGGCCAAGGCGCTGGCTGCGTGGGTCAAGGACAACTCGGAGTTCACCTTCAAGCTGGGCATTGTCGACGGCAAGGTTCTGAATGTCGAAGAGATCAAGGCACTGGCCACCTTGCCGGGCAAGGAAGAGCTCTTCAGCAAGCTCCTCTTCCTGATTCAGTCTCCCGCGCAGCGACTGGTTACGGTGATGAACGCTGTGGGTCGCGACCTGGCAGTTGTCATCAATCAGGGCGTGGAGAAGGGCAAATTTGCAGGACCGGCGGCAGTCGCCGAGGTTCCGGCCGCAGTAGTGGAAGCTCCTGCCGCTGAGGCTCCAGTGGTCGAAGCAGTTGCCACAGAAGCACCTGCCGCCGAAGCACCCGTCGCTGAAGCTGCCCACATAGAAGAGGCATCCGCTGGCGAGCAGCCCTCCGGTGCCGCGCAACCCGAGAACGCAACCGCATCGCAGGCCGGCGAAGCTGCGGCTTCCGATCCGGCCGAGGGCGAATAAAGTTTGGCTTTGCTCCCACTGGGTGCGCATGGCGGATAGCTAGTCTGGGCATCCACCCCGCGCAACGGAAACCTGGAGGGGGTTAGGCAACCGGAGAGGGCACTAATTCTTCGGAAATGGAAACGCAGCACGCAGAAACCAAGTTTCTGAATCAAAATAGTTTAGGAGAGAGAAAATGGCGGACATTCAGCAGTTGGAAGATCAGATTGTGAGCTTGAGCCTGCTCGAGGCTTCAGCGTTAGTCAAGAAGCTGGAAGAGCGTCTTGGCGTCTCGGCGGCTGCGGCGGTTGCAGCCCCGGCAGCGGGCGGCGGAGCAGCAGCAGCGGCCCCGGCGGAAGAGAAGACCGAGTTCACCGTCATCCTCAAGGATGCGGGAGCGAACAAGATCTCCACTATCAAGGCCGTGCGCGAAGTCACAGCCCTTGGCCTGAAGGAAGCCAAGGATCTGGTGGACGGAGCTCCCAAGGCCCTGAAGGAGAATATTTCCAAGGAAGACGCGGCCGCCATCGCCAAGAAGTTCGATGGCATCGCCACAGTCGAAATCAAATAATTAACCCACCGGCTTGCACGCCGGGGCAGAAAGCGGTATCCTTGTCGATGGAGAACCGCCTCTGCCTTGGTGTGCTAGTAGGCAGACAGCGCTTCTGGACACCTCGGACACTTTCGACCTGATGCAATTCTGGATTGCGATGTTTCGGCATCGCAGGAAAATTCATTGGCTACGGTAACTTTGACTTAGGCATCTTTGGCATCCAGCTAAGGCTGGCTTCGGCATCTACGGCAACTCTTCCGGTCTATCCCGCGAGCGCGGGCTACGGGGCCGGCCACTCTACAGTCTGGCGGCGGACGTGCAGAGTGACACAGGAACAGTAGCGGCAGCAAACCTTGAGGCTAGGCGAGCTTCAAAGGGTGGCAGGCATCCAGTCAGATAAAGAAATAGTGCACAAGTCGATCTTTGCGCTCTCGGGGCGTACTGTCCCTGCGAGCGCATCTTCGCGTCTTCCGTTAACCGCCGCGGAAGCACTTGCAATCATCCTTACGCGGACTTTATAGCAGTTTCCACACTCCGGCGAAAGTTAAATATTTTCTCCGCACAGGCACATTGATACGAGATCAGTAACCAGCGCAGAAGCCAAGACGCATCGAGGGCGGAGAGGCGAAACAAGCGCAAACGGTAACCAACACGGAGAGCTGCAACACGGTCCTCCAGCAGCGAACGCAACCGGATAGGCGACAACACGGAAGCGTTCCACAGTAATCCTCGAACAGATGTTTCAGGAGACAGAGCATGTCCAGCGAAATGCGTGCGGTCCGCAGCCGCCTCGATTTTTCCAAGATTTCCACCTCCATCCAGATCCCCAACCTCATCGAGGTACAGCGCCGCAGTTACGAGCGCTTTCTGCAGATGGACAAGCTGCCCCAGGAGCGCGAGGACAACGGCCTGCAGTCGGTCTTCACCTCCGTCTTCCCCATCACCGACTTCCGCAATGTCAGTGAGCTGGAGTTTGTCGATTACTCCATCGGAAACTGGGAGTGCAAGTGCGGCTACCTGAAGGGGCTGAACCATCTGCGCACCGCCTGCTCCAACTGCGGCCACATGGTCATCACCGATCCCTTCCATCCCGGCGACGTGTTGTGCAGCTTCTGCGGAACCTACAACAAGAACACCCCCGACTTCTGCACCAAGTGCGGAGACCCGGTGGGCCTGCAATTGAAGTACGACCAGGCAGAGTGCGAGGAGCGCGGCATGACCTACTCCGCCCCGCTGAAGGTGACCATCCGCCTCAAGGTCTACGACAAGGACCCAGAGACCGGCGTCAAGAGCCTGCGCGACATGAAGGAGCAGGAGGTCTTCTTCGGCGATATTCCGCTGATGAGCGCCAACGGCACCTTCATCGTCAACGGCACTGAGCGCGTCATCGTCAGCCAGTTGCACCGTTCGCCCGGCGTCTTCTTCGAGACGGCCAACAACCGCACCTACTTCCTGGGCAAGATCATCCCCTATCGCGGCAGTTGGGTGGAGTTCGAGTACGACCAGAAGAACACCCTCTAC
>CAIZFH010000287.1 GCA_903932155.1 uncultured Granulicella sp. | reverse complement strand
GAATGGATGGTTGTAATCAGTTCGATAGCGTTCCGCTTCACTCCCTCAATTTTAGAGCATTTTTTCGGCCCCGTGACGCCGCGGTGATTGTGGACAGATGCTTTCCCTGAGAGAAATCCATAGTGGCACACCGCATTTCGTCTGCTTCTGACAGTGAGATTTCTCGAATCTGCTGCGGTTCTGTCGAGTGGACTTCTCAAAGAAAACCACTAAATATGTTGCAACTGCATTAATCTAGAGGCATCCAATTAGATTGGCTTACATGAATCTTTTCCTGGTGTCTGTATGAGTAGCAAGCACTATCTCAATTTATCCGTGTTTGCCGCCGCGCTGCTGGTGCTGCCCCCGTGCGCCCGCGCAGACACGTTGCTTCTCGCTCTCAATCAGACATCCGCGGTCGCCACACTGAGAGCCAATGCCACGTTGAGCCAGGATATACAGGCAATCTCGAACAGCACGCTCGATGGCATGGCGTTCTTCCTGAGCGATCCCACTGGCGCTCCCATCACCTATTCCATCAGTGATCTGACAACCAGTTCCACCTTGTTCAGCGAAACATTCGACGACACCACGCTGGATCCAATCCTGACCAGTATTGCAATCCCGGAGGGCGCCAAGGCATGGCTGGAGCTCTACCTGCCGCCAACCATGCTGGCTGCCAATGGCGATACCTACCAGTTCTCCGTGAGCGGTGCAGGTTCACTGAAGGTTGGCATAAATCCAACATCGGCCCTGGAAGATGGCCTGCAACCCGTGGGCGGATCGAACGTGGGACTGCGTGTGTGGGGCGATTCCGCGGTAGCGCCTGAGCCTGACGCACTCCTCCTGCTGGCTACCGGTGCCACTTTCCTGGCGTTTGCCGGAGTCAAGCGCAGGCAGTGGATACTCTCAAAATAAGTCACAAACCATACAGCCAAGGATGCGCAGTCCGCCAACAGGAGGATCATTGCTTGTGCGCGCGCCATGCAGCCATCGGCCAATCGCTTCTTGCTCTCGTCTGCGCGCTTGTTAGCACTCTCGATTCCCTGCCTGCGATTTTGCCGCTAAGCGTTGCCGCAAGCCTCTAACCTGAGCATGGAGTGAAGCGCGTGCGATGCGCTTGTATGCGTCCGGGCAGGAACGCGTGACGCACTGTCGTCTAGCAATTCGCGTCCGGTTCAGGGGGAGATGCAATGAAAAACGTGGGTCAAATGAAGACACGCAAGCCGGCCGGAACCATCCAGTCCACCGCCATCATTTGCATGGCTGCGGCGTGCATGATTGCCACGTCGCCAGCGCTTGCGCAGGACGCAATGGGCAGGGCGCAGAACGGCTCCGATCACAGCGCAATCGCGAAGTCCGCGCCTGCGGCAACCAGTTCAACCCAGGACGAGCGCACAGGCGTCTCTCGCCCAGACACCGCAGCGATTACAGTGACGCCCTATAGCGACGACACGGATAGCATCACGACCTTGCCGCCCGCCAAGCCCACGGCGGCAACCCCTCAGCCAGCGCCCGCAGCTCTTCAAGCAAAGAGGTCAGCTCCTGCTCCTGCGGCTGCTTCCAAGCCGTCGGTGGCCCTCCATAGCGCCAAGCAAAGCCAGAGCCGCGACCTTGCGGCCTTCGATCCCGATGCCAACATCGTCACTTTCGATCCCGATGCCAACATCGTCACTGAGGAGACAGCAGGGCGCGCCGACAGTCTTCTGCTGAGCGGTACCCAAAATGAAGTCAAACAATATCAGGACACCGGCATCGTAACCCGTGTGCCGTCGCGACCGGGCGAAGTCCCCAATGGGACGCTGGTGAAGGCGAAGTTGATGGAGGAGCTCTCCACGCTGACCACCGCGCCGGGATCCAGTTTTACCGCCGAGTTGAGCGAACCCGTCATGCGCGACGGTCAGGTAGTGGTGCCTGCGGGCGCGCTGCTGGCAGGCCGCGTCACCCTGGTGCGCCAAGGCATGCGGATTGGCCCCGCGGCAGCAATTCACCTGCAGCCGGAGACCATCACCCTGCCCGATGGTTCGCAGTATGCGCTGGATGCGCGCGTCATAGACACCGATAGCTGGGACGACACCAAGGTCGACCATGAGGGAACTATCCTGCGCAAGGACCATGGCAAAGCGACTGCGGCTACCACCTCTCTGTCGGCGGGCGCTGGTATGACCGCCGGAGCCATTGTGGGCGGTGTGCCCGGAGCGCTCATCGGAGCGGGTGTTGGCGCGGGCGTCAGCGCAGTAGTCTGGGCTCGGCAGGATCGTCAGGCCGATCTTCCCGAGGGCCTCAGCATCGTCTTCTGCCTCACCGAACCCATGCGGACTACGCCATTGAGCGCGCATCTGAAGAGCGCGGGCGGCGTCGGCACAGAATAATCCCGCACCTTTAATTTTGTCATTGCAAGATAAAGGCCGCTCCGATGCACTGGGCGGCCTTTCACGTTTGCCGCTTGGAATCCCTTGGTACGATCTCCCAAAATCGCAGAACTACGACGCCTCCACCATCGTCTGTGCCGCCTGTGTCTGCGCTTTCTTCCTTAGAATCGCCGCCGAGACCAGCGTAATCAAAAGCCCCACCGGTAGCGGCTCCAGGAACGTCATCGCCGAGTTATAAAGCACGTGGTTATACAGCTCCGTATAGTGTTTCAGCTGCTGAATCTGCGCCTGCACGGCCGCCGCGCTCGCGCCCGAGGCCTGCATCTTCGCCACCTCATAGGCCGAGTACTTGTCCATAAAATCCGGCATGAACTTGAAGTACATAATCTCCCAAGTCAATACATAAAACACGCAGGCGATCAGCATGATGGAGGCACCAACACCAAATCCCTTGGCAAAGGTGATAGTGCCGTCGCCGTCGTTGTCGCGGTAAGAGCGAATGCCGAAGTAGACCAGCAGGAACGCCAGCACCATGGTCGTGTAGCCGACATAAGCGCCGCGGTCGAAGCCGATCCGGTCCGCGAAGGGAATGGTGGCCGCCATCATCACGGATATCAGAACGCCGGAGATGAGCCCAAAGGTCAGAATGGTCTTTTTCATAGGTTCCTCCTGAGAATCGATTTGTCTGCGGCCCCAACATACCGCGTCACACAGGGCCTCTGTCGTCATCCTTTCGGATGATTTTGGCGGCGGAAGGACACAATCATTCGTTTGGGTGACAGATTCACGGCAGCAGCCCCAGTTCCTTGCCCAATTGCACCGCCTGAGTCCGCCGCCGGGCACCCAGTTTGTCGAAGGCGCGGCTGCAATGGGTCTTCACCGTGTTCTCGCTGACAAAGAGCTTGCCCGCGATCTCGCGGTTACTCATGCCCTGCGCCACCAGCGCGAGTATCTCCATCTCTCGGCGGGTGATGCCGAGGTCATCCCTCTTCTTCTCGTCCACGACGAACGGCTCCCCAGCCGCGACCGGAACTTCCTTGACGACCACCCGCTGCCGCGCTCCTGTCAACCGGAGGCCCAGCCAGATGCCCAACCCGGCAAAGATGATGGCGACGAGGCCGCCGTAGATCTCCAGCGAATGTTCCAGCACAAGAAACTGATACTCCGACCACTTCAGAAGAGTGACCAGTATCCCGCCAATCAATCCGCAAATGAGCACGTTCCGCATCATAAGCTCCAGAGGCAGCAGGGATTCAGGCCACGAAATCAGCACCCATGGCGCTGTCGATCCTATTACTCTAGAAGAAGATGCGCGTCTTGACCCGTTCCGCTTGTACTAGTCGTGCAGCTGGGCCAGCAGACTCTTCCAGTTGGTCCGGTTGCGGCGGAAGGATTTCTTCAGGTCTTCCAGAATGCGCTCGAAGTCGGAGTGGCCATTCAACTTGCGCCACGCCGGGTTCTTGCTGAACCACGGATAATTTTCGTTGCCCAGGTATATGGCCCGGCGCAGCCAGTGCAGCGCCTCCGACTCGTCGCCATCCACGGCAAAATAGGTGGCCAACCGGTATGACATCTCGCCGTCGGCCTCGGCCGCGGCAAGCGTCTCTTCCAGGATGAAGCTGGCGGCACGTGCTCTGTCGCCCAAAAGCGAGTAGCACAGTGCGATGGTGGGAAACACGATGCGCAGGCTGCTCTCGTCCGCCACCACCTGTTCCAGTGTCTGAACGGCGCGATGCAGGTCCCCCAGGCGCATCTGCTGGTACCCAAGCGAGATGCGCAGCAGAGGCTGGCGCGGCTCCAGGGTCAGACCCTTCTCGATCTCCTCGCCGGCCAGCTCAAGCTGGTTTTGATACTGATACACCCGCGCGCGGTGGTTATAGAGGATCGCCGCATTCGAGGGGTTCAGCCGCAGCGAGGTATTGAACTGGTCCAGCGCCTCCTCATACAGTCCGTCGATGCGCAGCGTCTGCCCGGCAACCAGATGGACATTCCAGTCGTTGGCCGCGGTCTGAAGCAGGTGCTCGATGCCATGTCGAGCAGACTCCTTCTCCCCGCGCGATAGAAGCATGTAGACGCGGTATAAGTTGGCCTCCACCGATCCCGGATCGAGCTTCAGGGCGCGGTCGAAGGCGCGGCGGGCTTCAATCAGATGCATCTGTCCGCCCAGGCCATGACGTGTGTACTGCAGGTGGGTGATGCCCAGGCCTGACCACGCGGGCGCGTACTCCTCGTCTTGGCGGACCACGCTTTCAAACATCGCGCGGGCGCGGTTCAGGTCGTCCAGCGATCCGGTGCGCGACATGAAGGAAGACAACACGGCGCGCGCCTGCAAGTACTCCTCTGACAGGTCCTGTGACAGCGAGGGCGAAGTGTCTCGCGTTGCGTCCGAGGCGATGGGCTTCTCCAGATCGCCAAAGCCTTGCAATGTAGAAAACACCTCGTTGCATATCTCTGTCTGCACGCTGATCAGGTCGAAGGACGCGACGTTGATGGAGCCGCCCGCGCGCACAGACTGGCTGGGAATGTCCAGCAGTTGCCAGTTCAGGTCGAAACCTTTGTTAGAGCGCAGGAAGTTGCCAGCGAGCACGAATCGCACCAGCAGCTTTTTCCCGATAGCCAGTGGATCGAGCTGCTGCACCGGAATGGACATCAGCGAACTGGATGGGCGCACTACCAGCGAGGTCATCCGCGCCAACCGCGCGGCAATGGCGTCGGCCAGCGCGTATCCATAAAGCGGCGATGGCACGGTCTCCTGCGTCACCGTCAGCGAGTTGCCGAAGTTTACTGTATTCCCAAAGTTGATAAAGGGAAGCACCACGATGGAGTTCTGCCTGGAGGTGGCGGAGGCGCCTGGCTCGCGGAATCGCTCGGCCAGCATGGACAGGATGCCGGTGGTACGCTTCTCCTCCTCGGGGGTGTCCATTTCCAGCCGCCCTTGCGCAGGTAGTTGCGAGATAGAGTCGCCGGGCATTCCCACCGAATCCAGTTGCAGCGCCTTCATCACAGTGCGCAGCGCTTCGCGTACGTCGGCCGCGGAGGCAAAGCGCGCCGAGGGCTGTTTCTCCAGGCAGCGCAGCACTAGTGACTCCAACTCGATCGGCAGATCGGGCACGGCCTCACGCAGACTGGGCGGATCGGAGAATTGCGTGGCGCGGATGGTCTGGAACTCCGGTGCGTCCACGCGGTGGAAGGGATGGTGCCCGCTCACCAGTTCGTACAGGATCAGGCCCAGCGCAAAGACGTCCGACTGCACGCTGGTGCGGCCCGTAACAAACTGCTCCGGTGCCATGTAGGCAATCGTTCCTCCGCGCGCGGTGTAGGTTGCCCCAATCAATGGCGGATTGCGCACTCCCGCGCTGGCAGGGTCGAAGTCGGCCTCATCTGGATTCAGCCGTCGCGCCAGGCCGAAGTCCAGTATCTTGATCAACCCGCCATCAGTCAGCATCACGTTGGCTGGCTTCAGGTCGCGATGGAAGATGCCCAGATGATGCGCGGCAGACAGGCCATCGGCAATCTGGATTCCAGCCGACAGCACTAGTTGCAGGCTGGCCGGGCCTTCGGCAATTATCTTGTCCAAAGACTTGCCCGGAATGTACTGCATCACAATGTAGGCCTCGTCCTCCTCGCCACTCTCCGAGGGAGCCTCGCCTACGTCGTAGATAGCCGCTACATTCGGATGGTCGATGGCCGAGGCCAACCGTGCCTCGCGCAACTGAGTCGCCCGTACCTGCTCCAGCGACAGCGCACCGCGCTTCAGCAGCTTGATCACAACAGGCCGCTGCAACAGCGTGTCCGTGGCCAGGTACACCACGCCCGACCCGCCTGACCCGATCTTGCGCTCTATCTCGTAGTGCCCGATTGTGCGGCGCTTCATCCTTTGATTATCGCAAGGTTGTATGAATGCCCGCTGCACAGTGGGCGATGTTCGCACGTTTGTGTGGAGTAGGATGGCTGGCGTGAGTTCACAATCACCATTCCGTCTTGGCGACATTCTCGCCAACGCCATCACCCATGGCGTGGGAGCGGCCTTCGCGGTGGCCGGTGCAGTCTATCTGATCGTTCGCGCATCGCGCGGGAACGCGTGGCTCATCGTTAGTTGCAGTATCTACGCGGCGACGCTGGTGCTGGTCTACCTCTGCTCCACGCTCT
>CAIZFH010000286.1 GCA_903932155.1 uncultured Granulicella sp. | reverse complement strand
TCCGTGGGATGTGAGAACTGGCTGGCGTTTTTGATGAAGCGGCGGAAGACGGTGTCTGTGACGCCGGCCATGGGAGCGAGTACGGTGGCGGGAGCGATGCGAACGTTGCCGACGGTGAAGCTGGCGGGAACGCGACTGTGCACGGGCATCGCGTGCTCGGTGGGCGAGTCCCACTTTTTCTGCTCGAGGGTGTAGCGCTTCTTCATCGGGATTCGTCGAATCTCCCAATCGGGTTGGTGCTTCAGGCACACACTTCATGAGTCATGGCGCGGGGGGCGAGTTGTCCCAATACTTCACAAACGAACGTACATATCAGGTTGCGCTCGGCTGAGAAAGCGCTCGATCTGAGCTAACTCACTAGCCTCAAGCCGAAATCTTTCGGGCTTGATGGCCAGCTCCACCGTAGGGAGGTGGTCGTCCGATTCCGAGAAAAGAAGAATTCCTACTCTGCCGATTCCATCAGGAGAGAATAGACCAAGATCGACCGCGATGTTTGTAATGTTCCGAGGAATGGCAAGATATTTGTAGTGAGCTGGCAGTTTCTTGACCATCTCGATGTAAAGTTTCATCCCCATTGTTCCTGTAGGTGTCAGAACCTTCACTTCGATCGCATGAATGTCTCCGCTGCCCGCTGCATCGGCTGCAAGAACATCTACTCTGTTCAGACCTGTCGGATCGATATACACATTGGGTACGCGAAGCCGGGAACGCAAAAAGTCAGCAACGGCATTCACCGCTCGTCCATGACGCTTGCGAGCGCTCAGATCAGTCGTCTGCGATATGACTTTGGTTGCTACTGCTTCATTAGCGGTCTTACCCATGCTTCAAACCTCTCGGAGGCAACAGCCAGTCGATTGGCTGTGTCAAATGTTGTTCTTTCCTCACTGTATGAAACACGTGTCTTTGCTTTTAGCAGCTCTTCAAGATGTTTGATGCCGTTCGCGGGTATCTTCTTTGAAGTGCACTGCTTCTTCGTGCGTTTGACTGCAAGCATGTGATCGGTGGCAATATCGTGCTTGCCTGTCAGCTTCACAAGCAATGCGTCATTAAAAGCAATTGCACAATGAATCGATACGAGTGCGAGTGCCGAGGTGTACCCCGGCGCGTCAGTCATTAGCTTTCGACTTTCTGAAAGTTGATCGCCGCGTTCGATGAATACGTCCACCATCCCTCCATCATATCCGAAGGAAAAGTGGAAGGGCCTCCGCGGTGACGGAGGCCTAATCGCGGTGAATAGTTAGAGTTACTTAGCTGTGGCCTTTGCGGTTTCGGCCTTGGCAGCGGCTTTACCTGCATCGGAACCGGCTATCTTGCGGCGGAAGCGCTCAACGCGGCCTGCGGTATCGACCAGCTTCTGCTTGCCGGTAAAGAACGGGTGGCAGGCGGCGCAGATTTCTACCACCAACTCGCCCTTGTGCGTGGAACGGGTCTCGAACGAGTTGCCGCAGGCGCACTTGACGTGGATGGTGTCGTACTTTGGATGAATTGCTTCTTTTGGCATGAATCTCTCTCTCTTGGCTTGGATGTTGCCTGTCGGCTCGCGGTTCGCTTGCAACGGGTATGTTCACCGTCACATCGATTGGCCTGACGCGCCGCCCACAGAGCCCCAGTCTGATTCAGGGGCACAATGGCTAACTGACCTGATTTTATCATGGCAGGCGTCCTCTGATTCCTGTAGCCAGCTTTCCTCTATTGAGCTTGGATTCCCACACACAGGAGTTTGATTCCTGCGCGGCGGCGAGAGGTGGGTGCTGCGATACTTGGGTGACGGGGTTACGGGCAATGGACGAGATTTGCAGTGTATGCGAGGGATCGGGGCTGCGCATTGTGCAGGAGGACGGGCGGCAGGTGGCGCGTCCGTGCGAGTGCCGGGCGGCGAGACGCGCGCAGAGGATGCTGGAGCAGGCACATATCCCGCGGCGCTATGAGAACTGCACGCTGGATAGTTATGTCGTGAGTGGAAGTCGAGGTGACGACCATACCTTGGCCCGCGCCCACTGGCGAGCCAGGAAGTTTGTTCAGAATTTCTATGACAAATCACCTGGTTCTGGTCTGCTTTTCACCGGCTCTGTCGGCGTGGGTAAGACACATCTTGCGGTTGGAATTCTGAAGAGACTGATACAGGATTATGGCGTACAGGGAATTTTCTGCGATTATCGCGAACTCTTGAAAGAAGTGCAGAACAGCTATAACCAGAACGTCGCAGCGACTGAAATGCAAGTATTGCGGCCAATTTTTGAAGCCGAGGTTCTTGTGCTGGATGAATTGGGCGCATCCAAACCTTCCGAATGGGTCTGGGACACGGTCGCTCACGTCCTCAACACCCGCTATAACGATTTAAAGACAACAATTATCACCACAAATTACTCAAACCTGGGGCCCCTAGGAACGGAGACAGTTCCCTCACCGCAAGCACAACCCGATACAGCGGCAGGAGATGAGGCTCGTGCAGCTATGAAGAAGGAGACGCTCGGAGATCGCATCGGCGAACGGATGCGTTCGCGCCTTCAAGAGATGTGCGTTGTGGTGGAGATGTACGGCAAAGATTATCGTCAGAATGAGAATCGAGCTAGCTTCGCTAGTGATAAGAAACTGACAATTGCAACATCCGAATTGAAAATCAGTACGGAAGTAAATGACCCAAACTTCAATAAGATATTTCAGGACGGAGAATTGGTAGAGAAGCGTACCGGTGGTATGGATGAAGGGGAGCCTATACCCGTGAGGTCTCATCCGGCGCAGGAGAAGCAAGTTGTGGGTGCCGACCGGATGGGTAAGGGCAAAAAAATAGCTAGAGACTTGAAGATTGACTAGAGATGTGTGGCAAGGACTTCCGGCAGAGCGTGAAGCGCGCCAGCTTCGCTTGAGGTCAGGTTCTAGGAGCCGATCTAGATGGTTGATGCGATCAGAATCAGGCTCGCACCGCCGACGCATGTAACCCAATAGAGGACGTCGCCTGGGTGAGGGCCGCGCATGGCGGATGGACGATGAACCACATCGTCTGGGTGACGGGCCGCCTTCTCTGCCTGAAGCATCTGGTCGTTGGTGAGCTGCTGGCTGGCTGTGACTCGAGCGCGCACGGGGTCAATACCCTGGCGGAACGGGACCATAGACGTGACGGATGGGGGATAGGCTGTGGGATTAGCGCACATAGTGGACGACTCCCTTTGCCGCGGCGGCGTACGCGCGACTCTCCTTCGATCTGAGTTGATCTGCGTTCGACGGGCCCGTTGTGCGGTCTGTCCTGAGGGCTGACGACGATCTCACTTTAATCTGCGACTTAAGAGAGTAGATATCCTCCTTTTGGGTGATTCAGCGACCTGTTTGGGGGATATGTTGCCGATCGCATCCGGGGGTATAGAATTTCGGCTTATGAGCGAACAGGACGATTCTCGAAGCGGCGGGCAGGGCGAATCAGGCAGCGCTGCCCCAATCTTTAATGCTGAGCCGGAAGAGCGGACCAGCCTTCCGCTGGCGACGTGGGGCGTGGCCGCGCTGATTGTGCTGGTTGTGGTGGGCGCGCTGGTGTTTTTAGGACGGAAGAAGCAGGTGGTGGCGCCTAACACGCTGCAGCCGGCGGACGTGTATGCAGCCAGTCTTCCGATGACGCAGTTCGAAATGAGCGAGTCGGCGAACCTGAGCGGCGGCAAGCTGACGTACCTGGATGGGCACATCGGCAACACCGGTGATCGCACGGTGAATTCGGTTACGGTGCAGGTGGTGTTTCGGAACGATGTAGATCTTGCGCCGCAGATCGATACGGTGCCACTGACCCTGATCCGTACGAAAGATCCGTACATAGACATTGAGCCAGTAAGCGCAGCCCCGCTGAAGCCGGGCGACGATCGCGAGTTCCGCCTGACCTTCGAGACTGTGCCGGATAATTGGAACCAGCAGATGCCAGATGTGCGGATCATCCACACTGGGCCATAACCGCACTATGGCAATTCCAGATCATGTTAGGACATTATGAGTATCGAATCGGGTGACCCGGCTGTTAATCAGAGCCCAAAAGTAGCGTGGTGGACGCCGCGGCTCGCAGGACCGGTGATTGCAGCAGCCGTAGTTCGCTTCACGCTGCTGGCTGTTGCGCTTGCACGTTCTGGCACCAGCGCCATCTCCCAAGGTGACACAAACAGTTATCTTGAGCCAGGCCGCAATCTGCTGATGCATGGGCGTTTTGTCGCTTATGGCTTTCCGGACGTGTTACGCACACCGGGTTATTCTCTCTTTCTTGCTATTACCAGCATTGGTGGCATGTCCATAGCGGCTGCGGTAAATGTTCTACTCTCCGTGTTCGGCGTGGTTCTTGTTTGGAGGCTGGGTCAAAGGGTCTTCGCAGATAACCGTATTGCACTCATCGCGGCCTGGATCTTCGCTTGTGAGCCCATTGCGGTCGCTAATTCGGTCCTCTTGATGTCGGATACTCTATTCCTCGCCCTCTTCTTACTCAGTCTCGAACGGCTGGTAGATTTCTTGCGTGGGCATCATTTGCGAGTGCTAGCGGCGGCTGGACTCTGGCTTGCTGCGGCAACCTTTGTACGTCCGATCACCTATTACCTGCCAGTGGCGCTTGCTCTGGGATTATTTCTTGCGTTGGTTCGGGTACCCGGTCTGCGATGGAAGGCTCCCGCAGTGCTGCTAATCAGTGTGTTGCCGTGGCTAGCCGCCTGGCAGATACGCAATCGGATTGAGACAGGCTATGGAGGTTTTTCCAGTGCCGGCGAATACAATCTCTACTTCAATGATTCTGCAGAGGTAAAAGCCCGTGTAGAGCATAGGGGCTTTTACGCTGTGCGAGAGCAGTTTGGCTATAGTGGTGCATTAGGCAGTGTTGTTGTTCACAATCATAGTCAGCAACAGTATCTCTACCCGACGTATCTTGCGGTGCATCGTGAGCAGACTGGATGGAGTCAGGGCCAGCGAATAGCGTTCTTACGCTCCGAAGCTCTACATATCATCCGAGAACATTACGGTATTTATTTACGCTCTTGTATCATCACACGATTGTTTGAGGAGATATTTAATCCTGGTGCGGGGCATTTCGATCACTTGCTAAATCTCCAGCAACCCGCTCAGAATGATGATCTTATAAACATGGGTCCAATACGATCGGCAATCACGCTCGCTAGAGAACATCCTTGGATGATAGCTGAGAAGGTCGCTTTTGAGTTCGTTCTGCTGGGACTATATCTGTTTGCAGTGCGTGGAATAATCCGTGGTGGTCTGGATAGCGCGTGTCTCTGGCTACTGATGGGAACGTCGATTTATTTCCTCGTTGTATCAGTGGCTGCTGGGGGACCCGGTGCAGAGGCGCGCTATCGGTTGCCGATCATGCCTGTTATATGCCTGCTTGCGGCTGCTGGACTCCGGGGCGCAAAGGAAATCACACACAGAGTTGTGTCGCGGTTCGACTCCAGGCTGGTGGGCGCGTCCGGTTGAAGCCGGGCGACGACTCCGCAAGACCACGAAACTGAAAACTGAAAATCTGCTATGCGAGGGCTGTCTCTTCGAGCGATGAATCTGGCTCGCCGGACGAGGGCTTTCTGGAGCGACTGCCGGCGGAGGATGCAATGCTGGATGCCAGCATGTCGACCGCGAGGGGGAACGCGCTTTCGGGCGAAATCTGCGGGAAGTAGGCGTTGGAGAGGTACTGGCCCAACATGCGGTGGGTGTTGAAGAAGATGCCGTTGACGCCGATGCAGTGCTGCTGCATGCGCGCCCAGGCGTGAGGCCTTTGGTAGAGCGGAGCGATCTGGTTCTCCAGCTTGTCGTAGACGCTGGCGGCCTCGGCCTCCTCGTCGTCGGTTTTGGCGATGGCCCAACCTGTGACGTTCTCCGCGCATCCCTCGATCCACCATCCGTCGAGCACGCTGAGGCTGGGCACGCCGTTCAGCGCGGCCTTCATGCCGGAGGTGCCAGAGGCTTCATAGGGACGGCGCGGCGTGTTGACCCAGACGTCTACGCCCTGGGTGAGCAGCGCTCCCAGCTCCCAGTCGTAGTTCTCCAGGTAGAGAATATTGACTCCGGCTGCCTCCAGGCTGGCTGCTGCCGCGAAGACTTCGCGGATAAGGCCTTTGCCCGCGGCGTCCGCAGGGTGTGCTTTGCCGGCAAACAGGATTTGCAGGCCGCCGATCTTTTTGGCGATCTTGGCCAGCCGCTTGGGATCGGAGAAGAGCAGGCTGGCTCGTTTGTAGGTTGCCACGCGGCGGGCAAAGCCGAGGGTGAGGACTCGCGGGTTGAACTGCTGACCGGTACGCCGGGCTACCTCATCCAACAGGCGCTGCTTGGTCTTGACGTGGCAGTCCGCGATTCTGGACAGTGGCACGCCGTAGATGGAACGGAAGTAGTGATTATCGCGCCGCCACTCCGGAATCTCCTCATCGAGCACTGCCTGCAAGGGCTCGGAGATCCAGGTAGCAGCATGGACACCGTTAGTGATGGAGTGGATACGGTATTCGGGGAACATCTCCTGCGAGACCTTGCCGTGCATCATGGCGACGCCGTTGACATAACGGGAGAAGCGCAGGGCGAGATAGGTCATGTTGAGCATGGCATTGTGCAGGCATCCGAAACGCTCGATGGCATTGCCGCGCTCCGAGCCGAGCACGGCATACATCTGGTCGGTGCCGAACTGGTCATGTCCGGCTGGGACCGGCGTATGGGTGGTGAAGACGCAACGCTGGACAACGGCCGCGGCGTCTACCTCGGTCGCCTTATCGAGCGAGGCAGAGCCCATGCGCGCCTCCAGTAGACCGATGGTGAGCAGCGCGGCATGGCCCTCGTTCATGTGATAGACGTCGGGCTCCACGCCAAGCGCGCGCAGCAGGGCAACACCGCCCAGCCCGAGCACCGTCTCCTGACAGAGGCGGTAGTAGGAGTCTCCGCCGTAGAGGTAGTCTGTGAGGCGCCGGTCGTAGGGAGTATTGCCCTCCAGGTCGGTGTCCAGAAGGAAGACCGGGACGATGTGTCCTGCGTCTCCGACCACATCGAAGCGCCAAGCACAGATCGAAATCTCGCGTCCCTGCATGGTGATGGTGACCACTTGATGCGCGCTGGGGAGGGCGTTCTGCGGCGACCACGGCACGTCGGACTCAGTTTGCTGGCCGACTGCATCCAGATGCTGGCGGAAATATCCGCGACGGTGCACCAGGGAGACCGCGAGCATGGGCGCGGCCATGTCCGCAGCTGCTCGCAGCGTGTCTCCGGCAAGCATTCCAAGTCCGCCGGAGTAGGTAGGCAGCGCCGGGGAAAGCGCAATCTCCATGGAGAAATATGCGATCCGGAGCGCGGAAAGGTCGGGACAGCCAGCATCGGGAACGAGGGAATCAAGACTAGGCAGGCTCATAGGAGAAACCATCCTTTAAATGCAGCAATATCCGGATTCGCAACCTGGCGCAGATGTATCGCCTCTATCTGTATCGGGGTACAACCTGTTTATTTGATGAAATTGATAGGCGATGGTCGCATTATGAGGGCTGTCGACCGCTGACAACAGTTTAGCAAACGAAGAGTGAGTGAGCTGCGAATCGCGAGAATCACGACATGTGCAGCTGTTCGGAGGAGTGATCGATCTGCCCGAAACTCCTACTATTGGAGGTCCTTGAACCCGAACTTCATGGCAAGCCCAAGGATGGCGGCCAGCGCAAGGGACAGCGACGTCCACGGGGTCGCAGAGCGAATGCGCTTGCGCAGAGCCTCAATCAGGAGAATCAGGACAAAGAGCGCGAGCATCAGGAAGACGCCGTCCCACTCGAATGCGCGCGTTCCGTTGGCGTACGTCATGCTGTTGGAAGGAAGGAGTTGAAACACGGGCAGAAGACTGCCCGCGAAGAACGCGACAAGGAACAGCACAAACTGCAATAGCGCGAAGATGACTTTCTTGATCAAGGCGACTCCTCTGGACCGGTTTGAATGGACTCACTTGTCCGCTCTTCAATCTTAGAACCTGCGGGCAGAGCTTGCGAGCAAGAATCAGCTTAGGGTGAAGCGCGTCTGCTGCTTTTCGCGGTGGCGCTCCAGGGCGAGTGTGATCAGACGGTCGATGAGCTTACGGTAGGTGATGCCGCTGGCCTGCCAGAGCTTGGGGTACATGGAGATGCTGGTGAATCCGGGCAAGGTGTTAATTTCACTGAGATAGATGCGGGGATTTTTGATTTTGCGGCCCTTGGCGTCGCGTGCCGGTTCCATGAGGAAGTCGACGCGGGCAAGACCGGAGCAGTCGCAGGCGCGGAATGCGGCCAACGCCATCTCGCGAATCTGTTTCGATTGAGCGGCGGTGAGTTTGGCAGGAATGATGGGGATGGAAGGGTCTTCGGGCGAGTTGGCGTACTTGGAGTCGTAGTCGTAGAACTCCTTGTTGGGGACGATCTCTCCGACTACCGAGGCCTCGGCTTCGTCATTGCCGAGAATGGCCACCTCGAGCTCACGCGGCTTGACGCCCGGGCCGC
Source organism: uncultured Granulicella sp. (assembly GCA_903932155.1). Classification (GTDB taxonomy): domain Bacteria; phylum Acidobacteriota; class Terriglobia; order Terriglobales; family Acidobacteriaceae; genus Edaphobacter. The sequence continues at coordinate 3,115 of CAIZFH010000286.1, read as the reverse complement.
CGACTCCCTGCTCGACAATGAGCTTGCGGTCGAAGGAGGCGGCGAGGTCGAGGGCCGCGGCAAGCTCAGTGCGAGCGTGGACCTTGCTGATTCCGACTGAGGAGCCGAGATTCGCCGGCTTGACGAAGAGCGGATAGGCGAGGGATTTTTCAATGAGCCGGGTGACGCGTTTGGGGTCGGCGCGCCACTGGCTGCGCAGCAGGGTTACATGTGGCGTTTGGGGCAGCCCGGCGGAGGCGAAGAGCCGCTTCATGGCGTCCTTGTCCATGGCGGCGGAGGAACCGAGGACGCCCGAGCCGACATAGGCAATGTCGGCCAGCTCAAAGAGGCCCTGGATGGTTCCGTCCTCACCGAAGGTGCCATGCAGCACGGGGAAGACCACATCCAACGATGCGGCCAGCGGGTTGCCGGGCTGCGCCAGTTCGGCACCGGTGCTACGTTCCAGGAGATCCGAGGCGCGTCGCAGGGGGTGCGGGGGGATATGGAGCGCTTCGCCGCTGCGCAGGACGGCGGCGGCGGTGGCGAACTCAAGGTCGGCCTCTGAGGCGGCTTGGCTGGAGGCGCTGAGCCGTACCGGCGCGGGGCCTTCGATCAGGCATTGCGATGCCTCGCTGCTGAGCCAGCGGCCTTGCTTGTCGATGGCGATGGGGACGACCTGGTAGCGTTTGCGGTCGATGGCCTGGAGGACGGAGGCTGCGGAGAGCAGTGAGACTTCGTGCTCACCGGAGCGCCCGCCAAAGAGAATGCCGATGCGTAATTTTTTCTTCATGGGGATATTCGAGAGTCTGAGTACGATCAGTATAAGCGCACGCAAAAATCAGGGCCGTCCTCACTCGCAGCGGGAGTGGGGTAGACTTAACGACGGTGTTGAACAAGCTGATCTTCGCGAACCTTACCCACCGGCCCGTGCGGACGCTGTTGAGCGTATTGGCGATTGCGGTGGAAGTGGCCATGATCCTGACCCTGGTGGGGGTGAGTTATGGGACGCTGGACTCAACCAAGAACCGGGCCAAGGCTGTGGGCGCGGACATCATGGTGCGGCCTACGGGGTCGTCGGTGATGTCGAGCCTGAGCGGGGCGCCGTTGAGCGAGAAGTATCTTCCGTTGCTGATGCAACAGCCGCATGTGGCGGCGGTGACGGGTGTGGTGGTGCAGTCGATACAGTTTCCGGACTCGGTTTTCGGGATCGATTTCGCAGCTTTCAACAAAATGAGCGGCGGGTTCAGTTATCTTAAGGGCGGCGATCCGTTCAACCCCGACGACATGATCGTGGATGAGGACTACGCAAAGAAGCACCATCTGCGTGTGGGTAGCACGATGGAATTGATTGCGCACAGTTGGAATATCTCCGGAATCATGCATAGCGGCAAAGGCGCGCGCATCGCAGTGAAGCTGAACACGCTGCAGGAGATTGTGGGAACTCCGGGGCATCTGACGATGATCTACGTGAAGCTGGACGATTCAGCCCTGGCGGATCAAGTGGCGGATCAACTCAAGGTGGCGTTGCACGATGATCAGGTGTACTCGATGAACGCCTTGCTGAGTGCGTATGACGTCAGCAATATCGGGATGCTGCGGGACTTTATTGATGTGGTGATTTTTGTGGCGATGATTGTGGGGTTCATCGTGGTATTCATGGCGATGTACACGGCGGTGCTGGAACGGACGCGGGAGATTGGGATTATCAAGGCTGTAGGTGGGTCGTCGGGGCTGGTGCTGAGCCTGCTGCTGCGCGAGACAGTGTTACTGGCCGTAGGCGGGACGCTGCTGGGGATTGTGATGACGTACGGAGCGCAGTGGATGATGAAGCGCTTTGAGCCAGGCAGCCTGGTGCAGGAGACCGTGTATATGTGGTGGGCCTATGCCGGTGCGATTGCGATTGTGGGCGCGATGCTGGGAGTAATCGTCCCCGGCGTGAAGGCTGTGAAACAGGATGTGACCGAGGCGCTGTCGTATGAGTGAGGGCGATGTGAGTGCGGTGCAAGCAGGCGCGCTGACGGCTATTGCGGAGCCGATCATCGTGGTGCGCGGGCTAACCAAGGTCTACCATGTGGGCGAGGTGGAGGTGCATGCGCTGCGCGGTGTGGACCTGGAGATTGCGCGCGGCGAGTTTGTGGCCATTGTGGGCGCGTCGGGCTCGGGCAAGTCGACGCTGTTTCACATTCTTGGAGGACTGACGCCGCCCAGCGCGGGGACGGTGGTGATCGACGGGAAAGACCTGGCGCTGATGTCGAACCGGGAGCGGACAGACCTGCGCAAGACGACCGTGGGATTCGTCTTCCAGAAGTACAACCTGCTGCCGACGTTGTCGGCCGAAGACAACATCAAGATCGTGGAGTACATCGGCGGGCGGAGCACGAAATTTACGCCGGAGTTTGTGGATGTGCTGAAGCTGCTGGGGATCGATGACCGGCTGAAGCACAAGCCGCGGGCGCTCAGTGGCGGGCAGCAACAGCGGGTGGCAATTGCGCGCGGGATTGTGAACCAGCCGGCCATCCTGCTGGCCGACGAGCCGACGGGCAACCTGGACAGCCAGAACTCGACCGCTGTGCTGAAGGTGATGAAGGATCTGAACGAGCGCACAGGACAGACGATCCTGATGATCACGCACGACCCGGAGGCTGCGTCCTACGCCAGCCGCAAGGTACATATCCGCGACGGACGGATTGTGTAGGGGCGAAGCGCGGGGCGAAGTTGCTGCAAAGGGACTTTACGGGCGCATGGTATTGAGTATTCGATCCTCCACACACAACCTGCAACTTCAGACTAGAAGTGGCAGGCAAGTTGAGCGGTTACGGAGCGCGGGCTGACGAAGTGCGTGCCGGAGAAGATGGAGAGGAAGTTGTAAAGCGCGACCTTGTTGGTGAGGTTGACGATGGTCATCGAGGCCGAGAGGGTTCGTTTGTCGTCGGCTTTACGGCGTAAGAGGTTGTCTTCTCCAAAGGAGAGTCGAAGAGGCTACGCGGGGCGATGCGCAGCGGGTGGCGCTCGGGCGCAACGTCGTTGTACCTAATCGGGATAGTTTGCACCCCACCATGTGCCAGCGACAATGGCAAGTATGCCAAGCAAGGCTATTAGGACGGCAAGCCATTTATCTTTTGTAGTAACGCGTATG
>CAIZFH010000285.1 GCA_903932155.1 uncultured Granulicella sp. | reverse complement strand
GTTGGGTGTAGGGGTTGCGCGGGGATTCGCAGACTTGCATGCAGTCGCCCAGCTCTACCAGGCGGCCGCGCTGCATCACGGCGACGCGGTCGCACAGGTAGCGAACCAGTGGCATGGAGTGTGATATGAAGAGATAGGTGAGGCCGAGTGCGCGTTGCAGTTCGCGCAGCAGGTTGACGATCTGTGCTCCGACAGAGACGTCCAGTGAGCTGACCGGCTCGTCGAGGACGAGGAAGCGCGGACGCAGGGCGAGGGCGCGGGCAATGTTTATGCGCTGGCGCTGGCCGCCACTGAATTCGTGCGGGTAGCGCGCGAGGGCTGATATATCGAGGCCGACGGAGAGCAGAAGTTCACAGAGCCGCTCCTGCAGCCCTGCTGGCTGCCCTTTGGGCGGCGGTTCGCGGTGGATGACGAATGGCTCGGCGAGTATCTGCTGGACGGTCATTCGCGGGTTGAGCGCGGCGTAGGGGTCCTGGAAGACGATCTGCATGCGGCGGCGCAGCGCTCGCATCTGGGCAGAGGAGGCGGGCGGAAGAGGTTGGCCTTCGAAGAGGACCTCGCCTGCGGTGGGTTCGATGAGATGCAGAAGGAGGCGGGCGACAGTGGTCTTGCCGCAGCCGGATTCACCAACCAGGCCGAGGGTTTCGCCGGTCTGGATGGTGAACGACACATCGTCGACAACGCGCGTAACGCCGTTGTGGCGTGAGTACTCCTTGACGAGGCCGCGTGCTTCAATCAGTGGAAGCGGGGCTGTGCCGCCTAGAGATGAGGCGGTGCCGGAGAGTTGGTGCATAGGCGAAATGGTAGCATTCCTATGGTGCCGCGTAGGGAACGCCGTACGCAGCAAAGTGATATTTTCAGCTTGGAACTAGTGTTGAGGAGTTGTTGAAATGCCAGATGCGATCAGCCTTGCGGGAAAGACAGTGCTTATCACCGGAGCCAGTTCGGGGATTGGGTGGGCGACGGCGCTTGCCTTTGCCGCTAAGGGCGCGAATGTGGTGGTGACGGCGCGGCGCGAAGAACGGCTGCGCGAGCTGTGCGAACTGATTGTCTCGCGCGGCGGCAAGGCGGTGTATGTGGCTGGAGACGCAAGCACCGAGGCGACGGCGCAGGGGTGCGTGGCGCTGGCGGTGAAGCAGTTTGGTCGGCTGGACATCCTGATCAACAACGCCGGGGCAGGGAACTACAGGGACCTTGTAGACACAAGCGTGGAGGAGTACGACGCGCTGATGAACTCCAATATGAAGAGCAGCTTTCTGTTTGCACGCTATGCCGCGCCTGGGATGATTGCGCAGAAGAGCGGGGAGATTCTGTTCATCTCGTCGGTGGCGGGACTGCAGGGATGCGCGGGCGAGTCGGTGTACAGCGCCAGCAAGTTCGCGCAGATCGGATTTGCCCAGTCGCTGGATGCGGAGCTGCGCAAGCACAACATCAAGGTGGGGACGATCTGTCCGGGCGGGGTGAAGACGGAGTTCGCCGTGGGCCACGGGCGCACCGAGGAGGGCGTGAAGGACTCCTACATGATGGAGCCGTCGGAGGTCGCCGACACGATCGTCTTCGCCTGTTCGCAGCCGCCCAACGCGCGCATCCTGCAGATGACGGTGCGGCATATGGGCGGTGCGGTGAAGTAGGAGCTACTGATGAAGACGAGAATTGTCAGTTGTGTTGTGTTGCTTGCGTTGGCGATTCTCGCAACGCCGAGACTCCATGCTTTCTGCCTTGAACCAAAGATTCGCGTGGATGATGAATTCTTCGTCAGCGACTTGGTGTTCACAGGCACGATTATTGACGATCAAAAAATTGGCCTGACACCGGACGGTTTCTACGACGAGGATGCTTATACTTGGCGTGTTCAGCAGGTGTTTCGCGGCGCGATCCATTCGGGCGACATGGTGCGCACATATTCAGGCAATGACAGCGGGCGGTTTCCATACGATGTAAAGGTAGGGCAGCACTTTCTTATATTTGCGTTTCCCTATCCGACACATAAGGGAGGTTTTGCGGCTGATAATTGTGGTAATTCGGCTCCGTTATCCAAGGCGACCCCAACGATTGCAGAGATTCGTCAGCTACCAACTCGGCATGGGGGTTTGTTATACGGAAAGATGATCGATGGTGATGTAGGCGTTCGGATTACTGCAATCGGCTTAGGCAGAAGGTATTCGACGATCACAGGTCGCAACGGAAAATTCTCTCTACCCATTCCGCCCGGGACCTATGCGGCGACGGCAACGAAGCAGGGACATACCTATGTTGATTTTGATCTCGCCTATAAACATTCAAAGGCTGTGAAGGTGCCTGATGGAGGCAGCGCAGGTCTAGCATTCCGCGAGCAAAGTAGATAGCAAAACCTGCCAAGGTTAGATGTCGAGGTTCTTGACGTCGAGGGCGTTCTCTTCGATGAACTTGCGGCGGGATTCCACGTCTTCGCCCATCAGGGTGGTGAAGATCTCCTCGCAGGCGGCGATGTCTTCCAGGCGGACCTGGAGGAGCGTACGGCGGTCGGGGTCCATGGTGGTCTCCCAGAGCTGTGGCGCGGTCATCTCGCCAAGTCCCTTGTAGCGCTGCACCTGATACTCCTTCTTGCCCTGCTCGATGACGTACTCGAAGACTTCGCGCGCGGTCAGCTTCTCCACCGGCTCGTGCGAAACTTTGCCACCGCGCTTAGCGGGCTTGGCCTCGACGATGGTGGCGGGAACGCTGGCGGCTGCGTCTAACTCTTCGCTCCCGTCTTCGGCGGCGGTCTCCTCAAGCTCTTCTTCTGCCTCGGCCTTCGCGGTCTTCTGCGCGTACTCGATCAGGAAGGGCGGCTGCATCCGGTCCTTGAGCTGCGCGTGCTTGGCCAGCATCTGGCGGCTCTCGACGGTGGTGGCGAGTGTCCAGTCGATCTTGCGCACGGCACCCTGCGAGTCGGTGAAGGTGACGGAGTAGAGTTTCTTCTCCTCGTCGAAGAGGATGTCGCTGACCTCGCGGAAGTGGAAGGGCTTGATGAGGTCCTTGAGGCGGCGCTGCATCTCCTTGAGTTTCGCGGGCGACTCGAAGTCGATGCGGCGCGCGGAGTCCTTGCCCTCCTGGGCGAAGATTTCGGCGAAGGCCTGGGTGACGGACTGGTTGCGCAGGCGCTTTTCCACTTTATCGAAGAAGCCGAGATACTCGTTGAGCTGCGAGATGAATTTGGTGAGAGCCTCGCCCTCGATGCGCGCACCGCCGACTGAATCGGAACCGCTGCCGGCGCCATAGCGCAGCACCATTCCGTCGGAGGCGCGCTCGACCATGACTTTCACATACTCGCGCTCGTCCTTGATGTACTCCTCTTTGCGGCCTTTCTTGATCTTGAACAGTGGCGGCTGCGCAATGTAGACGTGGCCACGCTTGATGAGTTCCGTCATGTGGCGGAAGAAGAAGGTGAGCAGCAGCGTGCGGATGTGCGATCCATCGACATCGGCATCGGTCATCAGGATCAGCTTGCCGTAGCGAAGCTTGGTGACATCGAAGTCGTCTTTGCCGATGCCGCAGCCCAGCGCGGTGATCATGGCACGGATCTCTTCGTGGCCCAGCATCTTGTCGTAGCGGGCTTTTTCGACGTTGAGGATCTTGCCCTTGAGCGGCAGGATGGCCTGGAAGCGGCGGTCGCGGCCCTGCTTGGCGGTGCCTCCGGCGGATTCGCCCTCGACGAGATAGAGTTCGCAGCGGTCGGGCTGGCGCTCGGAGCAGTCGGAGAGCTTGCCGGGAAGACCTCCGCCGTCCAGCGCTCCCTTACGCCGGGTGAGGTCGCGTGCCTTGCGTGCTGCCTCGCGTGCTCGCGCTGCGTCGATGGCCTTGTTGATGATCTTGCGGGCGATAGTGGGATTCTGTTCCAGGAAGGCACCCAGTCGCTCGTTGATGAAGGCCTGCACGGTGCCTGCGATGTCGGAGTTGAGCTTGCCCTTGGTCTGGCCCTCGAACTGCGGCTGCGAGAGCTTGACTGAGATGACGACCACCAATCCCTCGCGCACGTCGTCGCCGGAGAGATTCTCCTTCACGTCTTTGAAGAGTCCGAGCGACTGGCCGACGGCGTTGATGGTGCGGGTGAGCGCGGTCTTGAATCCGGAGAGATGCGTGCCGCCATCCACCGTGTTGATGTTGTTGGCGAAGGTGAAGACGGTTTCGGAGTAGGCGTCGTTGTACTGCAGGCCGATCTCCATGGCCACGCCGTCGCGCTCCGCCTCCATGTAGATGGGCTTGTCGTGCAGCACCTGCTTGCCGCGGTTGAGGTGCTTGATAAACTCGGCGATGCCGCCCGCGTACTTGAAGAGCTGCTGCTTGCTCTCGCCGGTTTTGGGGTCGGTGGTGCGCTCGTCGGTGAGCGTGATCTCCAGGCCCTTGTTGAGGAAGGCAAGCTCGCGCAGGCGCTGGGCGAGCGTGTCGTAGTTGTACTCGGTAACGGTGAAGATGGAGTGGTCTGGCAGGAAGTGGACCTTGGTGCCGAGCTGTTTGGAGGCCCCCATTTTGCGGAGCTTGCTGATGGGCGCGCCCTTGGCGTAGTCCTGCTCCCATGCGAAGCCGTCGCGCCATATCTCAACGTCGAACTCTTCGGAGAGCGCGTTGACGCAACTGACGCCCACGCCGTGCAGACCGCCGGAGACCTTGTAGTTGGAGGCGTCGAACTTGCCGCCGGCGTGCAGCTTGGTGAGCACGACCTGGACGGCGGGCATCTTTTCGCCGTTGGTGATCATGTCGTCCACCGGGATGCCGCGGCCGTTGTCGACGACGGTGATGGAGTTGTCTACATGGATGGTGACATCGATGCGCGTCGCGTATCCGCCCAGCGCCTCGTCCACCGAGTTGTCCACCACCTCGTACACCAGGTGATGCAGACCCATCTCGCCGGTCGAGCCGATGTACATCGCCGGGCGCAGGCGGACAGCGGCGAGGCCCTCCAGCACGGTGATATTTTCCGCGGAGTAGCCGCCGCCGTCCTTGGATGCAGGAGGCGGGGGCGGCGTAGCAAGGGTGGATTTTACGTCCTGATTGAGACCGAGCACTTCAGGCTCAGGGCTGATTACGGTCGATGCCATTCACACTCCACGCGGCTGTGCTGCCGCGGCAAAAATCAGGGACTTTAATCGAAGGCTGCAAGCCGGCCCGAAGAGTTCACAAAAGGCGCGCCAAATCAATGTTTTCAGCGATATTAGGCCTTCTGTTTACTAATTGATTATAGCACGTTTTGCAGGGTGATTTGGGGGACGAATTCCGGTGCAAAAAGAGGGATTAACAGCGCTGTAAAGCGCGGTGATCAGCCTGGTTTTGGGGGTTGGTCCGGCGGCGTTCGGCAGGATGCAGGGTGGTGGGCCAGGGGCGTATCCTCGGTCCGGCAGCGGTCTAGCGTACGGCGATACCACTGAAGGGGCCCGCTGTAGTCGAGTTAACCACCTGCGCGGGAGTGCTGACGCCAGATTCTGCCGGAGAAAACACGTATACAGCCGACAGGTACGGCGGGTTTAGATTCGTCATGTCGATGTACAGGTTGCCGGCGGCATCCACGGCTGCACCGCTAGGTCTTCACAAGGAGGTAGGCGATGACGGGGGGGTAAAGGTGATTGTCCTGCTGGGCGTGGATCGAAATACCCCCCCATTTGTACTGGGGGGATACTCGTATATGTCCCAATTATTACCGCTGTTATCGAAGACAATATAATAGAGGTTTCCTGCGGTGTCGACCGCCGCGGCGTATACCTTATAAACGATTCCCACGTTTCTTATCGGTGACGCGTTTCCTGTCGCGGTCGAAGAGAAGACGGCGGTTCCGCCCGCCGGGCTCAACGTGGTAAAAAAGATGTTATCCGCCCCGTCCAGGTCTATCGCATAGTTGAAGGCTGTGAAGTAGCCGAAACCGTATATCTGACGGACGGGGATTGCAGCTCCGGTCGCATTGGGTGCGTAGATATCGATCGAAGAAGCGTGGAACAGGCCCATTGCATAGATTTGTCCGGTGGCATCCACCGCGATAGACGATACAGATTCAGGAAACCCTGTGATTGTGCGAATCGGCGTGGCCGCTCCGGAGGCCCCAGCTGCATAGACAAGGATCTCAAAAGATATTGTGTTCGAGTTAGGGGGTTGGAGATCTGCCCCAACATAGATGTTTCCAGACGGGTCGACCGTAAATCCATTAAAGAAGGTGTACGGCGGTAAGTTCAATGTGGCTATCGGGGCGACGCTACTCTGTCCGTTTAATGGCAGTTCCAGAATGCTCTGGGCATTCGTGGTTTGGTCAACCTGCATCACATAGACTGCGGTTGCGGCGGATGGGGGCGGGGGCGAAGTCTGGGTTGTTGTCGCTGTGCTGGGGCTGCTGCCGCAGCCGATGAGCAGGAGTAGGAGGGATGCTGCGCTGAACGGAAGTGCTCTGAGTAGGTTCACGTTGGCCCCATGAAACCAGTTGGCTTGAATGGTTGAATACCAGCAAGAATCAACAGATTTTGTTGTCACAACGATACGCCCCACCGGGCAGGTCTGCAATTAATTCCTGGTAAGAGGTGTGGGGACGCTACATAGGGTGATGAAAAGTCGATTCGGCGCAACGCACAAAGACCCAGGGCTAAAGCCCCCTGCTAATCCGGAAAGACAATGTGGGAGTTTTTCAGCACCCTCTGAAGCTCCCTGCTCTCTCCGAAAGACAAATACGGGAGTATTTCCGCAGTCTGTGAAGCCGTGCTCTTGAGCAAACAGAGTATTTCAGCAGCCGCTACAGCCCATGAACCAGTGCTACGAGACAACCGCTGCGGGTTCGGTTTCTGGGCTGGATCGCCAGGCACTGTGCAGCAGAAGCCAGCCTGCCGGGTAGACGACCAGTGCGATCAGGATCACCGGCCACGAGTTGAGGAACATCAGGCTCCAAGAGAGACCGAGATGCAGCGCGAGGAAGAGCAGCGCGGCTGGCGTGGAGGAGAGGGAAGCCCTAGTCGAACCCATTAGTATAGGCAGTGCAACCAGGAAGAGCGGCCAGCTATAGAAGTACAGGCGCAGGAACGATTCTCCGAGCAACGGGGTGAGAATGAACGATGCAGTCCCATAAATGACACAAAAGCGCAGGAAGATCGCATCGCGTCCCTGCGGATTCTGCGGCGCGATACGAACACGGCGCAGCTTGATCAGCAGCAGAGGGAAGAGCCCGAAGCTGGCCAGAGCTAAGGCGAGCGCACTGATGGGGTAGTGAAAATCGGCGTTGCAGAATCCGATTGCGTGCAGCGGCCCCAGGTACAGTGGCATCTGCCACCTGGGCATTTGACATGCGGGGTAGACGTTGGCCCAGGGATTCAGGCCCAGCACGTTCTTCAGGAAGTTCCAGGGCATCTTCGCCACCATGTAAAACATGGGCGAGATGTGCTCCTGGTTGGGCAGCGCGTTGGTCGTCAGGCGCTTGACCAGCAAAATTCCGGCGCCTGATGCCAGGACTGATGCAACGGCTTCGCGAAGGCGGATGCGTCGCCCGCCTGCGATGAGGAAACATGCAAGTGTCAGCAGCGTCGACTCGCGCGCAATCATCAGCGGAAACAGCATCAGCGCAGCCAGCATAAGGCGACCGCGCCACAGCAGAAGCAGAAAGCAGCAGAGCAACGCCGCATAGAAAAGATCGGGCAGCGCCAGGTCCTCGAGCTGTCGGGTCCAGAACAGTAGACCGGCGATTGCGGGGATCATCCAACGCGGCGCGCCGGAGCGGACCAGAAGATAGAGGACTGTAGCGAGTAAGACGGCAAAGCTTAAGGCCCCTTCCAGGACGAAGCTATGCGCAATCGACAAGTGAAATAAATGTGCGAACGCCTGAACTACCAGGATGCCCAACTGCCGGCAAGCGAACGGCAGCATCACCAGATCCATGCGATGGTTCGCCATGGCCAGATACTGGTTCGTATCCACCTCGTGGAAGATATTTCCGGACCTCCAGCAAAGGACACCGGAGAGCAGAGTGGTGGCAGCAAAGGCGAAGCAGACCGCGCGGTTGCGCTGGCGACCGCTCCAGGGACGAATCGAGAGGATGAGGTCTGGCATGAACACGCTGAGGTGTTGCAGAGATTTGAAATATAAAGTAGAGCTTACAATTTAGCTTGCAAACATAACAATCAAATAATGAAAAATTGCGAATAATGGTCTTTGCGGTATCTAACGCACTGCGATCTGTCCGTAGTTAGGCGTAGTCGGAGTCCAGGCGGTCGAACTGATCGATCTGGCAGGACTGTTGCTGCCGGTCTGTGCTGGCGTATACACCTCGATGGTAAGTTGTGCGCTCGCACTGGCGTAGATATACAGGTTGTCCAGTGCATCCACTGCCAGGCCGTAGAGCGTGTCGGACGCAATGGCAGTCAGAATACGCGTGGGTGTTGCATTGCCGTTTGCGCCGGGTGCGAACTCCAACACGATGGAAGAGTTGCTCGGCTGGTTGAACGACGCGACATAGATGTCTCCCGCTGAATCCACGGTCACACCGGACGGCAAACTGATCTCGGTCGCAGTGCCGGTCAAGGTGCCAGCGGGTGGAGCATTGCCGCTTTCTGTGGACGAGAAGATCAGGATATCGTTGCCTTGTTTGTTGGCCACATAGATGTTCTGCGCTGCGTCTACGGCGATCTGGGTGGCGGAGTTGAGTGTTGTGGCAGTGCCGCTGATCTGGCGGATGGGAGTCGCGTTGATGCCAGCGTTTGCTGCGAAGACGCTGATCGAGTTTCCGCTCAGAGCATAGACGATGCCCGTCGAATCGACTGCGATGGACGAAATAATGGAAGTCAAACTGCTGCTGGTAATGACACGCGTGGGTGTGGCACTGCCGGTGGCTCCGGCTGCATACACCAGAATCTCTTGAAGCGCGGGTGGAGCAGTGACCACACTGGCGGAGACGTAAAGATTACCGGCTGTATCGACAGCCACGGCATCGTAGGAGGTTTGACTGGGGATGGTAATTGTATTGGGCGGTGTGGTGCTGCCCGATGCGTTCGCAGGGAACTCCAACACGCTATTGGTGAGCGCAGCGCTTCCGTTCTGCACCACATACAGGGTGAAGGCTGGCCCAGGGGCGGGCGAGTTGTTGCTCCCGCAACCACTTACCAGCAGGAGCATGGAGGCTGCACAGATCGAAATAACACGCGTCAGCGTCTTCATGAAGATTCTCCGTTGCCATTATTTCATTTCGCAAATGTAAAGTCTCCCGAAGTTTATACCTACAGCCATCTACCGCAACGGAAAACGGTCGCCGATCCCAGAGGAGATTATGTATCTCGTATGGGCAGAAGCGCAGCCGGTTTACATCCAATCCCTACCAATCTGCCGCAGAATCGGCTACACTTGTAGGGTTGTCCAGAAACGCCAAGGAAACAGCATGCCAAAGTTGAAGACTCATTCCGGCGCATCCAAGCGCTTCACCAAGACCGCGTCGGGCAAGTTCAAGCGCGGTCAATCGAAGACGCGCCACATCCTCACCTCGAAGGCCACCAAGACCAAGCGCCACCTCGGCCAGTCGGTCCTGATCTCCAAGGCGGATACCCCGAAGATCGCACGGATGCTTCCCTACGCCTGAGGATTGGCAGGGAGCGCCGAAGTTTTTCAAGTCGAGCCGCTGTGAAATCCGGAGACGGAGACCACCAGCAAAGGGCCAGGTTGATGCGTTACGGCCCCTGGGATTCGCGAAGTGAAGCCCACTGAGATTTGGAGTTGCATAGCCTGTGTGAAGAGGAACCCTTTCCTCCAGCCGGGCGTAACCTGAGAGGCGCGCGAAGCGCCTTGTTGTACGCAAAAGGAGAACTACCATGCCCCGTGTAAAACGGAGTACTAAACGCAGCGACCGCCGCAAAAAGATTCTGAAGCGTGCGAGTGGCTACTTTCTCACTAAATCCAAGCTCTATCAGGCAGCTCAGGAAGCAGTCGAGCGCAGCCTCAAATTCGCGTACACCGGGCGCAAGCAGAAGAAGCGGCAGTACCGCGCTCTGTGGATTGTCCGCATCAATGCGGCGTGCCACGCCAACGACATCAGCTACTCGACCTTCATCAACGGGCTGAAGCTGGCAGGCAACGCACTAGACCGCAAGATTCTGGCGGAGATAGCCGTTCACGATGCTGTGGGTTTTACTACCCTGGTAGGCACGGCGAAGGCAGCACTGGCCTCTGCCAAGTCCGCGCGCGAGAAGGCAACAAAGTAAGTTAAGAGTTGTTTGATTCGACAAGAGACACGGCCTTCGGGCCGTGTTTTTTCGATGCGGACAGTGCAGGAGTTTATGGGAGAACGGTCCGGGCGACTGTGGGAAACTTGAATCATCGGGGTCCTTCGACTCCACCTCTCGCGATAAAACTGCGAGAGGCTGCGCTCAGGATGACAGGCGGGAGGAGGGGTATCTCTATTGTGCGCCGCGACGGCGCAGGATGGTCTTGATGGTCTCGAACATGATCAGCAGATCCAGGCCGAGGGTCATGTGCTTGATGTAATAGAGGTCGTACTCCAACTTTTCCTTGGTCTCGGCCAGCGTGGCTCCGTAGCCGAATCTTACCTGGGCCCATCCGGTCAGGCCGGGGCGGATCAGGGTGCGCATGTAGTAGAAGGGCAGCTCCTGGGTGAGCCAGGCAACGAACTCGGGGCGCTCGGGGCGCGGGCCGACCAGGCCCATGTCGCCGCGCAGCACGTTCCACAATTGGGGAATCTCGTCGATGCGCGTCTTACGCAGGAACATGCCAACTCGGGTGACCCTGGGGTCGTCTTTGGTGGCCCACTGTGCTCCGTCGGACTCCGCGTCGGTGTACATGGTGCGAAACTTCACGACGTCGAAGACGCGACCGCCCATGCCCACACGAGGTTGGCGGAAGAAGAGCGGACCTTTGGATGAGAGCCTGACGGCAAGTGCGACGAAGGGGAAGAAGGGCAAGAACAGCAATAGCCCGACGGCGGCCACCATCAGGCTTACCATCTGCCGGGTGAATTGTTGCGAAGCACGGATGCGGAATCCTTCACTATAGAGAAAGCTGGAGGGTCGCAGGCCGTCAAGCTGTATTTTGCCGTAGATCCGCTCGCGTAGCGTGCCGTCTTCTTCCACTTGAATGCCCTGGAAGCGCAGTAACAACAGCTCCTGCACCGGGAGTTCTCCGCGCTGCACCTCCATGGCCACAATGATGCGGTGAATCGGCGGCTGGGCTTTGGACAAGCGGTCGAGAACGGAGATCCAGACCTGTTTACGCTGCGCCGCTTCCAGTTGAATATCCTCCCAGAAGACAACCTCCATGCCAATGTCGGGGTGGGCCCGGATGGCCTCGACGATGGACCTTGCATACTCCCCGGCCCCCAGCACATAGACCCGCTCGCGAAAGAACTTGTGTCCGCCTACCCACTCGTATGCCCTGCGCAACAGGAGGAAGGCTGGTGCCAGCAAGGCGAAGCCAAGGGCATAAACGAATGGTCCGATGGCAACTTCAGGATCGAAAGTTAAGAAGGCAGAGACGATGAAGCAATCCAAACCAAGCACAAGCAGGATGCGAAAGTAGATTTGCAAACGAGCCGTGAGGATTCTCGGTTCGTATAGGTCGAAGTAGTAGGAGAGGAAGAGGGTGAGCAGGGTGATCAAAGCGATCTTCATAAGGCCCTGCTGGTAGTGCAGCGCAATGTATGCGTCGGGGCAGAGCATCCATGTAGCCGCCAGGAAGCAGCCATACACAATGCCTGCCTCGCAGATCAGCAGGATGATGGTGCGCGTGGGATAGTAGACGTTTAAGAACCGGATCATTTCTAGCTGCGCCCCTGGTTAATCTTCAATCTTGTCGTATCCGTCGTAGCCATAATAGCCCCCCGTATGGGGTGGATCTTCTACCGCGTTGAGTACGAAGCCAAGTACCTTGGAAGCCTTGAGTTCTGCAAGTGCGCGCTGCGCAACCTCGTACTTGGTGGTGCCTCCGCGTGCAATCAATAGCACACCATCGCAGGAGCGAGCGAGGTTGACTCCGTCGGAGACCAGGTTGACTGGCGACGAGTCGACCACGATCCAGTCGAAGTAGGGCGACACATCGGCAATCAGGCGGTCGAAGCGGCGATTGCCGGAGAGGTCGGCGGCTTTATCGGCGGCGTGGCCTCCAGGGATGAAAACCAGCGAAACCAGGCCATTCGGCAGGGGATGACCCATATCGCTGGGCTTGGCGCGCTGCATAATCTGAAGAAGAGTGGCCTTGCCGGCCAGATATTCCGTGAGGCCGGGGCCCTGGGGCGCGCCCAGCAGCTTATGCAGCGAGGCACGGCGCATGTCGCCGTCGATGAGCAGCACACGATTGGCCTTGTGCCGGGCAAACGAGATGGCCAGGTTGACTGCCACGAAACTCTTGCCCTCCTGCGGCAGACCGCTGGAGACCATGATGGACTTCAGCGTGTTGAGGTCTCGAAACTCCTGCATGCGTGAGCGCAGGCTGCGGAACTGTTCCACCGCGGCGCCGCGATGTTCCAATGAGGGAAGCTGATGCAGCGATGGCACCCAGACGTACTGGGGTATATTGTCCGGGCTGAACGGTTCTTCAACGGGCACAACCTGGGCTACCGCGACGGGGATTGGTGCCACGGCAATCGGCACAACTGGCAATGGAGCTATTGGTGCAGGGGTAGCTGCCACGGGGATTTGCTGAGGGATGGGTGCGGTGGGCAATGGCGCCACAGCCGGAGCGAGATCAACTGTATGCACAGGGAGCACAGCATCTGGCACAGTGTGCGCGGCAGCGTTGGCATGCACTGCGACTGCGTCTTCATCGGTAGTACGCTTGGTGGAGTCAAGCTCTGCCTGGCGCAATGCTTCGTAGATCTTGCTCATCTTGTCTCCCCTCCTTCTCCTCGTAGTGGATTCGACATCGAGGAGAGCGTTGGGTTTGCGTCAAGTCTGCTGGGTGTGGAGGATGCCATAAAGGTCTGCGGTTCCAGGGCGAGGTCTCGCACCACGGCCTGCACCAGGGCGACCGGAACCTGGTGCAGTTGCTCCACGTAGGCGAGGATAAGGGCTTGTTCGCAGATGAGATTGATGATGCGTGGAATCCCCCGGCTTGCGCGGTAGATGGCGGCGACCGTGTCGTCGGGGAAGATGAGGTCGGAGGAACCTGCGATAAGAAGACGCTGGGCGATGTAGGCGGAGGTTTCCTGGGCAGTGATGGCGTGGGTGCGCGCCCACAGGGCAATACGTTGGCGTAGTTGGCGCAGATCGGGGGCAGCAAGCTTCTCCTCTAACTCGGGCTGGCCGGACAGTACGATCTGCACCAGCTTGCGCGTGTCTGTTTCCAGATTGGTCAGCAGGCGTATCTCTTCCAACTGCTCCCAGCTTAGGTTTTGTGCCTCATCGATAACAATGACGCAGGTCTCATCCCGGCGGAATCGTTCCACCAGCCAGCGATTGAGCTGGATCAGCATTCCAGATTTGGTTCGGTTCTGCGGCACGATGCCGAAGTCGGAGAGGATGAATTCAAAAAAGTCGAGGACATCGAGCCGCGGATTGAAGACGAAAGAGGCGAAGATGCGGCCTGGGTCGAAGGAAGCGAGTGCACTTCGTAAGAGCGTGGTCTTGCCTGTTCCCACCTCGCCGGTCAGCACGATGAAGCCTTTATGTGAGCTGATGCCGTACTCCAGCGTGGCCAGTGCTTCACTGGTGTGCGGCATCCGCACCAGGAAGCGAGGATCGGGGCTGTCGGCGAACGGCGTACTGTTCAGATGGAAGAAGCTCTTATACATAATTATCCACGGGCTTCGGCTAACGGGTCCTTGGGGTTATTGCGTCTGAAGAGCCGCTTCAGGCGGGATGGCTTGCTGCTGAGCGCCACATCGCCTGACCAGGCGATGACGGCCAATGTGGGTAGTTGGGTGAAGGCCCAGATGTCGCGTTCATTGCGCAGCGCGGTGTCCCTGTATTCCAGCAGCGCGACGATGAGCAGGCCCAGTGCGAAGCCTCCAGCCAGACCGCCCGAGGCGAAGACACGTCGCTTGGGATAGATCGGATTGTCCGGCAGATTGGCAGGATCCAGCACGCTGAAGGTCTCTCCTTGCTGGCGGTTTTGCAGGTCGGTGGCCATTTGAGCCTGGTTCAATTTGCCAAGAAGGTTATCGTACAAGGCCTGCGAGGTCTGCGTGTCTCGGGTCAATTGCTTGTACTGCTCCTCGACTTGAGGAGTGGACTGGATGCGTGTTTGGTAGTCGCGGATCTGTTTGTTGATCTGCGCCTGTCGGGTGCGCTCTTGCTGGATTGCCAGGTCATTGGCACGGATGCGGGCGCGCTGGTCCTGAACGGCCATTGAGTTGTTCCCACTAGTGGCAGCCGATGCAGTCGCGGAGGCTTGTCCAGAGGAGGGATGGGCCATCTTGGCGCGCAGGTCGGCTATCTGGCGGTAGATGGCAATCACGTCGGGGTGGTTGGTGCCGTAGCGCTGGGTGAGATCGGCCTGCTTGGAGAGCAAGCTCTGAAGCTGTTGCTCCTGGGTCAGCGGCGAGACGGTGGCGGGAGTGGCCGTGGACTGTGACGCAAGCATCGACTCCATCAGGGACTTGTCCTGCTCCATGCGGGCCAGGGCCTGGGTAGAGGCTTCGAGTTGCGAATTCAGGCTGTTCAGGATGTTAATGTTCTGACCCTCGTCCTCTGGGCGCATGCCGAAGTATTTACGTTGAAATTCGGCCATCTTGGCGTCCTGATCGTCCAGGGTGGTCTTGGCGTTGTTGAGCTGTTCCTTGATGAAGTCGGTGGAGCCGCCAATGGCATCTGTCTGGTTGTTGAGGTTAGCCGTGATGAACAGGGATGTGATCTCGGCGCAGACCTGCTGTGCAGTGTGTGCGTCGCTGGCGGTAAAGGCGATAGTAAAGCCGGGTATCCCATTGGAGCGGGCAAAGCCGGTTGCCAGGGCCTGTATATCAATGTTTTTGCGAGCCAGTGCGATACGGTCGTCCGTGGTCAGCCTCTGGTCGGCATAGAGGTTGAACTTCTCTACGATGGGCAAAATGCTGGAGCGGCTCGCGATCTGCTGGTTGATGGTGGCCAGTCGGCTATTGATGTCCTCCGTTACGATGGATTTGACCAGATCGTTAGAGACCTTCTGTTGGCCGATTTGCACGCTGGACTGCGAGACGTATTGTGCAGGGATATAAAGGGTGGCGGCCACGGCGATGACAGGCAGTATGATCGTCGGGATTCCGATGATCCACCAGCGTCGCTTCACAATAGTGAAGTAATCTTCAGCGTTCAGTGGTCGATGGCCAAGCATTTCATGCTCCTTACGAGTGCCCAAGATGAGTTGCCATAGGGGAGTAGGTAATTCCGAATCCTGCGACATTGGAGAGACCGCTGAACAGATTGACGGCCGCAGTAGTGCCTTCGTTGGTCTGGTTCTGCAAGGTGTAGCTTGCGTAGGCCGAGAGACTGCGGACAATCGAGCGGGAGACCTGCACTCCCAGGACAGTGGTGTAAAAGGTGAAGGGTAGACTGGCAGCCGAAGGTACTTGTGAGCTCTGCGTGTAAGCCGCGGTCAGGGCGCAGAGCCAGACGCGGTCCAAAGTACGGCTGGTAGAGAAGCTGATGCTGTCGGAGATCGCGCCGCCCACTACACCGGATCCACTACTGCTGCTGCGCGTAAAAGCCATGTTGGCCTGGGAGAACTCGCCGGAGTAGCTGGCAGATACGTTGGCGAACAGGCTCAGCGCTTTTCCGCTGCTGGGCGCGCCGGAGTCGTTCCACTGCGGACCGGCCGACGCGTTGATGCCGAACTTGCGCGTGAGTTGGTGCGAGTATTGCATGCTGGCGCTCTGACTGGAAAAGCCCGGAGTAGGTACGCCGAAGCTGGTGCCTGAAAAGGTGTTGCGCGAGTAAGAGTAGTTGCCGCCAAGGGAATTGCGCGCATCGATGCGATGATTAAGTCCCAGGCTGAAAGATTCGCTGTCGTTGTTCAGACCTGGATTGGTGGTCTTCGTGGAGCTGTTCAGAAAGCGAGTGATGGCGTAGGTACCGGAGGTGCTCATCGAGGTCTTGCCGGTGAGTGCGCGCGCGATGCTGAGGCCGCTGCTATTGGAGACGCGGGTAGAAAAGCCAGAGAGCACACCCTGGCTGGAGGGTGCGACTGGGCCGGAGGTTGCGCCCGCCTGTACTGGATTGACGCCCAGATCGCCCACGCCGGGCACGCCGGAGAGGCCGCTGGATGCGGTTCCAGGAAGATAGTTGACGGAGTCGGAGAGTACAAGTGTCCAGCGCTGTAAGTGGATTCCTTGCGTAAGCGCCAAGTTGAAGAAGTTGTAGGAAGATTGGCCCGATGAACTCCACGCGCGTCCTCCGGAGAAGACCGTGTTGAAGGGGTATAGCTCACTGTTCGTGATAAACGCGAGGTCTCCAGAAAGGTTGGTGGAGGAATTGACGCCTGCATTGCCGAAGTAGTTGGAGGCCATGCTCTGCGAGGCGGTGACTGCGTATTGCAAGGTGCCCGAAGCGCTGGGCAGGCAGAAGCCTGTGGAGTTGGGCGAGGCTGAGGCGGCGGGCAGTGCTTGCGCGACGATTGTGGCTGGAATCGTTAGAGGCAGCAGCATGAAGAGGGCGGCCATCCTCGGGGCGGCTAGCTTGACCCCCCGATTGGAGATGCGCCGGAAGTTGGGCCGGGATCTCTTCATCATTGCACCACGATGGTGTCGCCGGGGACGAGTGTAATTCCCTGCATATCGCCCTTCTGGATCGCTCGGGTGTAGTCGAAGGGGATCTTCTGTTGTTTGTCGCCGCGCAGGATGTATATTTTTTTCTTGTTGGCGTAGGGGGTCAGGCCGCCGGCGGTGGCAATCGCCTGTAGGATGGTCATTCCCGGGGTGATGTTAACGGGGCCAACATGATTGATCTCGCCCATCATGAAGACCTGCTTGCTGTTGACCGCCAGCACGGTTACTGTGACCACGGGATCGAGGACGTACTGGGACTGCTTGAGGAGCGTGGTGATGTTATCGCCCAGTTGCATGGGGGTAAGTCCGGCGGCTTGGATATCACGCACCATCGCCATGGATATCCTCCCATCCGGTCGCACCGGCACTGTTTCCGTGAGGTCTGCCTCCCCCCGCACCGTGATCAGAAGGGAGTCGGACGGTCCTATGATGTAACTGGGGGTTGTATTTGCGGGGTGGATTGGTTGGGGCGAAGTGGCAGGTGGGTGCGCGGCTGACGGCGAAGTAGCCGGGCAATTGATAGCAGGCGCGGCGGCAGGTGCGGTGGAAGGTGCAGCCGCAGGCACGGAAGATGTTCTGCCCGCTGGTATGGGCTTGGCTGTCGTCTGCTGGGCGAGGCCGTAGGCAAGCGCTGGGAGGAGACTAATCGATAGTAAAGTGCAGCGTAGAAAGGTCATAGTCCTGCCATTCCGTTCGTGACGCGCCATGCAGCTGCTTGCGGTTCGCGCCCAGGCTCTATGGCCATACCCTTCCAGCTCTACCTTTGCAACAGGGATCCAACGCCACTTTACCTGCCTGGACAGCCTTTACCCGTGGGCTCTGCCTGTTGGGTCTAGGAGAACAGGAAGCACACTCTACTCAATTTTACACTCCATACCTTGCGCTGTTACTTCCCTATGCACCATGCTGAATACCTCTCGAATACACCAAAAGACGTACGCCGCGAAGGGGGTAGCACCATGCGATAATCCGATGGGTATTTGAATTGCAAGGTGAAACCGCGTGAATTCGAATCCGAGACTTACAACCGCCGCAACCTGGATGAGTCCTGCCCTGGAAGATAGTGGGCCGGCGCTGCTTGTCTGCCTGCTGCTTTTGCTGCTGTACCACGGCATTGCGGTGAAGCTGGTGACGGACTGGTATGAGCTGCCAGACTTTTCCCACGGATTTCTGATCCCGTTTTTTGCCGCCTTTTTACTGTGGGACAAACGACATCAGTTGCAACGTACCGTGGTTGCTCCCAGTTGGGCCGGCGTCTGGCTGGTCGCCCTGGGGCTCTTTACGCTGATTCTGGGGATATTTGGAGCGGACTTGTTTCTGCAACGCATTTCGTTTGTCCTGCTGACGGCGGGCCTGCTGTGGACGCTGCTGGGACGCGCCATGCTGTACCAACTCGTATTTGTGCTCTTTGTGCTACTGCTGGCTATTCCGCTGCCAACCATCTTGTTCAACCAGATCACCTTTCCGTTGCAGATATTAGCTTCCAAACTAGCCAGTGCGCTGCTTCCGCTGGCCGAGGTGCCGGTGTTGCGCGAGGGCAATGTAATCCAGTTGCCGACCATGCAACTGGAGGTGGCCGAGGCATGCAGCGGCATTCGCTCCTTGATGAGCCTGTTTACAGTGGCCGTGATCTACGGGTATCTACTGGAACGCAGCAACTGGAGGCGGGTGGTGATGGCGCTCTCCAGCATTCCCATCGCGGTTGCCGCCAATGGGGCGCGCATCTTCGGCACCGGGCTGTGCGTGCAGTACTGGGATCCGGAGAAGGCGATGGGCTTCTTTCATGAGTTTTCCGGCTGGCTGATGTTTCTGGTCTCGCTCGGATGTCTCTACCTTGTGCATCTAACGATGCGCCTGTTGGTACCGGAAGGCAGGTCATCGGTATGAGGTCAGCGCGGCTTTGGCTGGTACTTCTGATGATGGCGTTTACAGCGCTGGTGCTACGCCTGCGCGGCGATGTGGACCACGTTCCGCCTAGCCGTCCGCTGCATGAGTTCCCCGCGATCATCGGCACACGGTTGGCCACTGACATACCGATGGATCCCGAGACCATGCAGATACTGGGCAAAGGAGATTTCCTGGATCGCCTATATCAGCCGCCGCCTCCGTCGCCCGGCAGTACAGCGCAGGCCATAGCGGATGCAGATATGCGAGCGTCGATTGGACTCTTTATCGGGTACTTTCCCACCCAGCGCACCGGACACTCCATCCATTCGCCGCAGAACTGCCTGCCCGGAGCGGGATGGACCTTCCTGTCATCGTGGGTCACGGATTTAATCAACGCCGCCGGCCAAAAGTATCAAGTGAAGGAGTATCTAATTACCGATGGAACTTCTACCCAGGAGGTCCTGTACTGGTATCAGATGCATGGCCGCATCATCGCCGGCGACTATGCGGCGAAGTTATATACCTTAGCAGACTCGATTCGCTACGGGCGCACTGATGCGGCTCTCATCCGAATTATTACGCCTGTAGAGCCAGGGGAGGACAGGCTGCAGTCACGGGCCAGAGCTGTGCGCTTCGCCGAGCAGATTGCTCCGTTATTGCCCGCGTATGTTCCCGACTGAATAAGCTGATTCTCCGCTGTAGGTACTCACAAGCTCCCTGCTGCAAGAGAATGTTTGCAAGAGACGGCATGAAAGAGAAAATTAAAGGTAACAGATGGAGAAGATGAGGAATACGCAAATGCTCAAATTACGCCAAGTGCAGGTTGTCCGGGTCTCGGCAGCGGTAATGCTATCGCTTGCCCTCGCCTTCACGGTTGGCTGCAACCGAGATCCGAATGTGCGCAAGCAGAAATACCTGGAGAGCGGCAAGCGATATGAAGCCGCCGGCAAGTACAAAGAGGCCCAGTTGCAGTTTCTGAATGCGCTTAAGGTCGACAAGAACTACGGGGACGCGCATTACGAGATGTCCAAGACGTATCTGAAGACCAACAACGCTCAACTGGCCTATACGGAATTGCTGAAGACGGTGCAGTACAGCCCAAACAACGTGCAGGCTAAGATCGATCTGGGCAATTTACTTTTGGATGGACGTGCTACAGATCGCGCTGAGGAGCAAGCCAGGTCCGTGCTGGCGATCAATCCGAACAATGCGGATGCATACGCTTTGCTGGCGGGGATTGCCCAGCAGAAGGGCGACAACGCGACGGCGTTGCAAAACATCCAGCATGCCATGCAACTCGATCCCAATCGTGCGGCCTTTCATACCGAGGCCGCCCTGCTGCAGACTGCTGACCCGGCGAACGAGGCTGCGGTGGAAACAGAGTTGGGCAAAGCGGCATCGCTGGATGCCACGGATGCAACCCCACATCTAGTGATGGCCGCGCTGCTGGAAAAGAAGGGGGACCTGCAGGGCGCCGAGCAGCAGTACACATCGGCGACCTCCATTGCTCCGCAAAATATTCAGGCACGGGCAGCGTTGGCCGGACTATTATTTCGTGAAGGCAAAAAGGACCTCGCCGAGCAGACCTTGCATCAGGCTGTCGTCGATCTTCCGGAGAGCGAAGAAGCCGCAACCCTGCTGAAGGATTACTACGGCAAGACGAACCAGATGGATCGCGGCGAGGCGGTCTTCTCTGATCTGATCGCAAAGTATCCCAAGAGTTTTGCCATCAAAATCACCTATGCTGGCCTTCTTTTTGACAGAAAGAACTATGCCAAGGCGTCGACAGTGGCTGCGGATCTGACCAAGAGCAATGCGGGTAATCCCGAGGTGCAGGTCCTCAACGCGCTGCTATTGATCAGCAGCGGCAAAACAGACGATGCTATCGCGATATTGCAGAAGGCGGCCAAGGACAATCCCGACAATGTTCAGATACAGCTGATGCTGGCCCAGGTGGCAGGTGGCAAGGGTGATATGGCGACTGCTGAGTCAGGCTTCCAGAGCGCGGCCAAGCTGAATCCTGGGAACCTGCAGGCCGCTAGTGGTCTGGCCCAGATCGCAATTCTGCGCAACGACGCGGGAATGCTTACCGAGGTGGCGGAAAAGACCATTCAGCAACATCCGGACTTTATCGGAGCCTATCTGTGGCGGGGCACGGCGGAGGCTAGCCGCAAGGAGTACGACAAGGCCCAGGCAGATTACCAGACAGTAGTCAAGATGAGTCCGGATAACTCTGCGGTGTATCTGCAAATGGCCGAGCTACAGTTAGCCCAGGGACATATTGCCGAGGGTAAGGTATTGCTTCAAAAGTCGCTCGACAAAGATCCCAACTCGGTTCGAGCACTGGGTATGCTGGCGGCGTATGATCTGCAAGCGAACCAGCCTGCTATGGCGATACAGCGGATGCAGGCACAGATTACCAAGGAACCGGGCAATGCAGGATTCTACTCCGATCTGGCTGCTATTCAATTGCAGATCAAGGACTTTAAGGGAGCCCTTGCCAGCTCGCAGAAGGCTATGCAACTCAATCCCGCAAGCATCGACGCGGTCAATATTTATACGCGGGCTGAGATCGGTATGAATGATGTCGATCCCGCCATCGCAACCTGGCAAACCTGGCTCGGTTCGCATCCCAACGATTCCCATGCGTGGCAGATGATCGGATCGTTGCAGGAGGCCAAGGGTGACCAGTCGAAGGCGATGGAAGACTATCAGAAGGCACTTCAGATGGACACCAACAATGCGATTGCAGCCAACAATCTTGCCTATCTGATGGTGCAAAACAATAAGAATGTCGATGTTGCGCTCACCCTGGCGCAGAAAGCGCGACACGCATTGCCGGACTCGCCGCACACAGCCGATACACTTGCCTGGGTCTTCTACTTCAAAGGCAACTACTATGTGTCGCGAGACCTTCTGGAAGAAGCGCTGAAGACCAACCAGGACAATCCCTCGATGCAACTCCACCTGGGGTTGACCTATAGCAAGATGAAAGACAAACCCAACGCCATACTACATCTGAAACGTGCCGCGGCACTGGACCCCACAGGCCAGACGGGGAGGGATGCAGGCCAAGAGTTACTGAAGTTGCAATAACGACAGGGACGCGACGCTATTACGTTATAGAGCCGCGGCTTCTTTTTTCTCTTTCTCGGACACGTACCAGGCCACAGTCTTCTGCAGACCATTGCGAAAGTGAACCATGGGCTGGTAGTCAAGCTCTTTGGTTGCGCGGCTAATATCGGCTAGCGAGTGACGGATATCGCCGGCGCGGGGAAATCCATAAATAGGCTTGCCGCTGAAACCGAGTACGCTAGCGATGGCCGCGTACACCTCGTTGAGCGTGTGGCTCTCTCCCGTGCCAATATTAAAAACTCGACCGGTGGCCACGGAACTTGGTGCCTGGCATGCCAAAAGGTTGGCGCTGACTGCGTTATCTATGTAGGTAAAGTCGCGGCTTGTCATGCCGTCCCCAAAGATGGTCGGCGTCTCGCCAGCCATCATCGAGGTTGTGAATTTGGCGATGACGCCGGAGTATGGCGAGTCGGCTGCCTGACGCGGGCCGTAGATGTTGAAGTAGCGAAGGCAAACTGCCTCCAGCCCATAACTTCGGTAGAAGGCCTGTAGATAGTATTCGCACGCCAACTTCTGCACTGCATAGGGCGAGAGGGGAAGCGGCGGCATCTCCTCATGTTTGGGCTGGGTGGGCTGGTCTCCATAGGCCGATGACGACGCTGCATAAACGATGCGTCGCACACCTGCGTCGCGCGCAGCGATCAGCAGGGTCAGCGTGCCGTTAAGGTTCGACTGGTGGGACGAAAGCGGGTCCTTCACCGAGCGGGGAACGCTGGCCAGCGCTGCCTGGTGCAGGATGAATTCCATGCCCTCGCATGCGGACTGCATCCCAGCGACGTCCTGTAGGTCGACCTGGCGGAAGTCGATTCGATTTCCAAGGCCGGACAGGTTGTCCAGATTGCCGGTGCTCAGGTTGTCGATGCCGCGCACTTCGTGCCCCTGTTCCACCAGCGTATGGGCCAGGGTTGAGCCGATAAATCCTGCGATTCCTGTGATCAGGTAGCGTGACATGGATGCCCACTCAGAATACTCCGCATGCATGCCGTCCCATCGTATAGCGAATCCAGATATACAACGCGGATGTTCGGCCCCGCCTACATCGGCTAGTGAGAATTGCTCTCCGCGGAGCGTCGCAGCAAGCGTCTGGCAACGTGGGCACCTGCCAGGATCAGCGGCTTTTCCAGGGACACATACAGTAGGGCCGGAATGCCCATTGCGCCAATCAACAGGGCTGCGTATCGCACATACTGTGGAAACAAAGCCATCCGGTAAAAGACGATCCAGAACACAACAATATGACTAAGGTAGATTCCGTAGGAGTGCTCGGCAATCCAGTGAAAAATGTGATGTATCCAATTGGGCCGGCCCTCGCGAACGTTTGCGTAGAGTAGGGCCAGCAATAACGACAGCACCCACGCCCGGACGATCTTAGTGGGCAGGTTGATATTGTCGTGCGGGCCAAACAGGGCGATCATGGCGAAGATGCCGATAGGCCACACCCATGCCGGCAGCTTCCAGTTCCAGCGTTGGCTGCGAATCAGATCATAGGCGACGATGCCCGAGGTAAAGCATGGAGCGTAGAGAAAAACATCGAGCCGCTCCGAGATGTGCGGCATAGTAAGCGCCAATACCACCGAGAGGCCCCATAAGGCGAGCGAACGGAAGCGCCGGTTGCCGCGGATTGCAAGGTACGCGAAGGGAAGCAGGAGGTACATCTGCACCTCCAGCGGCAGGCTCCACAGAGGGCTCAGAATGTCGTTGCTATAGGTCAGGTTCTGGGTCAGCGCAAGGTTGGAGAAGAAATCCTTGATGCCGATCCACGAATAGGTCAGCCCCGGATCGGATGGGATGTGGAAGATCGGTACGAGAAGCACAAACAGCACGGAAAGCGGGTAGATGCGGAAGAACCTGCGAATCCAGAAGGCCAGCGCCAGCGAGCGGGCGCTCTCATCCGGCTTGTCCAGTCGTTCCAGCGAGGCCATCAGGACGAAACTTGTGTGTACGAAGAAGAGAATGACGCCAAACCGTCCAAGGCTGCCCCAGTTGCGATTATGCATGGCACCGCTTAGATGAGCGAAGAAGACCGCCATCACCGCGACTGAGCGCAGCAGATCAAGGTTCACGGAGATGTATTTCTGCGCAGGTGGCGGCATGGTCCTTCTATTCGGCTGGTCGAATTTTATAGGATATTCGTCGCCGGATAGTGCGAATGGTTGTACGAGTACATGAAATTGCGCTCCTTGTATGGGACTGAATGCGATAATCGGGATCATGCCGAATCCCAACCTGCCTAAGACCAGCCAGCCAAAATCAAACCAAGTTGTCCTGCCGCTGATCGCCCAGAAACGTCTTGATCGACTCCGGGCACGCACCGCCCGGATTGGTGTCATCGGACTGGGATATGTTGGGTTGCCTCTCTCACTGCTCTTCTCCGAGGCCGGATTTAAAGTGACGGGTTTCGACAATGACACAAAAAAAGTGGACGACCTGGAAGCTGGCCGATCCTACATCCTACGTATTCTGCCGACAGAGATCGCGACTGCACGGCAACAGGGTTTTTCTGCTACTACGGATTTTGCCTGCCTGTCGGACCAGGACGCCATTATTCTCTGCGTTCCTACGCCTTTGACCGAGCATCGTGAGCCGGACCTGAGCTTTGTGGAGAATACTGCCAAGGCTGTAGCGCCATGGATTCGTGAAGGTCAGTTAGTGGTGCTGGAGAGCACAACCTATCCGGGGACGACCGAGGAGCTGTTGATTCCCGTGCTGGAGGTGGGCAGCTCGCAGGGATTGAAGGTACAGGGCAGGGAAGCCGCGGCAGAACGCGGCGTCTTCTATGTGGCATTTTCCCCGGAGCGCGAAGATCCCGGCAATGTCACCGTGGCGCGGCGCGACATTCCCAAGGTGGTGGGCGGGCACGAGGCCATCGCCACCGAGCTTGCGGCAACCCTCTACGAGGGTATATTTACCCGCGCGGTACGCGTCTCTTCCACCCGTGTGGCGGAGATGACCAAGCTTCTGGAGAACATCTACCGCTGCGTCAACATAGCGCTGGTCAACGAACTTAAGTTGCTCTCGCTGCGCATGGGCGTGGACATCTGGGAGGTGATCGACGCGGCTTCCACCAAACCATTCGGGTTTCAGCCCTTCTATCCGGGGCCGGGCCTGGGCGGGCACTGCATCCCTATTGACCCGTTCTATCTCAGTTGGAAGGCCCGCGAATACGACTTCAACACTCGCTTCATCGAACTGGCCGGAGAGGTAAATGAGGCGATGCCCGCGCATGTAGTGCAGTATGTTGCCATGGCACTGAACGGACACAAAAAGTCGATGAACGGCGCGCATATCCTGATGCTGGGCATGGCCTACAAGAAAGACATTGACGACCTGCGCGAGTCGCCCTCGTTAACTGTGATCGAACTGCTGCGCGAGCACGGGGCCGAGGTGGCATACAACGATCCCTACTTCCCTACGGTGGGCCGGGGCCGCCACTACAACCTGAATATGACGTCCACGCCGCTGATTGACCTACAGCAGTACGACTGCGTGCTGATTATGACCGACCACTCCGACTACGACTACGCGGCAATTGTGAAACAGTCGCGACTGGTTGTAGACACGCGCAATGCCACCAAGGGTATCGCGTCCGAGAAGATCGTTCGCTGCTAGTTCGTTTGCATTTAGCCGGCGTAGGCTGGATGGGGCCATTTCCGGGCAGTGATTGGAGGGCTTTGCATGCAGGATGTCAGGACGATCAACGACGCGTTTCTGAAGGTGAGCGGACGTGGCGACAAGGTGGTCTGGCGGTGGTTGGACGCGAGCGTGGGGGTGGATGGCGAATGGAAGCCGATTACGGCGGCGCTGGCTTATGGCCGGGTGCGCGCGCTGGCGGCGCGGTTGGAGGCATGGGGAGTAGCTAAGGGCGATCGCGTGGCGCTCGTCAGCGAGAACCGCTGGGAGTGGCCGGTGACGGACTTCGCCGTGCTGGCGCTGGGCGCGGTCGATGTGCCGCTCTACATGACGCTGACTCCGGAACAAGTGGGGTACATGTTGCGCGACTCCGGCGCGAAGGTTGCCGTGGTCTCGTCGTGGGAGCAGGTGGAGAAGCTGCGCGAGGCGGGCGAGTTGCCAGCGCTTGAACGCGTGGTGGTGATGAATGAACCAACCTCTCACAATCAAGGCGCGGGATATCCTTTCCCGGTAGAGAGTTTTACAGAATTGATGAAAAATGCGGAGACAATGCAGGCGCGTGACGAGGATTTCGACGCGCGGGCGCGCTCTGTGCAACCAGAGGATCTGGCAACCATCATCTACACCTCTGGCACCACTGGCGAGCCCAAGGGCGTCATGTTGACCCACGGCAACCTGGCAAGCAATTTCACCTTGTCGACGCGGCCCTTTGGCTTTACCGAGGAGGATAGCTGCATCTCGTTTCTTCCGCTCTCCCATGTCACGGCGCGCCACTTGGACTACGCGCTGATGAACGAGCGCGTGACACTGGCCTACTGTCCTAAGTTCGACCAGATTGCCACGGCGATGAAGCAGGTGCGGCCCACGCTGCTGGTGGCCGTGCCACGTGTCTATGAGAAGATCCGCCAGAGCATCGAGGGCAAGTCGCACGGTGCAAAGAAAATTATTCTTAACTGGGCGCTCCGCGTTGGGCGAAGTCATCGAGACGAGACGATGGCAGGGAAGCGATCTTCACGATGGATAAATCTACACAGGGTTGGTCGTCTTCTATGGGGACTATTCCTGTTTTTCTGGTTGTTCAATATTTTCAGGAGCATTAAAACAGGGCAGCACGACCGCTTGACCCTTACGGTCTCGCTTGTTTTTATCTTCTGTCTGGCAGGCTTGTTGTCTTATACGGTCTATGCTGCTGTAAAAGAATGGTCGCAATATATAGCAGACAAGCTGGTCTTCTCCAAGATTCGCGCGGCGTTTGGCGGGAAGGTGAAGTTCTTCGTCTCGGGTGGCGCGCCGCTGGGAATGGATACGGCAGGTTGGTTCGCCGACGTGGGGATTCGCATCTTCGAGGGCTATGGACTCACCGAGACCTCGCCGCTGATTGCGGTGGATGATCCGCTGCGCTATCGCATCGGAACGGTGGGGCCGGTGCTACAGAATGTCGAGGTGCGCTTCGCGCCGGACGGCGAACTGGAGGTGCGCGGACCTTCGGTCTTCCGCGGCTACTGGAACAAGCCAGAGGAGACGGCGCATGCCTTCACAGTGGATGGGTGGTTTCGCACCGGAGACATTGGTCACATCGACGCCGACGGCTTCCTCTCCATCACCGACCGCAAGAAGGAGATGCTGAAGACCAGCGGCGGCAAGATGATTGCTCCGCAGCCGATCGAGAACAAACTGAAGGCCCACATGTTGGTGGGCAACGCCGCGCTGGTCGGCGATAAGCACAAGTTCGCCTGCGCGCTTATATCGCCCAACTTCGCCATCCTTGAGAACTGGGCGCGGGTGAAGGGCGTCGTCTACCCTGCAGGCGATCGCAAGGCGCTGGTGCAGGTGCCGCAAGTGGTGGCGCGCTACCAGCGCATCGTCGATGAGCTGAATGCAACGCTGGCACCCTATGAGACGATCAAACGCATTGCTGTGGTTCCCGATGAGTGGACCGTGGAGACCGACGAACTCACCCCCAGCATGAAGCTGAAGCGCCGCGTGGTGGAGAAGAAATACGCCGCTGAGATCGCCGAGTTCTACAAGGACGAGGCAACGGCGACGCGGTAAGAGCGGTCACGCGAGCGACTATAGCTTTTGAGTGTTATGCACCGCAGAGGTGAAAGCCTTCCACACCTTCAAATTCCCAGCATATTCGTTCAACATGCGTTCGGGATGAAATTGAAGTCCTACCAGGAAGGCAGATTCAGGATCATGATAGGCTTCGATCAAACCGTCATCTGCATACGCCATAGGACGGAAGCGATCCGCCAACTTGCGAATTCCCTGATGGTGATAGCTGTTCACAGACAGTGTTTTCCTGCGATACCAGCGTGCCAGCGGCGTGCCGGGAACTACATAAGCGGGATGCCTGTACGTGTCGTAATTCTGATAGTCGATATGTGGACGATTCGAGCCTGTTTCCTTTTGTACATCGCCGAATAGCGTACCGCCGCATACCACATTCAACAATTGCGATCCGCGACATATTCCCAGAACGGGGATCTTACGAAGTAATGCATGGTGTAGCAGGCATATCTCAATTTCGTCTTTCAGGGGATGCGTCTTTTCAAGATACTGAAAGTTGGTTTTCCGAGCCGCATATCGTTTCGGTTCAACGTCATCTCCTTCCACTAGCAAGAGCCCGTTCATGGACTCCATGTATTGGGGCAGGCAATCAGGAGTGCCAGCTACGACGGGGACAATAACTGGCAGAGTATGAAAATTGATTAGAAGCTCTAGATGCAACTCGCCGACGTAATCGATGAGTTTGTTTTTCCGAGTTGTTTGACGGGAGCAGACAACAACGATGGGGCGCTTCATAGGAAGATACTCCGCAGCGCTTCCACCAGGCGGGCATCCTTCTCGCGGCCCTGTGATGCAACGCGGATATGTGACATGTCCATGCCAAGCTTATTCGAGCAGTCGCGTACATACATTTCGTTCTCGACCAGCAGTCGTGTTTGGAGTTCTGTAGCAGTCATTCCATTTTTGATTTTGAAGAGCACGAAGTTTGCGCCGGTAGGATAGACGTCCAAGCCAGGGATTGTAAGCAGAGCTTCGTATAGACAACTGACGTCCCCTATCAACCTCTTACGGCACTGGTGATAGACGTCATCGGAGTCGAGAAGAAGAGAAAGAAAATACTGCGCCAAAGTATTTAAATTCCAGGTGGGCACGAAACGGCGCAAGCGGTTAAGAATATACAGATTGGCGCTATAGCAGTAACCCAGGCGCAATCCAGGAACGCCGCAATGCTTGCTCATGCTGCGAACAATCAGCAGATTCGTAAATTGGTCGGCAATCGGAAGCAAACTCGGAACAGGGTCGCCTGCAAAATCGATAAATGATTCGTCAACGATTACGAGTTCCAGATCGCGAGCCTGCTGCAGAAACTCCACCATTTCTTCGAACGGAATGAATTGCCCCGTCGGATTACCCGGATTGATTACCAGCAGACATGCCAGCTTTCGCGCCTGTGCCCAGGCTAGATAGTCATCTAGATGCAGTTTGTACCGTTGACCCGGATCGAGCGAGTACAATTCGGCGTTCCGCATGTCCTTCATTTTTTCGATGTACTCGCCGAATGTGGGAATAGGTATTCCAATACGGTCAATTAAAGTCATATCCATCAGGGCGATCAGTTCTGTCGCTCCGTTGCCGATGATCAGCCTTTCTGGATCGACATGCAGGACCGCCGCCAGATTATTCTGGCTCAGTATCGGATTGCTAGAAGGGTAGGATTTGATCAGGTTGGGCAGGCTATTCTGCATGTCCTCCAACATCTCGCGGGTTGGGTAATAGGGGTTGGCTATGAAACAGAAGTCAACGATATCCCTGGCTTTTTCGTACCCTACCAGGTCTGCAAGGGCCGGTGAATGCGAGGTTTCATAGAAGAGATGACGCCTCGTTTCCGCGGCGGAATTATGATGCTTCATGCTGTCAATCAAGGTTTCTCTCATCCTGAATTCCCGATCTAATTTCCACTCCACCCAAAGCGTAGACTCGCTGTACTATCGCGTCAAATGTGAGCAGATGCCTGTAATGAATCGCGAATCCAGGCACGTTATGTCTCGATTTGGAGACGTAAATGTTCGGATGCCGCTTCTACATACGGGGGTTAGTTCAAGCATCACGGAATCTGTACGTTCCACCACTTACTCCACGCCCAGTACCTTGACAATTACGCGTTTGCGGCGCTGGCCGTCGAACTCGGCATAGAAGACGCGCTGCCATGTGCCCAGGTCCAGTCGGCCATTGGTCACCGGCATGGTTGTCTCGTGATGCAGCAACAGCGACTTCAGGTGCGCATCTGCGTTGTCTTCGCCAGTCCTGTGGTGCTTGTACTCCAGTCGCGCAGGCGCCAACTCCTCCAGCCACTTCCCGATGTCCTCGATCAATCCGTTCTCGAGGTCGTTCACATACACCGCCGCCGTAATGTGCATCGGCGATACAAAGCACAAGCCGTCCCGCACACCGCTGCGTTCCACAATCCGCTCCACTTCGTCGGTAATATGGACCATTTCCCTATGCTTTTTCGTCTCAAAGACCAGGTACTCGGTATGACTCTTCATCTCGTCCTCAACTCGCGATTCTTGGTTTGCAATCAATCCAGCATCCTACGGGTGATGTTGGCGTAGGCGTCGATGCGGCGGTCGCGTAAGAACGGCCAGTGCTGGCGCGTGGTCTCCACAAGCGCGGAGTCGAGCGTAGCGGTTAGAATCTCTTCCTGGTTATGAGATGCCTGCGCCAGAATGCGCCCGAAGGGGTCGCAGATGAAACTGCCGCCCCAGAATTCGATACCATTCGCTGGCGTGTGGTCGCCGGGGCCTTGAATCTCCATTCCGTCCAGCAGAACGTCGCCGTGCTCGTGGCCCACGCGGTTGACGGCGCAGACGAAGACTCCGTTGGCAATGGCGTGAGCGCGCTGGATGGCCTTCCATGCCGAGTACTGCGCCGTGCCGAACTCCGCCTTCTCGCTGGGGTGCCAGCCGATAGCTGTGGGGTAGAAAATCGTCTCGGCACCCATCAGCGCGGTTAGCCGTGCTGCCTCTGGAAACCACTGGTCCCAGCAGATCAAAGCTCCGATTGGACCGTGGCTGCTGGGGATGGCGCGGAAGCCCAGATCGCCGGGAGCGAAGTAGAACTTCTCGTAATATAGCGGGTCGTCTGGGATATGCATTTTACGGTAGAGGCCGGCGATGTTGTCGGGCTCGGCTGATGCGTGGTCGAGCACAGCGACCGTGTTGTGGTAGATGCCGGGCGCGCGCCGCTCGAATAGGGAGGCGATCAGCGTGATTTTCGCCTCTCGTACGACTGCGGAAAGACGTGCTGTCGAAGGGCCGGGGATCGACTCGGCCAGCGCAAATAGACGGTGGTCTTCGCGCTGGCAGAAGTATTGCGCACGGAAGAGCTCGGGCAGGCAGACGATCTGCGCTCCATCGCGTGCGGCCTGGCGTACCATCTCGGCAGCGTGGTCGAGGTTTTCCGCCACGGAGGCAACGCAGGCCATCTGGATCAGGGCGACACGGACAGGTTCAATGGACATGGTTCCTCCTATCTTAATCTTTTAGGCCGAGAGCTGCGCCGACGGAGTAATCACGTCGCGTTGTTTGTGCCTGCGTCATATGAATTGTCTGGTGAGGGTATTCTAAATGCTCCCGTTATGGCAACGCAGGGAGGTTGTTGCTAGTTGCGAAGTAGCGTCATCCACTGCTCAAGAGCGGCGCGTTGCTCGCCCGTGGGCGGAAGCTGCGGCAGGCGCGGCCGGCCGCCGAAGTAGCCGTTTAACTCACAGGCATACTTCAGATTGCCGATTCCTGCTTCGCACAGGCGCGAGGCAACGCGCAGGCGGTCTTGCTTCTCTTCGGCCAGCGGCTGGTCGTTATCCTTCCATGCGGCCAGCACCTCATAGCAAGCCTGCGGAGCACACGCAGCCATAGCAGGCGCGGCACCTGAAGCACCGGCGCGCAGACCGTCGAGGATTGCTTGGGTATTGCCGGTCAGGATTTGGAAGCCAACAGATTTTGTGCGCGACCGCAGGGCTGGAGGCGAAGGCGGCGATACGATCGATGAGGCCAGATTCACGGTAAGTGAATTCGCGGAGAGGAAGGTTGCCGATAGGGGGCTAGCAGCGGCCTTCATGCGCGCAGTAACAGCGCTGAACACAGGCGTAACGACCACTTCGCGGCGGATGTCGGAGGTGCGACGCAGAATGGCTTCGATCTCCGCAGGGCTGCCAGCATTGACCATCATCCCGAGGATATGAGGATGGGCGGCAAGCTCTACGATGGCGTCTATCGGAATGCGTCGCGCAGCGTCGCTGAGCAGCACGACCGGCAGAGGTGTCCGGTCGGCGACAGCCTGGAAGTAGAGCAGAAGCTCGCGGCTATCGTCTTTGCCGGCCAGAATAGTTGGCACTCCGACCAGGATCGAGTCGTACAGCATCTCGGCGGCGAGTTCGGCCAGTGCGAGCGTGGCGCGGACGCTATCACGGGAGACGCCGACGATAAGAACATTCTCCGCCTCGGCGGTCTGTGCGACAACGTGCAGCACATCGTGCGTCTCCTCGTCGCTCAACAGAGTCGGTTCGCCGGTCGCACCGAGGACAATCATTCCCGCAGCGGCAGTCTTCGTATAGCGCGCGACGTTAGCGGCCAGCTTGGGCAAATTAAGCCGTCCATCCGTATGGAAGGGGGTGGTCAGCGGGATGTACAGTCCTTCAAGCAGCATAAATTAGTGTTTTGGAGTCACTGATTCGGGGTAATATACCGGCCATCCTTCACATGTACAACGCTCCAGCAGGGCCGGCGTGGGGTCGATGGGGAAGGCGCGGCGGGCTGTGGCAAGCATCGCGACGTCGTGGATGGAGTTACCGAAGACGGCATCGGGCCGAGTGATGCCCACGCGCTCCAGGGCTGTCACCTTGGCCTCGTCGGTGGGAACGTCGATCACAGTGCGAGTCACTACGCCATCCACTACGGCCACGCGCGCGGTCAGAACGCGTTCTGGAGGAATCTCGAATCGGCGCGCGCCCTCTTCCACCACCCAGTCGCAGGTGGAACTGACGGCCCATATATCGCAGCCGCGAGCTTGCAGTTGATGGATCAGGGTGAGCATCTCCGGGAATATATTTTTCTCGATGCGTGTACTGAAAAACTCGGTAGCAGCGGCGCGCACCTTGCTCTCGCGCAGCCCGTGGTACACCTGCACCATTTCGCCGCATATTTCGATCTCATTAACCTCGCCACGCTGATAGCTGCGGTAGCGCTCATTGAGCCAGTTGATGGCCTCAAGAGACAGCAACCCAGTCTCGATGCTCCAGCGCATGAAGCCTGTGCCGGCGTCTCCCGACCACAATGTACCGTCGCAGTCAAAGACGGCGGTCTGGGGTGCCAGTGAATGAACGGTTGCGTGGAAATCAGCGGTGCTAAGGATTTTAGGCTTGATGGCGGGACTCACTCGAAGGCTGCTCTTCTGCACGGATCTGCGCGCGCTTAACTTGATAGATCCATTATTACATTGCAACCAACTGTTCTAGATCGGGGGCTGCGCGGTGACGACGGGGATTCCCGGAGGCGGTGTGAAGATGAACTCCGAAGGTGGAAGCGGGATATCCTCTTCGATGGCGCTGAAGGTGAACTCCGTGGTGGCGCCGTCCGCTTCTTCCAGCTTCATGCGCTCGATAACGCCGCTTGCGTCGACAATAAGTGTCAGAAGGTGAACGCGCTGCTCCATACCTTTGGGCACACCAGTGATCATGAAATTCGCGCCGTCGGGCGCAGTGGTTATCTGGTCCAGCTCCTTGGCAAGCTGAGTGTGTCCCAGCAGCAGGCGCAGGGGCGAACGGAGATCGTCCAGTTGCTTGGCCGGTGCTCGCGATATTTGCGCATCGTCGGGCGAGTAGAACCACGCGTACTTCCCGTCCAGCACAAAGATTTTGCCTGCGGGCGTGTCGTAGCTCCAACGCATAAGACCGGGCTTTTTAAGGGTAACGGTTCCGCTCTCGCTGCGGTCCATGCCCATGCCGGTATAGTGCTCGGTGTAGTGGGCGCGCAGGGTGTGAAGGTGGTTATAGTGGTCGTCCACGCGGCGGATCAGCACCTTATCCTGCGCATGCATCTGCGTCGCAAACAAGAGCACGAGCAGCAGGGGGAGTACGCGCGAAATGCGGGATTTCTTCACTGTGTTCAGAATGACAGGCTCAAGCGCTACTGTATCGACTGGGTGCAGTTGGTCGCTCCAGTTGGGTCGAACTTGATGATGTCGTTCTCGTCGGAGCAGTAGCCGCGGTCGCCTGTCTTGCCTACCGTCTGGGGCACGGCGGTCAGGGTGTACGAGGTGTACATATCCTGATTGTTGACGGTGACTTTAGTTCCGCAGGTGACGGTGAACGTGTAGCCCGACTTCTGTCCGCTGGTGGCCAGCGCGGGATCGATCAACTGGGCGGCCGTGGCTGACGGAGCGCCGGACTTGGGGTCGCCGCCTAGCGAAGCCAGCGGACAGGCATAGCCCGTGCCCGGATACGCGGAGTTAAAGCTGGCCTCCGCAGATCCGATGGTGCGCAGGGTCTGTATGGCGGAGTCCTCGTCCGCCGTCTTCTTCACCTTCAGCATCTGCGGGACGGCAAATGCCATGATGATCAGCATGATCGACATCACAATCAACAGTTCGATCAATGTGAAGCCCAGTTCAAGGTTCGAGGTCCGAGGTTCTTGGTTCAAGGTACGTTGGGTGTTCTTCATGGTTCCTCTGCTGCGAGATGTGCGTTTCAATCTCGATTGAAACTCTAACAGGGCGCGGCTCAACAGGCCAGTGCTTCGCGCGTCACGTCCAGGTTGCCAAGGTTGCCGAGAACGGTCAATGCGATCGCCTCGGGGCGGAAGAGCTGGCGGGCCAGCATCTGAACATCCACGGCATTGACGGCTTCCACCTCGGCGATGATCTCGTCCACCGCGAAGAAGCGGCCAAAGTACATCTCCTGCCGTGCGAGGTTCGACATGCGGCTGGACGACGACTCCAGGCCAAGCACGATGTTGCTCTTGAGTTGATCTTTGGCCCGCTTCAACTCAGCCTCGTGTACAGTATCTTCTTTCAGACGTCGCAGTTCGCCTATCGTAAGCTGAATCACCTCTAGAGTCTTATCCGCCGAGGTCCCGGCGTAGATGCTCAGGGCTCCGGTGTCCCGGAATGGGCTCGCCTCCGAGTAGATGGAGTAGGCCAGGCCGCGGTCCTCGCGAATGGTCTGGAACAGACGTGAACTCATTCCGCTTCCCAGCATCGAGTTCAGCAGATACATCGCGTAGCGTGTAGGCGAATCCACCGGCGGTGCTGGAACGCCCAGGCATAGCTGCACCTGCTCCAGCGATTTCTTACGTTTCAGTGTGATGTTGGCAAAAGTCGCGGGCGCAGGGTGCTTTGCGAACGGCGAACCACTGCTGGCACCTAGTCCGCTAAAAGCTTCTGCCACCTGAGCGACGAAATCGTCATGGTCCAGGTGTCCGGCTGCGGAGAAGACCATGTTGCACGGCGTAAAGCGGCTGGCATAAAAATCGAATACCGCCGGCTGCGTAAAGCCGGAGACGCTCTTTACAGTACCCAGGGTTGGACGGCCAAGCGCGTCACCCTTCCAGAAGTTCTGCGTAAACGTTTCGTGGACAAGGTAGTCGGGGCTGTCCTCGTCCATTTTGATCTCCTCCAGAATCACGCCCTGCTCGCGTGCGATGTCTTCCGGGGTAAAAGTGGGATGCAGAACAAGGTCGGAGATAAGATCAAGTGCCGGTGCAATATTATCATCTAAAACTTTGATATTAAAGCAGATATTCTCTTTTCCAGTGAATGCGTCCAGATTGCCGCCGATGGAATCCACTTCGCGCGCAAACTGCTGCGCGTTCCGTGTGGTCGTTCCCTTGAACACCATATGCTCGACGAAATGTGAGATGCCATTCAGCTCCAGCGGCTCGTCGCGTGAGCCGGAGGCGAGCCATACCCCCATCGACACCGAGCGCACCTGCGGCATCCTCTCCGTCAGCACCAGCAGGCCATTCGGCAGCACAGTCCGGCGGATATTGCGTGTGGGCGATTCGCTTGCGGCGGTTGGGATGGGGATAGCGGACATGCGGCTCCTCGAAGCTTTATTGTGTCACAGTGCCTTAATGTTGGACGCCTGTGCCGCTGGTTGGGGTATAGGTTAATTGGAGAGGGACGACCACGAACTCACACGGAAGAACGCGGATCAGGGATTGGGGGATATGCAGCATGTTCAGTCGGCTACAAAGAGAGCTTTCTGCCCATATTGGAGCCTTAGTCGCTATAGTCGCCTTCAGTGGGGTTGCCGGCTTCGCTCAGGAACCGGTTCTAGCTCCTGCTCCTGGCGGCGGGGCGGAGTTGCAGAATTCATCTTCTTCGGTCGCCAGCCCGGGACAACCTAGCGAACAAATTCCCGATTCTTTGCAGGGGCAGTCATCCTCCTCCTCATCGCAACCGCTAACCCTCTCCTACGGCACTCCTGGAACGCACGTCACAGTCCTTGAGAACACATTGATACGGGTGATGTCAGACCAGCCCTTAAGCAGCTCTCAGTCGAAAGCAGGCGCGCCGGTGTTCTTCACGGTGAGCCAGAACGTGATTGTCAACCATGAGCTGGCTATTCCGCGCGGTGCAACGATTCTCGGCGAGGTAATCGAGACCAGGAAGGCCGGGGCGATGACTGGAAGCCCCGAACTGATGCTCAAACTCGACACACTGTCCCTCGGCGATAATACCTATCCGCTTTTTACATATCACTTGAGGGCCCAGGGAACGAGCAAGGAGAAGCCGACCGCAACGGACTTCGAAGGCGGCGCTGTGATTGGCGCAATCGCCGGGGGCGTCGTCAGCGCCCGCGCAACTAAGGGCGGGCCTACGCCAGCCAGTAATGCCAAGGACATGGCGGCGGGGGCAGCAGTCGGGGCCGGTATAGTCGCGGTTGCGGCAGTGGCAGCGCCCAGGCCGGTACTCCAGTTACCGGCCGAATCGCAGATGGATTTCTACCTGGCATCCCCCATCAGTGTTCAGCCGGTCAGTCAAAAGGATGCGGAAAAGCTGGCTCGGAAGCTCCATCCCGGCGGGCCCGTGCTCTACGTCCAGGGCGATACTCCCTGACTGGGCAAGTAAACTGGGTGTAGCCATGGTGAAGGATCACATCACAACTGAGACGCAGCCGCTCCCGCTCTTCGGGTTGATGCCCGATGAGCTATGCGGCGTGGTCGCGTCGCTCGGCCTGGCTAAGTACCGCGCCATGCAGTTGGCCGACGCTCTCTACAAGCAGCGCCTACAGACGCTGGACGAGATCACCACACTTCCTGAAGACCTGCGCCAGCGACTCGTCGCCGAGGGTTACATTGTGGGTCTACCGGAGATAGCCCAGGCAACGCGCTCGGTGGACGGCACCGAGAGATACCTGATGCGCATGGCCGACGGCGAGACCGTGGAGACCGTGTGGATGCCCGATGGCGACGGCGGCGAGCGCGGCGATGGCAGCCAGGCCGCGTTGGAAGAAGAGGCCGGCGAACAGGGAACAGGCAACAGGGAACAGCAGTACAAGCGCGCGACCATCTGCATTTCCAGCCAGGTGGGCTGCGCGGTCAACTGCCAGTTTTGCCTCACCGCGAAGCTCGGCATGAGGCGCAACCTCACTGCGGGCGAGATCGCCGGTCAGGTGGCCGCCGTGCTCAACCGTCAGCGAGTGCGCATTGGCAGCGGGCGCGGTGTCCAGACGCCATCGCGCATCAACCTCGTCTTTATGGGTATGGGCGAACCCTTCCTCAACTACGACGCCTTCATGAAGAGCGTCCATCTGCTGCGCACCATGGGCATACCCGAGTCGCGCATGACGGTGTCTACCTCGGGAATCCTGCCTGGGATCTTGCGTTTTGCGAACGAGCCCATTCGGCCCAAGCTGGCGCTTAGTCTGAACGCACCCAACGACGAGGTGCGTGAGCAGATCATGCCGGTGACAAAGAAATGGAACATCGCCGCACTACTGGACGCGCTGCGCACGATCCCATTCGGCAAGCGGGAGTATGTGACCTTCGAGTACGTCCTGCTGGGCGGCGTAAACGATCAGCCCCAGCACGCGCGCGAGGTGCTGAAGTTGTTGGCCGGAATGAAGGCCAAGGTGAACCTGATCGTCTGGAACCCCGGCCCCGGCATCGAATTGAACGAGCCTGCGCCCGCCGATGTCGCTGTATTTCATCGCATGCTAATCGACGGCGGTATTCCAACGTTTACGCGCAAGCCCCGTGGCCGCGACATCTACGCCGCCTGCGGCCAGCTAAAGCGCACCGTGGACGCGCCCACGGCGCTGGTGGAGATCGCAATGGGATAGCACAGTTCCTTTGAAACAACGCTGGTATGGATGGGTTTTCATGCGATGCCGAGCGTCGTATTATGGAAAGAAATGTCATTCCCAATCAAAATCTGCGTGGTGTGTGAAGAGGAGTTCGAGCTGAAGCCGGACAAGCCCGGATTTGCAAATCGCTGCCCCAAGTGCAGCGTGCCTGAAATGGATGCCCCTTCCGGAAAAACGCGCAGGGACGCCGACGAGTTGAAGAGTTCGCGCGAGGCCAACGCAGCCCGGCGTCAGGCGATCAAGGACCTGCTGTATAGCAAGAAGTAACCGGTGGGGATTTGTTTTCGGGAGTCATGCACTTGAATGAGGCTGTGAACGCGAAGGTTGAGACGATCGATGCGCATCACCACCTCTGGAGCTACTCGGCGGTGGAGTATGGCTGGATCGACGAGGATATGTCCGTGCTGCGTCGCGATTATCTGCCCGGCGATCTGAAGGCTGCGATGGCATCGGCGTGCATCGACGGTACCGTTGCCGTGCAGGCGCGCCAGACACTGGACGAGACGCGCTGGCTGCTCGACATGGCTGACGCAACCGATGCGATTCGGGGCGTTGTCGGCTGGGCACCGATTGCGGGCGAGGAGTTTCCCGGCGTGATGGAGGAGTTCGACGGGCGCGCCAAGCTGAAGGGGCTGCGCCATGTGATCCAGGACGAGCCGGACGAGCACTACATCCTGCGCGAAGACTTCAACTCCGGCATCCGCACCCTGGTGGACAGTGGGCTGGTGTACGAGATTCTGATCTTCGAGCGCCACCTGGAGGACGCCATCTATTTTGTGGACGAGCACCCGCGGCAGCCGTTTGTGCTGGACCACATTGCCAAGCCGCTGATCGCCGCGGGGCAGCTTGAGCCCTGGGCCGCGCGCATGCGCGAGCTGGGCCAGCGGGAGAACGTGTGGTGCAAGCTTTCCGGCATGGTGATGGAGGCGGATTGGCATACCGACCCCGTCCGTGCCAGCTCTCTTGCAACGCTGAAGCCGTATCTCGATGTCGTTGTAGAAGCCTTTGGCCCGTCGCGGTTGATGGCTGGCTCGGACTGGCCAGTTTGCCTGCTGGCCACTGAGTACGCACGGTGGTTCGAGCTACTGCACAGCTACTTCGCTGGATTCAGCGAGGCGGAGCAATCTGCAATATTTGGCGGAACTGCGATTAAAGTTTATGGACTGTAATTTCTCCGCCATCGAACAGACCCACTGGAGTATGCTATGTGCGTCAGACTAGTTGGTCTTTCGCACAAATGTATTGAGGGCCTCATGTACTGCTTTTCGCGACTTGCATTGTGTCTCCGGGTTTTCCTGGGTGGTCTTCTGTGGCTCCCATTCTTCTGCATCACAACCAACGCGCAACAGACGGCTGCCACGTCCGATCCGCTGGCAAGTTTGCGGACGGGCAGCTTGACAGTCTGGCAGTCCGGGAATGCGTCCTACCTTGACTGGCGCGCAATTCGGGTAGCGTTGGCCAAGGACTTTCCCCAACTACACGTCACCTACCGGCTGGTGGCCCCCCAGGATTTTATTTCTGCGCTGGTGTGGGAGCGAACGCAGGGTACGCTGCCGGACGTGGTATTTGTAGACAACCGGATGCAGGCGAATCCGATGATTGCGCAGCAATCCGTGGTGCAGATGATCGGCCAGCCGCGATTTGCACCATCGCGGGGCTGGTGGTTCATGATGATGCAGGGGGAGCATCCCCCTACTGCGCTTGCCTTCGTGCGCTGGTTGAATGATGATCCGCACTGGGCGGCACCGCGCATTCCTGCCAACTCATTGTCGGCCAGCGACAGAAGTCAGATCGAGGCAGCAGCTGCAAGCGCGGTCCAAAACCTAGACAATCACATAAAAACCAATCCAACGATGGATCCAGATGCGGGACTCATCGATTTGCCAGTCCAGAACGCAGTCTGTGGCAACATCGTTGAACTGTTCGAGCCCGTGGTGCGATTCATCTTCGGGAATGGGAATCTCGCCATCCTGGACATTGCATACAATGAGAACATACACGGTGGGCAGGTTGTCTGCTCCGGCCCGTTGAATACTTTCCTCGTGTTGCGCAAGCGCGACGATGGATGGAAGGTGTTATTACTGCAGCAGAGTATCCCGTTTCAGCTATCCATGAACCAGGCTGACAACTTCAT
Source organism: uncultured Granulicella sp. (assembly GCA_903932155.1). Lineage (GTDB taxonomy): Bacteria > Acidobacteriota > Terriglobia > Terriglobales > Acidobacteriaceae > Edaphobacter. Next base: position 46,199 of record CAIZFH010000285.1, on the reverse strand, counting down.
TCGGCTGGGGTTGTCGCAGGGCCTTGGCGTGCCTCCTGGTGTGCCGACTTTGCTTGAGCCATTCGATGGCGAGCGGCAGATGCGCTTTCCCAAGCAGGATATGTCCTGGCAGCAGACTACGCCTCGGCCGGCGGTGTACCTGGTGGAGTCGCAATTCAGCTGTCCTAAGTGTGAGTATAAGCAGTGGAGTCCCTCTTCGATTGCATTTGTGAATCCGAAACAGTATGGAGATGCGGTTCGTATGTTGGTGCCGTTCGGTCAGGGGATGCAACCGCATCGCTGGCGTATTTGGGCTGTCGGCAAGGATGGCCAGATAGCGTTGAGCGAGTGGCGGACGGTAAACTTCACAAATTGATGGATTGGTTAAACTGCATTCTGTTGCAATGGGCGAAGTGTTTGGCTTGTGGCAACCACGCTTCTAGAATGGATGTATGGCGAAGAAGCTGAAGACGCTGCGATGTCCCACCTGCCGCACGATTGTGTTGGCCGAGAGCGAGGACTTTCCCTTCTGCTCCGACCGTTGCCGCGTCATCGACCTGGGCAAGTGGGCCAGTGGCGGCTACGTCGTCAGCTCGCCGATCCACGATCCTGATTTATTAGACGAACTGGACGGTCTACGTGACCGCGAACGTTCCGATTCCACCAGCGGTAGGGGGGTGTGAACTGATGCCGCATGGGAAGAGAATTGTTGGACTGGAGAGCGCGCGTAAGACGCGCTGGGCGTGGGTTCTGGCGACGTGGTTCGGCGCGGGGCGGATGAAGCCGGGGCCGGGAACATACGGCTCGGTAGCGGCGGTGTTGCTGTGGTATGCCGCAGCGCACTTGTTCCATCCGCAACACTTCTCACTAGCCATCGCAACTGCCGTGGCCGCGCTGCTTATTACCCTGATCGGCATTCCCGCGTCCACCCTTGTGGCACGCGAATCTGGACGCGAAGACCCGGGATTTGTGGTCGTCGATGAGGTTGCCGGCCAGTGGATCGCGCTTATCGCAATCCGTCCCGACTGGCAGCACGCGGTACTCGCCCTGCTGCTCTTTCGCCTCTTCGATATCTGGAAGCCATGGCCCATCCGTAAGCTGGAGGATCTGCCCGAAGGCACCGGAATCATGCTGGATGACGTGGCAGCGGGAGCACTCGCGCTGGCGGTCGGTCTACTCATCTCCCGCTGGCTGTAGTTTGCGCTGCGGCGCTGGCCGAGCTACGCTGAGGGTGAGATGACTCCTTTGTTGCATGGTGCTGGAACTCGAAGTACGAAGGCTGAGGCTCCGCGGCTTCGATCCCTTATACCGCCTGCAGCCCTGCCCGGCGGCGAAGTGGAGTTGCACGGCACTGGCCTACAGGGAGCTCCGGATGGCCCCAGTGCGGCGCGTGTTTTGCCGACGGTCACTGTGGGCGACACACAGGCATATCTCACGCTTAGCAGGCCGCAGCGCACCATGATTCAGATTCCCAACGGTGCCATCTCCGGCCCAGTGGTGCTACAACGAGCGGGCGGCGGTGCAAGCAATGCGCTGGACCTGCGCGTCGCCGTGCCCATGTCTGAGGGACTACATCCTGTGGCTAACCCAGCAGTGGATGCAGATGGCAACGTATACGTCACATTCTCCGGCGCCCGCGGGCAGGGTGTTTCCGTCTCGATTTACTCCATTGCACGCGATATGCAAATGCGACCCTTCGTGCGCGGTATCCTAAATGCTACTGGTCTTGCCTTTGACGCCAATGGCTATCTCTACGCCAGCTCGCGCGCTGAAGGCACGGTCTATCGTATAGCGCCAGATGGCGTGGCCACTACCTACGCCGAGGGCATGGGCATCGCAACAGGCATCGCCTTCGACCGAGACGGCAACCTCTTTGTCGGAGACCGTTCGGGAACCATCTTCAAGGTGGCACAGGGCGGAGGGCTTGAGGGTGGTACGCTCAGCGATCGCCAGATATTCGTATATGCAACGCTGGAGCCTAGCATGGCGGCCTACCACCTCGCCTTCAACGACGAGGGCACGCTCTTTGTCACTGGGCCCACCACCTCCAGCAACCAGTCCATATACGCCATCGACCGTGACGGGCGCACTACCGTCTTCTATCAGGGACTGGGTCGCGCGCAGGGTATGGCCTTCGACGTGGATGGCAACCTGTATGTTGCCGCATCGCTCGCCGGGCAGCGCGGTATTGTCAGGATCACGCCGCAGCGCCAGGTGTCGCTCGCCGTCTCCGGGAACAATCTGGTGGGGCTGGCGTTTCTGAACGAGGGATGCGCCGCGCTCGCCACCCGCGACGCGCTGTACCATATTGCTTTGGACATTGAGGGTCGCCGGCTGGTGTAGATTGGCTGGTGTGCAGTCGTAGGCTCCATCGCATCGAGATGTGCGGCACATGCATTTGTGGATAGATCATGATCGCTGAGATTATTGCTGCCGGATCGGAGATGCTAACTCCCTTCCGGCAGGACACCAACTCGCTCTACCTGACGGCACGGCTCAACGAGCTTGGTGTCTCCGTCGCCTTTAAAACCATCGTCGGCGATAACCTCAAAGACCTTACCGGCGCAGCCCGCGTGGCCCTGGAGCGCGCAGACATCGTGATCTTCTCCGGCGGCCTCGGCCCCACCGAGGATGATCTGACCCGCGAGGCCGTAGCCGCGGCACTTGGTCTGACACTCCGCCGCGACCCGCAGATCCTTACCGCCATGTACAAGCGCTTTGCCGCGCGGCGCATGACCATGCCGGAGAACAATTCCCGCCAGGCCGACGTGCTCGAAGGCGCCGAGGTGATGCAGAACGTCAACGGCAGCGCACCTGGCCAGTACATCGACACCGTGGTGGGCCGTCACCGCAAGATTGTGGTCCTGCTACCCGGGCCGCCCAACGAGTTGAAGCCTATGTTCGAGGCCGAGTGCCGCCCAAGACTTATCGCCACCCTGCCGGAACGCCACATGGCACGCCGCATCTTGCGCATGGCCCTGCTGCCGGAGTCCAAGGTGGATGCTCAGACCGCGCCCATCTACAAAAAATTCAAGGATGTCGATACTACGATTCTGGCCGGCTCAGGCGAGATTCAGTTGCATTTCGTCTGCTCAAAGCCGACCGAGGCCGAGGCGCAGGCCCGCGTCGACGAACTTGCTGAAACAATCGAACAGAAGATGGGCGAGGCTGTCTTCTCCTCGCACGGCGAGTCGCTTGAGGAGGTCGTTCTGCTGATGCTTGGCCTGCGCCACATGACGTTGGCCGCGGCCGAAAGCTGCACCGGAGGCCTTCTGGCCCAGCGGCTCACGGCGGTACCCGGCAGCTCGCGTTATTTCCTTGGCGGAGCGGTGGTCTACGCGGACAGGCTTAAGACCACTTTCGCCGAGGTCCCGGAAGAGTTGGTGCGCACCGAAGGACCAGTGAGCGAGCCGGTGGCGCGCGCTCTGGCCGAGGGTATTTGCCGCCGCACGGGTGCCTCAGTAGGAATCGGTATCACCGGCATCGCAGGGCCAGGCCCTGGCGCGCCGGGGCCGGACGCAAACAAACCCATCGGCCTGGTGTATATCGCAATCTCCTATTCCGGGCTCTCCGGCGGCACTTCGGTCTCGGAACTCAACATCTCTGGCGACCGCGAGCGGGTTCGCCTGTGGGCCAGCCAGCACGCACTGGAGTTGTTGCGCCGCAGCCTGATAGAGCGGATGTGATCGAATACTGCCATCGCCGCACAGATCCTTCCCAGTCTTGATAGACTTTTGAGGATGAAAATAACTCGTCCATGAATCCCTGGCTTCTCTCCATCTCGATCGCTTATCTGCTGGGATCTATCCCCTTCGGCTATCTACTTGTACGCCTCTTCCGCAGGAAGGACATACGCCAGCAGGGAAGCGGAAACATCGGCGCTACCAATGTGGCCCGTTCCGGTGGTACCAAACTCGGCGTAGTCACACTCCTGCTTGATATCGGCAAAGCCTATGCCGCGGTGGTGATTGCGCGTCATCTTGTACCGGGTGTCTACGACGTGCAGGTGGCTGCCGCGATTGCAGCCGTCCTAGGCCATGTCTTTCCGCTGTGGCTTGGCTTTCGCGGAGGCAAGGGAGTGGCCAGTGCGCTGGGTGTCTTTATTGCCCTCACATGGCCGTCGGCGGTTGGGATTCTGCTGGTCTTTGCTGTGGTCTTTGCTTTCACGCGCTACGTCTCGCTAGCATCGATTATTGGCTCCGCAGCATTTCCGCTCTTCGGCTTTTACTTTGTGGCACAGCATACACCCATGGTCAAATTCGGTTTTCTGTTTATTCCTCTGTTGATTATCGTCAAGCATCATGGCAACATACGGCGACTAATGAGTGGCACGGAGAGCCGCTTTGGAGTTGGATCGGGATCGGGAGAGGCGGAGGCATGAGCCGGATTGGGGTTTTGGGCGCGGGCGCGTGGGGAACGGCGCTGGCAATTTCGTTGGCGCGTCGCGGAGGCCACTTTGTTGTGCTGTGGTCATTCCTTCCGGAGTTGACAGAGGAGATGATGCGGACGGGAGTCAACTCCCTCTTCCTGCCTGGCTATGCCGTACCGGCGGATGTGCTGTTTACGTCGGACTTGGCGGCTGCGGTCGAAGGGGCGGACATCGTCCTCTGTGTCACTCCTTCAGAACATCTGCGTGGCGTTCTTGGGCAGATTGCCCCTTTGCTGACATACGAGCAAATTGTCGTTAGCGCCACCAAAGGGCTGGAAGAGACAAGTCTGCTGCGCATGTCACAGGTGATTGCGTCGGTGGTGGAGAATCCATGCGGAGTGCTCAGCGGCCCGTCGTTTGCCGCCGAAGTTGCCGCCGGTATTCCCACGGCAATTGTCGCCGCCGGTGTTCCTGCGGTAGCCCAAGCCATCCAAAAAGCGTGCAGCTCGCCTACGCTGCGCCTCTACACGAATGAAGATGTTACCGGTGTAGAGCTGGGCGGGGCCCTCAAGAACGTCATTGCGCTGGCCGCTGGTATCGTACATGGGCTCGATTTGGGAAACAACGCGGCGGCTGCACTCATTACGCGCGGCATTGCCGAGATTACCCGCCTGGCCGTCGCCTGCGGCGGGCGAAGACAGACACTGGCCGGACTCTCCGGGCTGGGCGACCTGGTGCTCACCTGTACAGGATCGCTCTCCCGCAATCGCATGGTTGGCATCGAACTGGCCAAGGGGCACAGACTGAGCGAGATTCTTGAAGGGATGAACGGCAAGGTCGCCGAAGGCGTCCTCAGTACCGCGGCCGCGCTGGGGCTAGCCGCGCGCTACGAAGTTGAGATGCCCATCACAGAGCAGATGGACGCCATCCTGCACCGCGGCAAGAGCCCCAAAGTGGCTATCCACGAGTTGATGACCCGCCCCGGCAAGGATGAATAGCAGCCGCCATCAACGGTACTCGGCTCCGATTGCTAAACTAGACATCTCATGGCTTTTTCTCTCTTTGGCAAGCGCGTTTCAGACTCCGAGACATCTGAGGTAGGCACGGACTTACAACCGCGCGGACTATTCGACCGCATGCGGCAGGCGGTGGCGCGTACCCGCGACTCCTTTTCTGAATCCATCGGTTCCGTCCTTGCCCTCACCCGCGAGGTCGATGAGACTTCGCTCGCTAAGCTGGAGTCGGTTCTGCTGGCCGCCGACATCGGTAGCTCCACTGCGCGCACCATCATCGAAAACCTCCGGCAGCGCGGTTTGCATCAGGGTATCGAGAGTGGCGAGCAGCTCAAAGATCTTCTGAAGCTCGAGTTGAAGTCCGTCCTCGACGCAGTGGCAAACGAGGATGCGGCTCCCGTCGCCTCGCCTGAAGTCATCATGATGGTCGGTGTCAATGGAACTGGCAAGACCACATCCGCTGGCAAGCTGGCATCGTTCTACGTTGCGCAAGGCCGCTCCGTGCTGCTCTGCGCGGCGGACACATTTCGCGCCGCAGCCATCGAGCAACTTGAGGTGTGGGCCGCGCGTTGCGATGTGCCCATGATCAAGACCAAAACCGGCGGCGATCCCTCGGCGGCGCTCTACGACGCGTGTATGGCGGCCAGGGCGCGCGGCACCGATGTTCTGATCGTCGATACGGCGGGCCGCCTGCACACCAAGACCGACCTGATGAAGGAGCTGGACAAGATGCGTCGCACCGCCGAGCGGCTGGTTTCCGGCGCGCCCCACCAGACGCTGCTTGTGATGGACGCGACCACCGGGCAGAATGGCCTGCAGCAGGCTCGGCTCTTTACCGAAGCGGCGCGCGTCACTGGAATTGTTCTGACCAAACTCGACGGCACGGCCAAGGGCGGCATCGTCCTGGCCATTGCCACCGAACTTGGCCTACCGGTAAAATTCGTCGGCGTGGGCGAGAAGATGGAAGACATCCTGCCTTTCGACAGCGCCGCCTTCGTCGATTCCATGGTGAAGTAGGGCAAAAGTAAGAGGTCAGCGTGGAAGATTTCGGACAATCGCGTGAACAACTCGACGAGCGGTTCATGCTCCGCGCATTGGAGCTGGCGCGCGGAACGCAAGGACTTGCCTCACCCAATCCACAGGTTGGCTGCGTCCTTGTGCGCGATGGCAAAGTCGTCGGCGAAGGCGCGCACATCTACGATGAGTTGGACCACGCCGAAATTGTTGCTCTCCGTGTTGCAGGTGACAGCGCTCGAGGCGCTACTGCCTACGTCACTCTGGAGCCATGCAGTCATCACGGACGCACCGGTCCGTGCTCCGATGCGTTGATCGCGGCTGGTGTGCGGCGCGTGATCGTAGCCACCACTGATCCCAACCGGCAGGTCAGCGGACGTGGTATTGCTCGGTTGCGAGCAGCAGGCATCGACGTCGCGGTCGGTGTCTTGCAGTCCGATGCGCGCGAAATCAACGACGCCTTCGCACAGTTCATCCGCACCGGTCATCCGCAGGTGACCCTGAAAGCAGCGCTCTCGTCGGATGGAATGCTTGCGCCTCCTGTCTCCACGCGAGCCACTCGCCAGCCGCACTGGCTTACCGGGCCGGAAGCGCGCGCCCAGGCGCAGTGCATGCGCCACGCGTCGGATGCAGTATTGACCGGCATTGGCACGGTGCTTGCCGACGACCCGCTGCTCACCGACCGCAGCAACGTGCCGCGCCGTCGCCCTCTTCAGCGCGTGGTGCTCGATTCGCGCCTGCGCATACCGCTCGATTCGCAGCTTGTGCGCTCGGCGCAGAACGACGTGCTCATCCTCTGCGGTACGCGCGCCGATCCGGATCGCACTGCCGCACTCGTGGCTGCCGGCGTCGCTGTTCTCCACATCGCGCAGTTAAAGAATCGGCTCGATCTCAGCGCTGTGCTGGATGCTCTTGCCACTCGGAATATCCTTAGCGTCCTGCTGGAGTGCGGTTCGCAGTTGAACGGCGCCTTCCTTGAGCAGAAGCTTGTGGACAAAGTTGTGCTCTTCCATGCACCTACAAATCTCGGCGAAGGTGCAATTCCGTTTGCCTCCGGATTCGTCTCGCCATCTCAGTTGCAGCAATCACTAAAGAACATTACCCGCACAACCTTTGGCGCGGACCTTTGCATTACAGGCCTTCTGCACGATCCGTGGGAGTGAAAGAGCTTTCAACTCACAAATGGTGTCCGTTCCTGGATAGCTGCATCAGACGTTCTTGTGCATTGAATGCCGTGCTGTTCTGTGGTGCGCGCACATAGCTTCCATCAGGTTGCAGCAGTCGAGCCTTGGTATTGTCCGCCAGATACGCAGCCAGAATCTCATTGCGCAGCCGTTCCGACAGCGCCGGATCGTCCACGGGGAAGACTGCTTCCGAGCGCTCCACCAGGTTGCGCGGCATCCAGTCCGCACTGCCACAAAACACCTCCGGATGGCCACCGTTCGTGAAGCTGAAGATGCGGCTGTGTTCCAGGAATCGTCCCACAATCGATCGCACTCGAATGCGTTCGCTCAGTCCTTTCACGCCAGGTCGCAGGCTGCACATGCCGCGAACAATCAGATCGATCTCCACACCCGCATTCGAAGCCTCGTACAGGGCCTCGATCGTGGCGCGATCCAGCAGTGCGTTCATCTTGGCTACAATACCCGACGGCCTTCCCACCTTCGCGTGCGCGGTTTCGCGGCCAATCAGTTGCAGCAACGAGGGCGCCAGCGTTAGCGGCGCCACCAGCAGCGGCGCATAGCTCTCAACGTCCGATTCAGCAGTCAGGTAACGAAATACTGATTGGATGGCGGATGTGATCTCAGGCCGCGCCGTCAGCAGGCTGATGTCGGTGTATAGTCGCGCGGTAACCGAGTTGTAGTTGCCCGTGCCCAGGTGTGCGTAGCGTCGAATTACGCCATCTGGATCGCGCCGCACCATCAGCGCCAGCTTGCAGTGCGTCTTCAGCCCCAGGATACCCAGGAAGACGCCCACACCTGCGTCCTCCATCTCGCGCGCCCATCGGATGTTGGAGGCCTCGTCGAAGCGCGCCATCAACTCCACCACCACCGTCACCTCCTTCGATTGCGCGGCCTCGGTCAGCGCATTGAACAGCGGTGAGTCGTCGCTGGTACGGTATAGCGTCTGTTTCATGGATACGACGGCGGGGTCCGCGGCCGCGGATTCGATGAACTCCTCCACCGTGGCATACGAGTCGTACGGGTGGTGCAACAGAATGTCATGAGAGCGCAGCTCGTCGAACAGATTCTTCGACTTGGATGCCAGGTGGTAGTGGCGGCCATGAAACTCGCTATATTTCAACTCGGGCCGTGACACCAACCCAGGCAGGACCATCAGCCGAGTCAGGTTCACTGGAGATTCGGTAAGGAACACCTGCCACTTGTCGAGCTCGAAGTTGGTACGCAGCCGCTCTACAATCTCTGGCGCAGCGGTAGATTCAATTTCCATCCGTACGGCGTCGCCCTTGCGTCGGTTATACAACTCAGCCCGGACGCTCTCCAGCATACTGCGTGACTCCTCCTCCTGCAGGTACAGATTGCTGTTGCGAGTCACCCGGAATGCCGCGCGCGATAGTACCTCATATCCGCGGAACATCCGCTCCACCTGCGACTCGATCAGCTTGTGCAGCAGTATAAAGTCAAAGCATCCCTTCTCGCTGGGCAGCGCTACCAGGCGTGGCAGAGCGCGCGGCACCGTCACCACCCCCAGCGATGCTACAGGCTTGGGCATTGCCCTTGTCTTGCGTTTGGAATGCAGCAGCAGAGCGATGCACAGCGCCTTGTTCAGCACTCGCGGGAACGGATGCGACGGGTCGATGGTTACCGGCGTCAGCAGCGGATCCACCTCGGTCTCGTAAAAGCGGAGCGCATACTCGCGCGCGCGTTCGTCCAACTGCTTCCAGTCCAGAATGCGGATCTTTTCCGCCGCCAGCGCGGGCCGAAGCTTCCGGCTCCAGCACTTGTACTGTGCGTCTACAAAGTTGTGCAGCACCACGCTCAACCGATCCAGCCGCTGCTGTAGCGTCAGTCCGCCCCCGTCCGCGCGCTGCGGCTGATCGAACCCGTCCTCAATCCGCTGCAGCAGGCTGGCCACGCGGATCTCCACAAACTCGTCCAGATTGCTCGCCGTAATTGCCAGGAACTTCACACGCTCCAGCAGCGGATTGCAGGCGTCCTCCGCCTCTTCCAGCACTCGCTGGTTGAACAGCATCCAGCTCTCATCGCGGTCGAAAAAAAGACTCTTCGGCTTGTGCGCGTCCACCTTTACCGAAGATGGTCTTTTTGTTTGTGGTGTCTTCGCCTCTGGCTTCAGCGCTTCGGTAAGAGACCTGCCATGGGTGCGCTTCACTGCTGAGGGCGTTGCCTTAACCGGCTTGTCGGCGTGGCTGGACTGCACGGAGGATGGTTTCTTATCAGGCATATACGGCTCTATGAGACTACCGCACCCGAGCCGGAAAGAAAATAATACTTTAGTCAATTTCGCTTACGCGAAAAATTCGCCTGGTGGCTATGCTGAGGCACGAGGTTCGGCACGAGGAAGAGCAGATGTTCTAGGCTAGAGATATGTTTACAGGACTGATTGAGACAACAGGCAAAGTTCTCTCGTTTACCCCGACAGGTGGCGCGGCGCGGCTCACCATTGCCGCTCCGGGCATAGTCCAGCGCCTGCATCTGGGCGGCAGCGTCGCGGTCTGCGGCGTCTGCCTCACCGCGTTGGACATCGAGCCCCTTGCCTTTCCTCCCTGCTTCTCGGCAGACCTGGCGTCGGAGACCATCGCACGCACTACGCTCTCCCGCTTGCTTCCAGGCTCGCTGGTCAACCTGGAGTTGCCTACAGCGGCCGGCTCGCCGCTGGGCGGCCATGTAGTCCAGGGCCATGTCGATGGTACCGGTACGCTCTTGGCAATCGAACCCGTACCTCCAGGAGGCCAGCAAGTCCTCGCACAGTGCAATTGGAATCAGTCGGACTCATCACAGGCAGGCGCCGGGTTGACCGACTGGGTGATCCGCCTGAGCCTGCCTCAACCACTCCTGCGCTATGTGGTTATGAAAGGTTCCATTGCGGTGGAGGGAATCAGCCTCACAGTTGCAGGCATCGAGGGCGATGAAATTTGGATTGCTATTCTGCCCCACACTTACTCCGCCACCAACCTGCACACGCTGGCCCCGGGAATGCGGGTGAACATCGAGGTGGATGTGATGGCCAAGTACGCGGAGAGCCGCGCGCTGGCCGATGCTTCCAGGCGCGAGCTCACCGTCGAGGCCCTACTGGCCAACGGCTACTGAAGCACTACGAGGCGTTAGTCTCCCAGTCGTAGCCCTGTTCGCCGTGTTGCGACAGATCCAGCCCCTGCAACTCATCGTCTTCCGTTACTCGCAGCCCAATCAGATGATCTACAAGGAACAAAATCACCAGTGTTCCCACAATGGCGAATCCCCATCCGATCGCCGCCGCTGTCAACTGATGCAGCACCTGTATGGGGTTGCCGTCCACCCAGCCCGTGGGTCGCAGATGACCTGCCGCATCTTTGCCGAAGATAGGGTTGATTGCCGAGCTGGCAAAGATGCCAGTCAGCAGCGCACCCATTGTTCCACCTACCCCATGCACACCGAAGGCGTCCAGTGAGTCGTCATAACCAAACCATCCCTTAACTTTGACCACCATAAAGAAGCATCCGGCTCCGGCAATCAATCCGATCAGAACCGCCGAGAGTGGCTGAACAAAACCGGCTGCCTGCGTAATGGTCGCCAATCCCGCCACCGCGCCGGAGACTGCACCTAGCGCGCTAGGCTTACCGCTGCGTATCCATTCTGCCGCACCCCAGGCGATTGCGCCCGCCGCAGCCGCAAACTGCGTGTTGACGAACGCGCTGGTGGCCAGCGGCCCAGCACCCAGCGCACTGCCCGCATTGAAGCCGAACCAGCCCACCCATAACAGCCCCGCTCCAATGAAGCACAGAACCATGCTGTGCGGAGTGGGTGGTTCCTTGGCGTAGCCAAGCCGCTTGCCCAGGTACAGTGCCGTCACCAGCGCCGACACACCCGAGGTAATGTGTACCACCGTTCCTCCGGCAAAATCGAGAGTAGGAAAACGCCCTCCGCCGGAAGCGTTCATCAATCCGCCGATGCCCCAGATCATGTGCGCTACGGGACAGTAGACCAGCAACGCCCAAAGCACGGAGAAAAGTAACATGGCGGAGAACTTCATTCGTTCCGCGAAGGCCCCGGCGATCAACGCTGGAGTGATGATGGCGAACATCAGTTGGTAGATCATGAAGCTCTGTTCGGGGATGGTGGGCGCGTAGGCCGGATTAGGTGTCAGTCCAACACCGTGCAGAAACGCATTGTGCAGTCCGCCGATGATCGCATTGCCTGGCCCGAAGGCCAGCGAGTAGCCGCAGACGACCCATAGCAGCGTGATGACCGCCATCATTCCAAAGCTCTGCATCATTGTGCCCAGAACGTTCTTCTTGCGCACCAGGCCGCTGTAGAACAGCGCCAGCCCTGGACCTGTCATCATTAGCACCAGCAGTGCACTGGTCAGTACCCACGCGTTGTCACCGGTCGATTGTGCCGTCGCCGTTGCAACTGCCGCAGTTGCCGCTGAAGCTGCCATAGCGGCCTTGTTCTCGGCTACCTGCTTCTCCAGTTGCGCAATCCGGTCGGCATCTGCGATCCGGTCCGCAGTAACTAAGTGAGGAGCGACCAGCGCTCGGCCGAGAGATACGAAACAGATGAAAAAGAGTAGGGATGCAAGAATAAAGCGGCAATGTTTTGCGGGAAGAGAGGTCACGGTCGGCACGCTCGCTGTGAATTTATATATGGATCGGATGTGCTCTGAAGCAGCGTCTGAATTGTAATGCCACAGTAAAGTAATTGTTGTGACGTACGCCACATAAAATTACTGCCTGTGCGATTCCCTGCAAAAAAGCGGCTCAGAAGTGCCTTGAAGGGCTATTTAGGCTGGTTTGTAAGTGGCGTTACGCTTGTAAATGGCGCGCTTGGTGGGACCTGTGCAGAGGTTATACGCAGGCTCGAGCTGGCGTAATTGGCCAGATGGAGGACGTGGCCCGGCATGATACCCAGCATCAGCGTGGCGGCCGCGGCCAGTGCCAGGCCTATGCCAGCGGGCACGCTGACTACAGGAGTTGGGTCGAAAGTTGCCACTGACGCAGACTCTACCGGTTTGGTGTACACCGAGCTCAGTAGTCTCAGGTAGTAATAGCAAGCCACTCCGCTATTGATCAGGCCGATGATGGCAAGCCAGACATGGCCGGCCTGGATCGCTGCGCTGAAGACGTAAAACTTGCCGAAGAATCCGCCGGTAAACGGTATCCCGACCAGCGAGAGCAGCAAGAACGCCAGCAGGAAGCCCAGCACAGGACGGCGTATTGCAAGGCCCCGATAATCTTCGAAGCTGCGAAGTGTCTCTTTGTACCCGCCGGCCTGGGTCACCACGGCGAAGGCACCAACGTTCATCGCGGCGTAGGAAAGGGCGTAGAAGCACGCTGCGGCTATTCCCGCCGGAGCAAGCGCGCTGAAGGCCACCAGCAGGTATCCCGCGTGGGCAATGCTGGAGTAGGCAAGCATGCGCTTCACGTTTGTCTGCTTCAGCGCTCCCAGGTTGCCAATGGTCATGGAGAGCGCGGCCAGGCCCCATAACAGCATCGACCACCGGTGTTGCATCAGCGGTGGAAAACCACAGAACGTGACGCGCAGCAACACCGCGAACGCAGCGGCCTTGGGCGCGGTAGACATCAGCCCTACCACCGGCGCGGGCGCTCCCTGGTATACGTCCGGCGTCCATAGATGGAAGGGTGCTGCGGATACCTTGAAGCCGAGTCCGATTAGCATCATCGCAAGTGCCAGGAAGGCCATGCGTGGTGTCGCGCTCGAACCAAGTCCGGCGGAGATGCCGGCAATGCTGGTGGACCCCGTCGCTCCATAAGCCAGCGCAATGCCATACAGAAAGAACGCAGTGGCAAACGAACCGAGAAGGAAGTATTTGATCGACGACTCCACAGCCGTGCCTTCGCCTTTGCGGAAGCCAGCCAGAATATAGGTCGAGATCGAGGATATCTCCAGTCCGACGAAGACCATCAGCAGCTCCACCGAGCAGGTCATCAGCATCATGCCCACCGCGCCGAACAGCACCAGCGCATAGTATTCGCCAGCGTTGCTTTCAAAATAATCCAGCGAGCCAAGCAGTGTGGCCACCACCACCGAGCCGATCAGAAGATGGAAGAAGATGCTGAAGGCGTCCACCTGAATACTGCCGCTGAAGGCGGTGAGAACGCCCAGATGAAGCTGATAGAAGCTAAGGATGCCGGTAACCGTCGTGCCTGCGATGGCCAGCCAGCCAAGCGGCTTGCGGCTGGTTCCAGGCTTCAACACAGCCTCAATCAGCATGATGAGGACACCGGTCAGGGTGAGCACATATTCGGGCAGCAGCGCAGTCAAGGAGGCGGAAAGGGGCATCAGTGTACGCCTCCAGAGGTGGTTGGAAGCGATGGAGTTTCAGTGGGTGCCGTACATTGCACGGACGCAAGACGACTGGCTGCCGCAGCGCCAAAGCTGTCGATGGCGCGCATCCACAGCGGCGACGCGACGCCCATCGTCAGGAACAGGGCAACCATGGGCCACAGCGCCAGGTGCTCACGCGCGTCCAGGTCCCAAGCCGTCACCGCCTGTGACTTAGTGCCCAACTCGCAGTAGAAGACGCGCTGAATCATCCGCAGCATGTAAGCTGCGCTCAAAATGACCCCAGTGGCCGCTACAGCGGTCCACAGATGATGGTGTGCAAAGCCGGACTGCATGGAGCCGGAGAGGATTAGGAACTCTCCAACAAAGCTGTTCAGCATGGGCAAGCCGATAATGGACAGCGAAACCAGCACGAACATCGTGACCACCCAGGGCAATTTCTGCGCCAGCCCGCCATACTGGCGCATGTCGTAGCTGCCATAGCGTTCGTATAGCAGGCCAAGTAGCATAAAGAACGCAGCTCCGGCAAGGCTCTCGTTGAGGATCTGGTAGATGCCGCCATCCAGTCCCGCAACGGTAAAGCTAAAGATGCCGAGAACAATGAAACTGAGCTGACCCAGCGTGGAGTAGGCGGCCAGCTTCTTCAGATCGTGCTGCACTAATGCCAGCAACCCCCCGTACACAATGCCGATGGCCGCCAGCGCAATCATCAGCGGTGCGACGCGGTGGGACTGCTCGGGGAAGATGGCAAGCGAAAAACGCATCATGGAGTAGAGTGCGGTCTTGCCAGCGAGCACCATCACGGCTGCGGTCGGCGCCTCGGCGATTGCGTCCACCAGCCATCCATGCAGCGGAAAGACAGGCACCTTGACAGAGAAGGCAACAAGAAATCCGAGTGATGCGAGCCAAAGTGCTGTGGTGTTAGGCGAGATCGCGTTTCCGGCGGCCAGTGCAGCCAGCTTCGGCAGGTCGAAAGTCCCGGTCTGCGCGTACAGCCACAGCATAGCGACAAGCAGCAACGCCGAGGGAATAAAGGCATAGAGAAAGTATTTAATGGCGGCGCGGCGCCGGTATTCACTGCGACCAAACGTGGCGATCAACAACGTCATCGGAACCAGCGACATCTCCCAGAACGCGTAGTAGAGGAACATGTCCAGCGAGGCGAAGATGCCCATCATCGCGACCTGCTGCAGCAGAAAGAGGACATAAAAAAGCTTCTTGCGGCTGTCGACGGCTCGCCACGAGATCAGTACGCCGAGCGGTGCCAGCAGTCCGGTAAGAACCATCAGCCACATCGAGAGGCCATCGACGCCGAGATGGTAGCGGATGGCGGGCGCTGAAATCCACGGCACATTCTGCTCAAACTGAAAGCTGCCCGCAGGACTCGCGTATGAGTAGTGGAACGGCAGATGCAGCGTGAGCCCCAAGGTGACCAGTGTGACTGCCAACGCGGCCCACTGCATAGTCCTGCCGCGGTCGGGCAGCAGGGCCAGCAACAGCGCGCCTGCCAGCGGGAAGAAGACAATGAGGGTCAGAATGATGGGGTCGATATTCATCGTGTCCTCATAGAAGTCCCTTCAGTGCATCGCCAAAGACCATTGCGGTAATTACTGCGGCTGCGCCAATGGCCAGCCATCCGGCGTAGGAGCGGATGTTGCCAGAAATCTGCTTGCGTGTGATCCAGGCAAGCCCACGTGTAGTTGCGCCCGCTACTGCGCCCGAACCATTCACTAGTCCTTGATCGACCATCAACTCCAGTACGCCCCGTGTAAACATCAGCAGCGGAGTAATAAGAAATGCACTGTATAACTCATCAACCATGTACTTGTTCTTCACCAGCTTGTATGTGGCTGGGTTGTGCTGCGCAAGTGCGGAAGCCGTACCGGGTTTCTCGTAGTAGAAGAGGTATGCGAAGTAGAAACCGGCCACTGCAACCAGAACGGAGATGAGCGCAAGCACCAGTTCGAGGCCATGACCGCTTGCAGTTACAGCTTCGTTGGCCGCACTGTTGGCGAAGACAGGATCCAGAAAGTGCTCGATTCCGTTGTTTCCACCCAGTGCAGCGGGAATGCCAATCCAACCACCAATCACCGATAGAACCGCAAGAATTACCAGCGGAAGCAGCATAATCCACGAGGACTCATGAACGCTGTGGGGGTAACCATCTCCACTCTGCTTAGTGCGCTGCTCACCAAAGAAAGTCTTGAACCAGAGACGGTACATGTAGAACGAAGTCAAACCCGCTGTCAGCAGGCCAACCAGCCACAGAACAATATGCAGCGGATTGCTGCTGGTAAACGTGCGGTAGAGAATCTCGTCCTTGGAGAAAAAACCCGCAAACGGCGGAATGCCTGCTATCGCGAAGACGCCCGCGGTCATCGTCCAGAAGGTGACCGGAATCTTGCGCCAGAGACCGCCCATGTTGCGCATGTCCTGCTCACCGGAGAGCGCGTGAATCACCGATCCAGCCGCCAGGAACAGCAGCGCCTTGAAGAAGGCGTGTGTCAGTAGGTGGAAGATTCCCGCGGCGTAGGCCCCCATTCCGCAGGCCAGAAACATGTAGCCAAGCTGTGAGATGGTGGAGTAGGCCAACACACGTTTGATGTCGTGTTGCACCATGCCGATCGAGGCCGCAACGATCGCAGTAGCCGCACCGATAACCGCTACCACCGTGAGCGCCAGCGGCGAACTGTCGAAAAGCGGATGGCAACGCGCCACCATGTAAACTCCGGCCGTCACCATCGTGGCCGCGTGGATCAGTGCGGAGACAGGTGTCGGGCCTTCCATCGCGTCGGGCAACCAAATGTACAGCGGAATCTGTGCGGATTTGCCTGCCGCGCCCAGCAGCAACAGCAGTGCGATTGCGGGCAGGAAGTGTGCGCCCTGTTGCTGCCACTCCGGATTCTGAGCCAGGGTGGCAAACACTTCCTTGAAACTAAGGCTGCCAAAGTGAACGATCAGCAGAAACATCGCCAGCAGAAATCCGAAGTCGCCGACGCGATTGACGATAAAGGCCTTTTTCCCCGCGACTGCAGCGGAGGTCTTCTTGAAGTAGAAGCCGATCAGAAGATACGAGCAGAGACCCACGCCCTCCCAGCCGACAAAGAGCAGCAGGAAATTTGCCGCAAGCACCAGCACGGACATGAAGAACATAAAGAGATTAAGGTACGCGAAGAAACGCCAATATCCCTCCTCGTGCGCCATGTATCCAACCGAGTAGATGTGGATGAGAAATCCGACTCCGGTAACCACAGCAAGCATGATCAACGTCAGGTGATCGACCGTGAAGGCGAAGTCGACATGCAGGCCTGTGATGTTGATCCAGTCATATCCATAGGGGCGAATTACGGAATCCACGGAACTCGGCGCGCTCGCAGTGCACATCGTTGCCCACAGCCACGCGACGAGGGCAGCCGGCACAGCTGTGAAGAACAACGCCACAGAGCTGACAACCACACGCGGAAGCCTTCGCCCCAGCGTTCCGTTAATCAGGAAGCCGGCGAAGGGCAGCAGCGGAATGAACCAGATATAACTCGCGGGCATGGAGTTCATGATTTCATCAAGTCGATCTCGTCCACGTTAAGTGTCTGGCGGGTACGGAAGATGGAAAGGATAATGGCAAGTCCGACTGCGGCCTCGGCGGCGGCCACCACCATCACGAAGAAGACGAATATCTGTCCGCTCACCTGGTGCCACATGTGGGCAAAGGCGACAAAGGTCAGGTTGACGGCGTTGAGCATCAGTTCGATGGAAATAAAGATCGTAATCACATTGCGTTTGATCAGGAAAGCGGCAATTCCGATGGAGAAGAGCATCGCTGCGAGGACGAGGTAATAGGCGGTGGGTACCATGCTATTGCTCCCTCCGCGCCAATACAACCGCGCCCAGAATTGCCACCAGGATCAGGACGGACGTTACCTCAAAGGGCAGCAATTGCCGGGTAAACAGCATTGCACTCAGTACGGCAATGTTATCCACTGCACTGCTTAGGTCGCCGCCGATGTTGGTGCTTTGTAGCGACCCGCGCTCCGACAGAAAAACAAAACTGAGCAGGCAGAAGATGGCTGCGGCACCTGGGAACCCAACCGAGTACGCGGCGCGGCTGCCTTGCGTTTGCTCCTCTTTGCCAGCGTTCAGCAGCATAATGACGAAGACAAACAGCACCATGATGGCGCCCGAGTAGACGATGACCTGTGCGGCTGCCAGAAACTCCGCGCCCAGCGACCAGTACAGCACAGCCAGCGACATCATCACCACCACCAGAGATAGTGCGCTGTATATGGGATGGCGCTGTAGCAGCAGGTTCAGTGCCCCGCCCAGGGCCAGCGCGCCAAACACGATGAAGAGAGCCAGTTGCATGAGCTTCCGTCAATCCTTCTGAAAGACATGGAATATTGTCTAAATCAGTCAATAAATCGTTGTGGTTACTCTGATTGTAAAGCAGAGCGGAGTTAGCCCCGCACCGCGAGAACTAAGCTGGTGACGATGATGTTGGCCATGGCGAGCGGCAGCAGGAATTTCCAGCCGAAACTCATCAATTGGTCGTAGCGGAAGCGCGGCAGAGTGGCCCGCACCCAAATGTAGAGAGCAAGAAATGCGAAGACCTTGGCCACGAACCAGCAGACCGGAAAAATCGCGTTCGCAATGGGTGTATTCAGAATGCCGTCGAAGATGTGTCCGAAGATACTGGTTGAGCCGCCCAGGAACAAAAGTGTAGCCACGCAGCTTACCGTAATCATGTTGGCGTACTCGGCCATGAAGAACATGGCAAACTTCATGGAGCTGTACTCGGTGTGATAGCCCGCTACCAGTTCATTCTCCGCCTCGGGCAGATCGAAGGGAGCGCGGTTGGTCTCGGCAAAGGCTGCCATCAGGTAGATAAAGAAGGCAACGAACTGAAAGCCGCCGAAGATATTCCAGGAGAGCGCCCCGTGGGCGGACTGGCTGTCCACGATGACCCGCAGGTTGAGTGACTGCGCGCGTAGCACGACGCCGACCAGCGATAGGCCTAGCGCAAGCTCGTAGCTGATCACCTGTGCAGTGGAACGAAGCGAGCCGAGAAGCGAGTATTTATTGTTTGACGACCAGCCGGAGAGCGTGATGCCATAAACACCGATCGACGTTACTCCAAGGATCACCAACAGGCCGATATTGACATTGGCAATCTGGAATAGATCCACGCCTCGCACGCGG
The DNA here is from genome assembly GCA_903932155.1 of uncultured Granulicella sp. Taxonomy (GTDB): domain Bacteria; phylum Acidobacteriota; class Terriglobia; order Terriglobales; family Acidobacteriaceae; genus Edaphobacter. Next base: position 27,147 of record CAIZFH010000285.1, on the reverse strand, counting down.
GTAACTGCGCCGAATGGAACCACGGAGACGGAGATAAGCGCGCAACCAAGAGCAATAATAGGTGCCAGAATAAACAGCGGCCGCTCCACCGCCAGCGGGTTCATATCTTCCTTCAGGAAGCTCTTGGCGCCGTCCACAAGCGGCTGCAACAGGCCGAAGGGGCCGACGCGGCTGGGACCCCAGCGGTTCTGCATGCGCGCCAGTAACTTGCGCTCCAACAGCACCGTGTATGCCACGCCCAGTAGCGTGATCACCAGCACCACCACCACCTTAAGCACGCTCAGCATGAGGAAGACTTCGAAATCGGTCAGGTGGTTCACGGGGTCTCTCAGTTTCTAGTCCACTACTGTCTTGTTGTCAATCTGGATAATAGGTTGCCGCAGCTGGTTTTGTTGCAGGTCGTTGAGGCTCGCGGAGTAGCGTGTGAGCGAGCCGGAGGTGAACAGAGTATCGTTGGCCGGCAGCACCAGGTCGCGGCGGTTGCTGATCTGCACCAGGCCCGCGTCATCGCGGATGGGTACAGCTGCGGGCGACAAGTGCTGGTCGTTGCCCGAGAGCAGTTGCAGGCGCAGCAGCTTGTAGCCCGGAACAAGCCGCTGAATTTCGTCCAGCATGGCGCTGGGATCGAAGGGACTGAGGCGCGGCTCCAAGTTGTTGGCTGTTAGCCAAACGGCGTGACGATCAGCCTCGCCGGACTCTGCACCGCGCGTTTGACCCATGTCGGCACTGATCCCCTCGGAATTGGAGCCAGGACCAAACGGGACCAGCTTGCGAACATCCGCTCCCATCTTGTCGGCGATGCGCACGATCATCTCGAAGTCGCTGCGCACGCCAGCGCGGTCTGCGGCTTTCTTTACCTGCTGCAAGTCCCCGTAACTGTTGCTTACGCATCCGGATTTTTCATATAGGTTTGCGGCGGGCAGCACGACGTCAGCCAGCACGGCCGTCTCAGTGAGGAACATATCCTGCACTACAATAAAAGTGTTCTTGAGGGTAGCCGGATCAACGTCGTAGCGTGCAACAGGATTGGCACCGGCCACGTAAAGCGCGGATAGATTGCCTACGGTGGCGGCGTCGAAGATCTCCAACAGGTCGAGGCCGGGCGAGGTGGGCGAGTGGTACTCAAGTGCAATCCGGCTGGCTGGGTCCGCAGTGTCGATGGGTCCAATGTGTGTATAGCCGGGCAGTAGGTCGGGGAGCAGGCCCATGTCGGCGGCACCACGTGAATTGGCGTAGTCAGCCAGCAGGGCAAACTTAGCACCTGGAATCGTCAACCCAAAATCGATCAGTCGCTTCAACTCCGCGCCGCGCAGTTCATTGCCGATAAGAATCAGCAGCGACTCTTCACTCCTGAGCGCATCGCGGAAGCTGGCCAGAGCTGCGCTATCGGGTGTCACAGAACTGGACGTAGAGTCGTCGCCCGCGAGGTACTCGGCCAGCGCGCCGTAGCCATATTCCGCCACATGCAGGAAGGCCCTGGCCTGGCGGCGCAACTTAATTTCCGTAATATTCGCAATATAAAGCCTTGCACCGTTGTGGCGAACGTTGCTGCGCAGGTTCCACGCAGTGGCTGGATTTTGGTTGGTGGGATCGCCTCCCACTAGCAGAACGGCCTTCGCGATTAGCGTATCGCGAAGTGACGCACCACGGCCCGCAGTGCCGGCCAGGGATTGTGCAAAGGCAGCATAGTCTGCCGTGCGATGGTGGTCGATGTTGTTGGTGTGTAGCACGGAGCGCGCAAACTTCTGCAGCAGGTACGCCTCTTCGTTGGTCAGGCGGTTGCCGCCGATTACGCCGAAGCTCCTGCCGCCGTGCGTGTTCAGCAGTTCAGCAAACTTCGTACCCACATAGGTGAGCGCCTCCTCCCAACTGACAGGCTTCAGCTCGCCATTGGGCTGGCGCACCAGCGGCTGGGTGATGCGCTCGCTGTTGTTGGCGAAGTCGAATGCGTAGCGTCCCTTGTTGCACAGAAAATCACCGTTGATGCCGGACTTGTCGCGGTTGTCGCCGCGCACAATCTGCGATCCATCGGAGGTAGAGCGCACTCCGAGCGTCGTCTTGCATCCATCGCCGCAGTGGGTGCAAACGGTGGCAACGTGGTTCATCTCCCACGGTCGTGTCTTGTAGCGATATGTTCCGCTGGTCAAAGCACCTACCGGGCATATGTCAATGCACATGCCACACTGTTCGCAGTCCAGTTGCGCCAGGTTGTCGGGCGCGAGCTGCGCCGGCACGTTCGGCACAATGATGGACGACGAGCCGCGGTTCTCCACAGCCAGCGCGAACACATCCATCCCCTCGCCGCACACGCGCACGCAGCGGTAGCACAGGATGCAGCGCGGCCGGTCGAAGTACACCACAGGCGACCACTTCTGCTCCTCGCGATGGTTCTTCGGCTCGGCATAGAAGCTGTCCGCCGCGCCGTACTTGAAGGTCATGTCCTGCAGCTCGCACTCGCCGCCCGCATCGCACACCGGGCAGTCCAGGGGATGGTTACCCAGCAGAAGTTGTAGCGTGGCCTTGCGCGCCTGCACCACCTCCGGCGTGTCGGTGAAAAAGACCTGTCCCTCGGCAATCTGCGTTGTGCATGCGGTCTGCAGCTTCGGCACCTTCTCCTGGCGCACCACGCACATGCGGCATGCCGCCTGCAGACTAAGGCCGGGATAGTAGCAGAAGGCAGGAATCTCGATGCCCGCGGTCTTGCACACCTCAATCAGCAGCGTGCCCGCGGGTGCGGTGATCTTCTTGCCATCGACGGTAATGGTTACATCAGCCATCTAAATCCCTGCTCCTGCCGCGTTCAATTCTGGTGAGACCTCTGAATTAAAATCTGCTGATCGGCGCTTCGGTGTTGCATTCTGGAGCAGACCAGTACGCATAGAACAAAGACTGCAAAGACCAGCACGAGAAGAATGACGATCATGAGTCCGCGATTGCTCAATGTCCAGCACCAACCAAAATGTGCTCCTCGGTCATCAATGGCGTGCCTGCCTTCTTACCTTCGATATAGTCTTCAAATTCTTTGCGAAATTTCTTTACGAATCCCAGCGTGGGCATCGCCGCCGCGTCGCCAAACGGGCAGAACGTCCGTCCCATCATGTTTTCCGCGACGTATTGCACGGTCTCGATGTCCTTCTTCGCGCCGCCGCCCTCGTACACGCGGGTCAGCGTCTTCTTGATCCAGTCAGTGCCCTCGCGGCAGGGAATGCACCATCCGCAGCTCTCGTGCTGATAGAACTTGATGGTGCGCAGCGCGAACTCAACGATCGACACTGTCTCATCGAGTACCACAATTCCGCCCGACCCCAGCATAGATCCGCACTTGGCCAACTGGTCGAAGTCGAGGCCAATGTCGATCTCGTCGGCGCGCAGTACCGGGCAGGACGCCCCGCCGGGCACTACAGCCTTCAACTCTTTGCCACCAAGGATTCCACCCGCAACCTCGTAGATCGCCTTGCGCAGTGGGTAGCCCATGGGCAGCTCGTACACGCCGGGACGCTCCACATGGCCGCTGATGCTGAACAGCCGCGTCCCGCCATTGCGTTCCGAGCCCAGCTGGCAGTAGGCCTCTCCGCCCATTAGCAAGATGTGCGGCACATTGGCGATGGTCTCCGCGTTATTGATGATCGTCGGCCCGCCATATAGCCCGACCACCGCCGGAAACGGCGGCCGTATCCGTGGCACGCCGCGCTTGCCCTCCAGCGACTCCATCAGCGCCGACTCTTCGCCAACCTCGTACGCGCCTGCGCCCGTCTGCGTAATAATGTCGAAGCCCAGCCCGGAGCCAAAGATGTTCTTGCCCAGGAAACCGCGCGCGTAAGCGTCGGCAACCGCATGCTCCATAATGTTCAGCAGAGTACGATACTCGCCGCGCAGATAGATAAAACCTGTCTTCGCGCCGATGGCCAGCCCCGCTATTATCGTGCCCTCGATCACCGCGTGCGGGTCTTCGCGGAACAGCATATGGTCCTTGCAGGTTCCCGGTTCACTCTCGTCGCCGTTCACCAGCACATACTTCGGCTTGGCAGAGGTCTTCGGCACAAAGCTCCACTTCATTCCCGTTGGAAATCCAGCGCCTCCGCGCCCGCGCAGCCCGCTTGCCTTCATCGTGTCGATGATCCATCCCGGCATGGCATCTTTGCCCTGCGCAATGGCCTTCTGCGCCGCCGCGTAGCCGTCCAGCGCAATGTACCGGTCGATCTTCGCCGCGCCCTGGCCAAAGCGCCGCTTCAATACGATGACCTCATCTGGATGGGATACAAGTCGCGGCATTACTTCCTGTCCTCCGCGGCGTATTCATCTAGAATTTCGTCCACCTTCTGCGGCGTCAACTCGTCGTGAAACTCGTAGTTCACCTGCATGGCAGGTGCGGAACAGCAGTCGCCGATGCACTCCACCTCCTCCAGCGAGAACATCCCGTCCGCAGTGGTCTGCTTATGCTCGATGCCCAGCCTCCGCTTACAGTGGTCCAGAATCTCGTACCCACCGCGCAACATGCAGCTGATGTTGGTACACACCTGCACGTTGTACTTGCCCGCGGGCTTCGTCCGCAGCATGGAGTAGTAGCTCAGCACCGAGCGTACATCCAAATCGAACAGGTCCAGCCGCTTTGCGATCTCCTGAATCACAGCCTCCGACACGTAGCCCACTTCGTCCTGCGAGTAAAGCAGCATGGGGATCAGCGCCGAACGCTTCAGCGGATAGACCGTCACAAGCCTGTCGAAGTAGGCCGCCAACTCCGGTGTAAAGATCGATTTGGTCACCGTGCTCACTGCATCAACTCCCGCGTTACCCGTTCGGCTGCAAAGTCCATCTCTTCCATCTTACCGTCCAGCGTTACCGTTCCGTCCTCGTTCAGCGCGAAGGGAGATTTGTTCCCGTCGCTCGATTCCATCTCACCGTACGTGAAGCGAATCCATTTGCTTCCGTACCGCACCACAATCTCATCGACACCAACTTCAATCACCGCCTGCTGCGCTCTGCTCATCCCGTGTGCCGCCGCATACGACCGGAGCAGGGAAGTCCACGAGATCAAAAGCTCGCAATGGACTGCTGTATTGATCAAGACCTGAAAATTTCCCGAATCAGTTGCACAATGATGCAGCCAAAAAGTCCGAACACTGAAAGTCCCCAAAGTATTACTTGTACCGTGGATGGCTTTTTGGAGTTCAGATAGTCCCTGGTCTCCTTAGGCAATTTTCCAACGTGTTGTAGTCGTCTGTCCTCTGTACTCAATGGACCTAACATGTCTCCTCCTAGCGATCGATCTCCCCCAGCACAATATCAATGCTTCCAATCACCGCGACCACATCCGCGATGAGCCGTCCTTTGCACATCGTCTCCAGGGCCTGCAACGTTGCAAAGCTCGGATTCCGCATGTGCACGCGATATGGCTTGGCCGTCCCATCCGAGACGACGTAGTATCCCATCTCGCCGCGCGGGCTCTCCACCGCCTGATAAACTTCGCCGGCGGGGACTCCGAATCCCTCGGTCACAATTTTGAAGTGATGGATCAGAGCCTCCATCTCGGTCTTCATCTTCTCGCGGTTGGGCAGCACGATCTTGGGCGCGTCGGCCACAATCGGCCCGGTCATTCCCTTCAGCATGCCCATCGCCTGCAGGCAAATCTTTACACTCTCGCGCATCTCCAACATGCGCACGGTGTAGCGTGCCCACACATCGCCGACGTTGCTCACTGGCACATCAAACTTGAACCTTTCGTAACCGGAGTAGGGCATATCGCGGCGCAGGTCCCAGTCCACGCCACTGGCGCGCAGCGGAGGTCCGGTCACTCCCAGTGCAATCGCGTCCGCCGCTGAGAGCGTTCCCACGCCCTTCAGCCGTCCCATCCATATTGGATTGCCGGTAAGTAGATTTTCGTACTGGTCGATGTGAGCGGGCATGCTGTCCAGGAACGTCTGGATCGACTCATAGAATCCCATCGGCGGTTCCAGCGCAAGGCCTCCAATGCGGAAGTAGCTGGTCATCATGCGCTGTCCGCTGACCGCCTCGAAGATGCGCAGCGTGGCCTCGCGCTCGCGCCAGCAGTATAGAAACATGGTCAGCGCGCCGATGTCCATGGCATGCGTACCCAGCCACACCAGGTGCGACTGGATGCGCGTGATCTCGTTCAGCAGCACGCGGATGAGCTGCGCGCGTTCCGGAATCTCCAGGTCCAACAGCTTCTCCACCGCCAGGCAGTAAGCCAGGTTGTTGGTCATCGGAGACAGATAGTCGATGCGGTCGGTCAGCGGCACCACCTGCTGGTAGAACTTCGCCTCACATGTCTTCTCGATGCCAGTGTGCAGGTAGCCGATGTCCGGGGCAAGCGCCACCACAATCTCGCCATCCAGTTCAATTACCAGGCGCAGCACGCCGTGGGTCGACGGATGCTGCGGGCCCATGTTAAGCACCATGGAGTGCTCGCCCGAGCCCATTCCGGCGTGCAGCTTCGCGTCGGCTACGACGTCTTCCACTCCGGGGGTGATTCTGTCGGGTGCTGCAACCGGTGCCATAGCGTCTTTGCCTTTACCTTGAACCTTGTGCCTCGTACCTGTCTTATCTGTAACCTTCCACCGGGTAGTCTTTGCGCAGCGGATGGCCTTGCCAGTTCTCGGGCATCATAATGCGGGTAAGGCGCGGATGGCCTGGAAAATCGATCCCGAAGAGGTCGAAGACCTCGCGTTCGTAAAAATTTGCCGAGGGCCATGCCGAAGTGATGGATGGAATGCTCGCATCGCTGGAGTCCAGTAGGACGCGCAGCCGAACCCGCTGCTTCAGGCTGTGCGACACGATGTGATACGAAAGCTGGAAGCGCGGCTCCTGCGGATACCAGTCCACTGCCGTCACGTCCTCGAAAAAGTTGTATCCGGCGGCCTTCACCGCCTCGCACGCGGCGACTATGTTCTCTCGCGCCACCGTTATCGTCAGCTCATTGCGGTCGAACTTCGCATCCGCGGCTAGCTCAGTCAGCGCTACCACGGCGGGGTTCTCTGCCATAGCCGAGAAGACGTCAGTCTTGCCGTTGATCGCGCTCGCAGGGTCGTACATTTATTGGTCTCCCCGGTCGTACGACCAGTTCAGAATGCCCTTCTTCCACACATAAAACAGGCCAACGGCAACGAAGCCGAGGTACACCAGCATCTCCCAGAAGCCGAACATCGCCGATCCCGTAATGCCAGGCAGACGGCGGAATATAACAGCCCATGGAAGCATGAACACAGCCTCCACGTCGAACAGGATAAACAGCATCGCAACCATGTAGAAACGCACGGAGAAGCGGCCTCGCGAGTCGCCCACCGGATCCATGCCGCACTCATAGGGGTCAAGTTTTGTTCGATAGTTTCTGTGCCTGCCGATGAGGTACGAAGCCGCTACCATGCCGCCGGCAATGCCCAGCGCGCCCGCGATATGAAGCGCCAGCGGTAGGTAGTTCCAAATGTATGGGTAGCTCGTCATGCGCCATCTTTGACTCTAGTTTTGAGGCGGTCAAGTGTCAAGCAGAAGCACGCATACTGGGCTGTTTCCGCGCAATGCAGCCAGCTACTATCGCAGCAAGCTCACATACCATTCCACGATTCGCGGCCCCCACAGTGCGCTGAACAGCCCCCCGGCCGCCAGAAAGCTGCCCAGCGGCAGTTTGCTGTTTCCACTGGCCTGTCGCCGGGCGAGCAATAGGATGCCGTAGATACTGGCCGCAAGTACAGCAACAAACAGGGCCAACAATGTCTCCCTGAAGCCTAGAAACGCGGCGATCATAGCCAGTAGTTTCACATCACCCAGGCCCATGCCGTCGCGTTTGCGCAGTGCCTTGTATCCCCAGCGCACCGTGAGCAGAATCAACGCAGCGCCGGCGATGGCCGCAAAGCGGCCCATAATCAGTGCCTCCGTGCCGGTCAGAAAGACGTTCCCCTGCGACGCAAAGCTCCCAGGACTGGAGAGCCGAAGCTGGTGCGTCGTGTCGAGCACAATGTCACCCTCGCCCGGTGCCAGAAAGAACGCCTGCACGCAGGTCAGCAAGAAGCCGATGCCGATCCCGGTCAGCGTGAACGCATCCGGCAGCCGCTGCGTCTGCCAGTCCATCACCATTAGCCCAATCAGCAAAAAGCCGAGGATGAACTGGCTTAGAAGGAGGGTCCAATGTTGACCCCACCAAATCCATAACAGAAGGTCTGTGTTAGCGGTCCCCGCAAAGATGTCGTATGTATCAGAAAAAAACCTAAGAAACCACAGCCCTGTGAGCAGTTCCACTGCTGGATAGCGCCACGAAATTCGTGCTTTGCAGTCCCGGCAGCGCCCACGCAACATCATCCAACTCAACACTGGCAGATTGTCGATCCAGCGGATGTGATGGCCGCAAGCCGAGCAGTGTGAGCGCGGCTTCACGATGGAGCGGCGCGCCGGTAGCCGCGAGATGCACACGTTCAGAAAGCTGCCAAACAGCAGTCCAAGAACAAATCCGAGCAGCTCGTATTGGTAAAGCAATGTCACGCATGAAGTATACGGTCTTCCCGTTGCCTCAACCTCGAACCTAGCACCTAGAACCTGGAAACTCTAGAAGTCCACGTGCATCCGCACGCTCTCCACCAGTACCGGCCCGCGTTCCTGGTTGTAGCCGGGATGGACAATGTACTGCGCATCCAGCGCGTAGTAAAGGCCGCGCCAGGTATGCAGCGTGTAGTAGCCCTCAAAAATGTCTTCGCGCGCGTAGTTCAGCTTGCCATCGCCCAGCAAGAATCCTACCCCGCCCAGTTTCAAGTACTCCTGGTGGTCACGCTTGATGGCATTCGAGACGAACGCCATCCCAACCTTGTCGCTGGCGCGTCCCCATTGCCTGATCGCAAAGTCGCCGCCCAGTTCAACTGTCTGATCCACTTCGGTGTACGCGTAGCTTTCGTGCTGCCCCTCGTTCCATCCGAAACGTCCGAAGACGCGCAGGTCCGCTGTCAGCTCCTGCTCGGTGTTCATGCCGAAGCCGTACTTCACCGCGCCAAACGTCTCATGCTTCGTAATGTCCGGCGTCATGTCCACTCCCACCAGATACGCCGCATTCGCCGCACGATAGAGGCCCATGTTGGCATGGTTGACGTAGCCCAACAGGCGGATCACTCCCTTGTGTTCAGGCGATAGCAGTCCGCCCAGCAGGCCATGACGCCACTCGAACTCCATGTTTTGACCGCTGGTGCGTTTAAGGCTCCAGTCGAGATCGATCCCATTGGCTACCGTCGGCATCAACGCCAGCCCGTAGCGCGCGGAGCAGTACTTATCGTCATACTCCACTATGGCGGCGTAGGTATAGCCGCGTGTGTCGGCGGCGTAGTCCCATGCGCCGTTGTTGTCCACCGTCCAGTTCATAAATTGCAAGTGGCTGTCGGTGCCGATGCTGTTCAGGTCGAAGAAATCCGGCAACCCTATCTTGCCCACGCGCAGCTCCAGCCGCCGCTCGGGCACCTCGGTCGCCAGCGAGAACGGTCCGCGCGCCGCATCCACCCTCTTGCTTGAGAAGCCAATTGTCTGATGCAACTGCACGCGTGCCATATAAGGCGTGGGGCCCAGATTGGGATTGCGCACAACGTCCAGATTTGTAAATCCTGCCAGCCCCAGTGCTTCGCTGATGCCGCGCCCACCGGCAGACTCTTCGTCGTAGATAGCCTCCAGATGGCGCGCCGGGTTTCGCACCAGCTCCGCGCCCATATACAGCGTGCCGATCAGCGACGTCTTGTACTCCCCCCGCCCCAGCATGCTGTTCATACCCTCATACGGCGAGTGGAACGGCCCATGTGCCTGGAAGATGATGTTGGCCTGTCCGGCGATGTAATACCGCGTGCCGTCGAGATGAGGAAACATCGTCAGAGATTCTGGCTGGCCAGCGGCATGCGGCTTAGGCTGCACACTTGTCGAATGCGCTGTCTCTTGGGCCGGTGAACCCGAGGCCTGTGCCGCGACCTCGCCTGCCGCTGGGCAAAAGAGCAATACAACCAGCAGAGACCGCATCAGCAGAGCTGCCTGTGTCTTATATAGCCAGGGGAGAGATAGCATCCAGTCTTTATCCGGACTGAGCCGTATGAATGGGGTGCAAACAGTCATCCTGAAATGTGCCGCCCTAATTTGTTGTACGACGGCTTGCTTCTCGCCATCTGAGGCAATATAACATATCCCCATAGGGTATATGCCAACTCAAATATGGGCCCCCATGTCAGTCTCCTCGGTACGTCTCAGCCTTTACTCCCCACTATTACCAGCGCAATTCCACCTACCAGCGCTATCCCGCTTAGTACCGGTGGAATAGGTATCGTATTCGTCGACTGATGGTCGATCTCCAGCGGCCCGATCTTTGCGTCCTGCTTCTCATGCGTATAACTCACGCCGCCCAGGGCAAATCCGAGGATGCCGAGCACAATCAGTAGTAATCCAACAATGGTTAAAGGTTTCATTCGTGCCTCCCGGCTCAAGATGCAACAGCCATTCCATACGATGCTTAATCATCGGTCCGTGCGAGTCGCATACTTGCTTTTCCACAATATCGGCGATACATTCTTCCTACACGGGAAAGGAGGATGGTCCAGCCTATGAAAATTGACAGCAACAGTTGCACAACGCTTCGTGAGGTGACTGAGGCTTAGAGCGTCCTGCTCTAGTCCAGGCGTTCGCAGTACTTCCGCGCCGAGGCCCGTCTGAGTTAGGACGCCTCAGGTCAATCTCAACAGTTCACCGCCGCAAAGCCCGCGCTACACTGGTGCGGGTTTTGTGTTTTTGTCTTTCCCTCGAACCTTGAACCTCGAACCTAGTAAACTTCCCTCATGGAATCTCTCGTCATCGCAGGTCGCACCTTCAACTCTCGCCTCATAGTTGGAACAGGGAAATACAAGGATGGTCCCCAGACCAAGGCCGCCATCGAGGCTTCTGGTGCGGAGATGGTCACAGTAGCCGTGCGCCGTGTCAACCTCGACCGTTCCTCCGAGTCGCTACTCGACTACATCGATCCCAAGCGCTACTTTCTGCTTCCCAACACCGCAGGCTGTTTCACGGCGGACGAGGCGATTCGCGCGGCACGTCTCGGTCGCGAAGTGGGACTCTCCGACTGGGTCAAGATTGAGGTCATCGGCGATAAACCAACTCTCTATCCCGACATTCAGGCCACACTGGAGGCCACCCGAGTACTGGTCAAGGAGGGCTTCACCGTTCTGCCCTACACCTCTGACGACATCGTCTACGCCCATCGCCTTATCGACGCCGGCGCAGCAGCCGTCATGCCTCTCGGAGCACCTATCGGCAGCGGCCTCGGCCTACAGAACACCGCCAACCTTCGCATCCTGCGCGAACTCATCACCGAAGTCCCGCTCATCGTCGACGCCGGCGTGGGCACGGCCTCCGATGCCACTCTCGCCATGGAGCTTGGCTTCGATGGTGTACTGATGAACACCGCCATCGCCGAGGCCCACAACCCCATTCTGATGGCCGAGGCTATGCGGCACGGTGTCCTCGCGGGCCGTCAGGCTTTCCTCGCAGGCCGCATGGCGCGCCGTCTCTACGCTACCGCCAGCTCGCCGCTGCAGGGTATCTCTAAGTAAGAAGTAAGATTTATTCCCTCGCCTCCATCCCGTAACTACTTATATTCAGATGGTATCTAAGTAAGTTCCCGATCATAGGTATTTAAAAATAGCTGAAAGCTTGCGGGATAATGACATATCCCGTATATGCCTACGGTCAACGGGTATGTCGTCAAGCTTCTAACGGAGGATAATCATGGTAGAAGGTTGCAAGTTTCCTGCTACGCTTTTTACACCAACCAAAATCATTTATATCGCCTATGTATTCCTGTTGGCCCTGAAGATCATTCCATGGCATTCGTTCCATGTGTTTGCATTGCTGTCGCTGGCCTTCTGGATTATTGAAGTTTTTTTCGTTAGCATTATTCACGGTTGGCAGAATAAATAAGCCGAATAAACAAAGTTAGTTGTTGGTCACTCTCCCCCTGGTTTCGTACTAAGATAGACTTCTCCCATGCGGGCCTTTGGCATTGACTGCGGGACGGAGTACACCGGCTATGGCGTGGTGGAGATGGATTACGCCACGCGCGAGCCTCGGCTCGTACACGTCGTCGCCGGGACAATTCGCCTCAATAAAAAAGAGAAAACGCCGCTGCGCTTGGCACAGGTCTACCGGGAGTTGACTGCGCTGATGACGATGCATGCGCCGGATTGCGTGGCCATCGAGGAGGTCTTCTTCTCCGCCAACGCCAAGTCCGCGCTCAAACTCGGCCAGGTGCGAGGAGTCGCAATGCTGGCCGCTGCTACATGCGGTCTCACTGTGGCTGAGTACGCCCCGCTCTCCATAAAATCCTCGGTCACTGGCTACGGGCTGGCCGCCAAAGAGCAGGTGCAGTTTATGGTGACTCGTCTGCTCGCGCTCGACAGCCCACCCGACTCGCCAGACGCAGCAGACGCCCTCGCCATCGCCATCTGCCACATCCACACCTCGCAGACGCTGCTGTTGCAAGGAGCGAACCGGTGAGATCTCGTCGTCTTGGTATGATGGTCGCTTTGCTCGCCGCGCTCTTGACTGCATCATCCACCGCCTACCTGCATGCTCAGCAGAAGACACCCGCGCCCACGGCAGTTGGGGCTCCAGTTCAGGTCGCTCATTTTGACGGAGCGCCCGATTCCGTGGAGTTGCGTTTCGAACGTCCCGGCCTGCAAGTGCCACGTTATCGCCTCGATATTACGAATGCAGGAGTGGGTTCGTATGCGGGCGAGGAATTGCCGATGTCGGCTGGCCATGCCGATCCTTCTCCATCTCCGCAACCATTTGGCCTGAAGATGTTTCATCTCTCTCCCCCCACTGTCACTAAGGTCTTCGCTCTTGCCGGCAGTCTGAATCACTTCAAGATCGCCTGCGCCTACGCGGCGAAGAACGTTGCCGACACAGGCAAGAAGACGCTCACCTACACTGGCATGAACGGCGTCATCGGTTCCTGCGACTACAACTACACTGAGAACAAGGATCTACAGACCCTCACCGATATCTTCCAGCGCATTGCCGAAACATTGGACGAGGGCCGCAAACTGGACTATCTGCATCGCTACGACCGGCTCGGCCTGGACGCCGAACTGGAGAGCTTCAGCCGCGAGGTAGCAGACGGACATGCCATCGAAATGCAATCCATCGCGGAGACACTGCACTCCATCGCCGCTGACCCAGAAGTCATGCAGCGCGCTCGCACACGCGCCGATGCACTGCTGACATTGGTTCCAGCACAGAAGCAGCAAGCCGAGCAGTAGCTGCCTATTCCGCGCTTTGGCGGAGTGCCCGGTACAGCGCAGCCAGCGTCTCCAGGGCAAGCGACTCGGCACGCGCCAGTGGTGGAACCTCTCCAGGCCAAACTTCACGCAGCTCGTCCGCCGTATAGCTACGCACGCTTCCGTGGCCCGCAGAGAGCAGATTGTTCGCCAGCGTCTTGCGCTTCTGCGCGAAACACGCGCGAAGAAATGTATCGAAGCCTACGGCATCCACTCCCAACTCGCGGAAGCGTGACGCAAACTCTAATCGCAGTACAGACGAAAATACCTCCGGCGGCGGCGAGAAAGCCTCGGGCGGCAAGTTGAACATCCTCTCCACGCGCGCATAGATCTGTGTAGTTGCCGAGAGCAGGCCGTACTCACGGCAGCCGGGCTCGGCACTCAACCGGTCCGCCACTTCGCGCTGCATCATCACCACGGCGCGCGCCAGCAGTCCGCGTGCTCCGGCTGCAAACAGCCGCATCAGGATTGGCGAGGTGATGTAGTACGGCAGATTGCCGACGACATCCGCGCTCTCGCCCGCAGGCACCAGCGCTCCGAGGTCCACTTCGAGAACGTCTGCTTCCACAATTTCAACGTGGGATTCGGCGCGCATACGGAAGCGCAGCTCGGCGGCCAATGCGACATCGACTTCAATAGCAATCAGCCGTCTGCAGCGTGCGGCAAGGATCGTTGTGATGGCTCCGTGCCCCGGGCCGATCTCGATGACCGTACGAGCAGATATATCGCCCAACGCGTCCACAATGGCCCGCTGCGCGGTCTGGTCGACGAGAAAGTGCTGGCCGAGTTTGGGCTTGCGCATCATCTAGCGGTCTGCGCTCAGGATACTCGACGCGAGAGCGGTTCGCAGCGTGGTTACTGAGCTGGGGTTGCGATGGGCTTTGCCGCTGGTACTGGGGGAGAAGACGCCGGCAGGCCAGTGACGTTGCTCGAGTCCGTCACTTTCACCGCGCTGCCGTCGGTGATGGTGAACTTGTCGTCCGCGAAACTCCAATCCTTGGCGTCTGCTATGGACCCTGCGCTTGCCGATTCAATATCCAGGTGGTCGAATTTGAAGCCGGTCAGTGGGGCGTCCGGATAGGCCTCCACCGAAAACGCACGTCGCGCGCCCGTGGCCTTGATGTTCCAGATGTGTACGCCGGAGAAGTGCGGACGGCCCTGTGCATCCGAGACCGGCGTGGTCAGGGGTACCCAGTAGGGTGGTGAAGCTTTGATATCCATGCCCGGAGGCAGCACCGCGTAACTATAGCTGGGGTTCCAGTTCATTGTCATGCTGATGGGAATGGCGACGCCGGTCAGAGTGAGGTCGTGGATGCGGATGTCAGTGGCTGTACCGCCTCGGGTGTGCGCGCTCTTGAAGAGGACTCCGTTGCCCGCTCCGGATTCGGCGGTCAGGTTCCACGCCTCGATGTTGTGGAAACCGCCGGAGGTCTCGCTGCCTACGGTGAGCGCTGCGGCCCCGCGCCGAATCACTGAGTCGTGGATCTTGATGTTGTAGGTGGGGCGGTTGACGCGCAGACCATCCGAGTCTCGCCCGGACTTCAGGCACAGCGCATCGTCGTTGGCATCGATGTCGGCGTGTGATACATCGATGTCGTGGGAGGAGTCGATGTCGATGCCATCGGTCGAGGGGCCGCGTCCGCCTTCGTTGTTGCGGATGATAACGCCGTCGATCACCACATCGTGCGAGTACAGTACCTGCATCGTCCAGAAGCCGGAACGTTTCAGCGAGATGCCTCCGCCGAAGTGGACATTGTAGGAATTCTGGATCAGAGTGAGGCGCACGCGCTTGGCGTCGTAGTCGGAGGCCCAGCGCAGGCCCTTGGGCGTGTACGCGGCGCGCAGGTCGTTGTATACCTTCCACCACACCGCCCCATTTCCGTCGATGGTGCCCTTGCCGGTGAGCGTCACGTCGTTTGCGTCGCGGATGTTGATCATCGCCGTGGGCCACGTCATCTCGATCCCGGCGATGCGCGTCGCGTGCTCCGGGTAGTCGGCGATATTCTGTGAGCCCGTAAGGGTGACGCCCTCTGGAACATCCAGCGTGACGCCGGTCTTGAGAAAAATCGCCCCGGTAAGGTAAGTTCCCGATTTGAAGCTGACGGTCTGCTTCTTGGGCGCGGCCATGTCGATCGTCTTCTGAATGGCAACGGTGTCTAAAGTAGTGCCATCACCTTTAGCTCCAAAGTCATTGACAAAGACGGTGTTATTCGCAGCGCTGGCGATAGACGGAAGCATCAGGATGAGGGGCAGTAGCAGCGCCCAACTGCAAAACGCAGCACCCCACGCCTTGGAAGCTAGACGCTTCGCCAATCTCTGGGTAGGCGGTGGGGTACCTCGATTTGCCTCTGCTACTAAGCTCATTTACTCTCCACGCTCATTAGGTGTATGGGGCCAAGCAGACCGGAAGAAACGGGGGCAACCAGGTTCAGGTCCTGCATCTGGAACTTGTCCCCATACTTGGCGATCAGCGGAGCATAGTTGTGCGGAGGTAGCGCAGACCAGGCGTTCAGCGCGGTGTTGTACACATCAATCTCGATGTGGTTCACGCCAGGCTTCAGCAGCTTGGATATGTCGAGCCGGTAGGGTGGGTGCCATAGCGCTCCTGCCGATTTGCCGTTGATGAGTACCAGTCCGGCCGCCTGGATCGGCGGGTCGTAGTACGCTGCAAGATGTGTGGCGCGAGCAGGAGCAGGCTCTGCCTTGCCTCCGTCTAGCTGTAGGAAGACGGGGCCGGATGGCGCAGCGGGAAGAGTGAAGTCCCGTGTATAGATGCCTTCGCCCGAGTAGTGAATCGTCGATGGATCGGCAATCCAGTCGCTGGGTGTCGCTTCCTGGACGCTCTTTGTAAGCCCCACGAAGTTTACCTTCCAGTCGCCGCTCAGGTCAGCCAACTGGTGCGATGGTTCTGAGGAGGGCTTGGCGATTGAACGCGTGTCGCTGAACACGAATACGCGCGATCCATAGGCGTCCAGGTGGATGCTCTGTCCGGTTGCAGACGCGGCGGATGCGACCGCGTTGTCGACATCCCACTCTTCGGCAAACTTATGCGTTGTGGCGAAAGTTGCCGAAGTATCGATGGGCTGATTCGATGTGTTAACCACCAGGTAGATATCAGCGTTAGCCAGCTTGCGCCGGATAAAGCCAAGATGAGTGACCGTTGCGTCGTCGGTGGCGCTGAACTGGAAGTCGGGCTTTGCGGCGTTGTGCAGCGCCTGGGTGAGGCTGGCCGCATCGGCAATAAGTGCTATTTCAGAGGTGTCCGCACCCGCATCTCCCAACGGCTTGCCTTCGGGGGTGAGTGTGGGCAGATGGCCATACGCAATCGCTTTGCCGCCGCCGGCCACGTACGCGGCAATCTTCTTCAGCGTCTCCACCGGCATGCGTTCCGTGCTAGGCAGCAGCAGAATCTGGTGGGTACCCATGCCTACCTTGTTGATTGCCTTCGCATCGATAAAGTCGACGTTATATCCAGCCGACAGGATGGTGGACATCAACTCCGGGGTAACATAGCGGCTCATGTCAGCGGTCACAGAAGCACGCCCCGGTGCAAAGGTGGCCCACGCATCGTCGGTGGGCATCAGAACGGCCACCTGATTAGCGGGCTTGCCCTGCTGCAGCAGGTAGCTCATCCGCCCGATGTATGCCGTCACTGCCGGCATCACGGGGTGCCACGGGTTGTGGTTGTTGAACGAAGCCGCAGCGTACAGGCTCCAGCCTGGCTCAGGCACCTCGCTGTCCGGAGGAGAGTAGGGCCAGCCGTGGCATAAAATCTGGTTTTCGCCCATGATGAAGTCGATGTCGGCCTCGACCTTCATGTCCAGCGGAATGGCGCGGAACACCGGCGAGTGAAGCCAGGTAAACGTCTCGCCGGAAGTGACTACATGGTTGAACACATGGTTAGCGGAGCTGGCCCAGCGCAGGGTGGAGAAGGCCCGCCACTGCGGTCCTTCGCCCTCGGTCAGCGAAGCAATGTTCTGGCTGGAGAAGTCCACTGCCGGTTCTCCGTAGCTTTGCGAGCGGAACTTGGTGTGATGGGCAACGGCAAAGTTCGTAAGCTGCGTCAGGTAGTTCTCGTTTACCAGATCGGTCAGCGTCTCCCCGTAGTCGTGGCGTACCGTGTCGGCGGCAACGCTGCCTCCGGCGGCAAGCTCCGGAAGGTGGGGAATCAGATCGTAGCCGCGACGCTTCAGGAACTCGGCCGGCAGATTGGGGGTCCAGTCGGAGCCGCCCACCTCTAGCGAGTCGGAGAAGATGGAATAAGGCGGGGTCGATCCGAATGCGCCGATCAGAGGCGTCCCGACCTTCTGTAGATAGTGGGAGACGGCATCGTGCGAGAAGTGGTCCAGTACAAAGCCCTCGGCACCCACGGCGGCGCGCTTCACCTGCATTCGCGGATGGCTCTGGATGAAGAAGAGCGCAGTGCGAGGCTTGTTGCCGGCTATAACCGCGGCTGTGCTGCCGGAGACGTTGAGCGGTTTGGCGGAGGTTGCATCAAACGCAGCCGCCTCCGGGCCGCCGCCACGTCCGCCGCGTCCGCCACGGCCTGCTAAACCTCCTCCTGGCGCTGGAGCGAGCACTGGTGCCGGCGAACTTGCAACTACGTCGGCAATGTCAGCGGATATCAGCGATTCGCCCTCTCGAAGACTGGGCAATGTTACGGAAGTAGCACCCGCAGGCACAGGAACCTGGGTGACTCGGATGTCTGTGATGGCCTCGGCCAGCGGGGTATTGGGGCCACCATACGGCCAGCCGGAGCCGAGGGTGAGGTCGATGCGCAATCCCAGCTTGCGACCCTCCGCCTGCGCGTATGCCACGTCGTCCAGCATCTCCGGGGATAGGAACGTAAGGTTCTTCAGGCCCTTCGCCGGATCGTCCAGCACCTCGGCATATTCGAAGGCAATCTCCGCTCCCTGAACGCCGGCTGCCTTCATCTGCTGTAGTTCGCGCAGGAGCTCAGGCTTCACCACGGCGGGGCCAAACCACCACCAGCGAACCATCGGGCGCGTCTGGCTCGGGGGATTTGCAAAGGTCGCCCGCAGAGCAGTAAGCGAGGGTGCAACGGTTGTCGCAGTGACCCCTGCTGTGGCCTTCGCAGAGGCAGCGGGCTTTGCCGTGGGCTGTGCGCCGCACACCGCAGATAACACAAGCGCGACAACGGTGCAGGGGAGTAGTGTGGCGAGTAGCGTGCGAAGGGCTGGCGTGCGAGGGTGCTGGTTCATCATGTTCTCCAGGAATTCGTTTCGCAGTATCTCTGCTGCGTCGTTCGTTGATGCCAAAATTGGGGCTTTTATGCAGAGACGGCTGCCGCGTGTTCTGAGTTTCGGCGCACCCATTATTGCTGACTGCGGGTGGTTTTGTCGCTCTCCGAACTGCTAAATCACGCTAGACCATGGGGAATGCATCTTTCAAGGCGTATCCTGTTGCGAGGATTCCTGAATCTACGAGGTGGGGAGCGCGATGCGGGTTGGCTTGATAACACGGGAGTTTCCCCCAGAAGTCTATGGCGGCGCGGGAGTACATGTGGAGTACCTGAGCCGCGAGCTTGCCCGCCTGATCGAGGTTGAGGTGCACTGCTGGGGTACGCAACGGCTCGACACCGGTAACCTCCATGTGCGCGGCGATCAGCCGCCGCCGGAGGTCACTGCCGGGTGCGACGCCAAATTCAAGACTGCCGTCGATGCATTGGCCCTGAACCTGGCGCAGATGAAGGACCTGGCGCAGATCGACATCGTACATACCCATACCTGGTACGCGGCCATGGCGGGATTTCTGGCCAAAAAGCTCTACGGGATTCCCTTTGTCCTGACCACCCACTCCCTGGAGCCGCTGCGTGCCTGGAAGGCCGAGCAGCTTGGCTCGGGATACGCCATGAGCTCCTGGATGGAGCGCACAGCTATCCTCGACGCCGACGCCATCATCGCCGTCTCGCGTGGCACCCGTGACGACATCCTGCGCGCCTACCCCCAGGTGGACGCGGCGCGTGTGCATGTCATCTACAACGGCATCGACGTTGCGGAGTATCGCAAGACCTCGGCAACGGACGCGCTGCTGAAGTATGGCGTCGATCCGTCCGCGCCCTACGTTCTCTTTGTCGGTCGCATCACTCGCCAGAAGGGCGTCGTGCATCTGGTCGATGCGGTAAAGCATCTGCCCGCAGGGATGCAGGTAGTGCTCTGCGCGGGCGCGCCTGATACCCCTGAGATTGCCGCCGAAATGCGCGCAGGTGTTGAGGCAGCGCGCGCCGCCGGTGGCAGGATCGTATGGATCGAGAAGATGGTCACTCGCGTCGAGGCCATCCAGCTCTACTCCCACTGCCGCGTCTTCTGCTGTCCGTCGGTCTACGAGCCCTTCGGCATCATCAACCTCGAAGCCATGGCCTGTGGTGCGCCCGTGGTAGCCAGCGCGGTGGGCGGTATTCCCGAAGTGGTTGTCGACGGTGATATGGGCCTCCTGGTGCCCTTCGATGCCGATCCAGTCACAGGCTTCCCGCTCGACGCAGCCCGCTTCGCACGCGATCTGGCCGCCCCCATCTCCCGGTTGATGGCCGACCCAGCCCTGTGTACGAAGTTCGGCGCGGCAGGACGCAAGCGCGTCGAAGAGACCTTCTCCTGGCAGGCCATCGCCGCGCAGACGGTTGAGCTGTATCGTGGGCTGCTCGGCAAGAAACCCAGGAGCTGATTGCAGCCAGCAGGAAGTTCGCATTTCGCAATCCGGCTTCTGTCACACGAAAAAACCCACATCGCACTCTGCGCAATGTGGGCCTCTTCGTTCTTGCAATTACTATTATCTACAGTTGATCATCAACTGGTAGTGGCGGGCCGCCGGGCCGTCTGCCATTCGGCGATCCGGGCAGTGTGAACTTCTCAAACGGATCGAACTTCGCAGGATCAAAGTCTGGCACAGTGGGATCGAGGAACTTCGCAATGGGTATCTTGGCTTCGCGGATGCCATGCACAATGCACCGTGCCAGCTCGTACGCACCGTAGTTGTCGAAGTGGGTGATGTCGGTTCCATTGAAGAGGTGCTTGGAACCCTCAGGCCCCTCCGCCTCATACAGCACCTTGCTCATCGCCGTAAGGTCGACCAGCGCGATATTGTTGGCGGCAGCTACGTCGCGCGCTGCCTGCGGATACTCCGCCAGCGAGTTGGTGACATGGCCGCTTGCGTCGAAGGTCCTGCGGTGCTGCGCGGTCACAATCACCGGCGTCGCACCCTTGGCCCGCACCTGCTTGGCAAAATCTGCCAGGATCTGCTTGTACCGGTCCAGAGGCACAGCGCCCGGCTTCTGGTCGTTGTGGTTGAACTGCATGAAGAAGTAGTCGCCCGGCTTGATGATCGACATCACCTTGGCGAAGCGCAGCTCGCCCTGGAAGGACGCGGAGGTCTCGCCGGATTCGGCGTGGTTGGCGATCACTATGCCGGGCAGGAAGAAGCGCGGAAGCTGTTGTCCCCACGAGGCCCCGGGATCAGTGTCCTGATCCACCATCGTGGAGTCGCCCGCCAGATACACAACCGGCTCGGCCTTCGCCCCCACCAGAGGCGTAATCTCGATGGAGTGGAAGCTCGGGTTAGTCCCGTTGAACTCGATCGTCAGCTTATTGTCCCAGTTCAGATTGCCGTACTCGCGGCTCTTCAGGCGGACTTTGCTGGGCGTCCCGTCCGGGTTGTTGTACTCGGCAACTCGCGTGTTCACGTCAAAGGATTTTGTCACCGTGGCCTTGGCCTTTACCGCAACGCCTTCCAGTGTCAACCGGCGAGCTTCGGTGCGGACCGTATTCACCGATTCTTCATTGCCGCCGAACGCCACAGTGATGCGGTAGTTGCCCTCGGGTAGCGCCATGGAGAAGTAGAACGGCTTATCGGACGAGCAGATTCCGCCCTCGACCTTGGGAGTGGTCTTGATGTCCCAGCCCGCCGCGCTCTCGCTGTACACGCTGCTCGCGGTCACCGCAGTCGTGCCTTTCTTCGCGACTCCGCAGTTGAACGTCACCGGCCCACTGAGCGCTGGCGGAATGGGAAACACAGGTTGCGGCGTTGCCGATGCAAACGGAGACGGTCGTGCCGCGCCCGGTGCTCCCGGTGCGCCCGGAGTTCTCGGCGCTCTCGGCGCGGCTGCTCCCGGTGCGGCTGGAGCGGCCGGAGGAGCAGTCTGCGCGTGGGCAAGGCTGACGGTTAGGGCGAGGGCGAGTAGTGGGCCAGACAAACTGCGCATAGGTTTTCCTTCTGCTGGGAATTGAATCTCGTTCAATCGGGGGAATCGTAGCACTTGTGGCACAGAGCGGTCTAGCACGCCTGTGGTTTGCAGACGTTGACGGGTCGCAATAAGTTGCGAAAATGTCCTAAGGTTGTCCTGCCGGTCGCATCGCCGGTGCTGCCGGTGCCGTCGGTGCTCCATTGGCCGGCGGCGCCATCGCACCGTTCCCCCTTGGCGGTTCCGGGCTCATCGGCAGATAGAAAGTGGCCGCCGGGTCGAACTTGGCTGGGTCGAACTTGGCATATGCCGGATCGACGAACTTTGCCAGCGGCAGCTTGTTCTGAATAATCCCCAGCACCACGCAGCGCGCCAGCTCATATCCGCCGTAGTTGCTAAAGTGAGTCGTGTCCGGAGCATGGAAAGCCAGCAGCGCCGTATCCGGACCCATCGCCTCGAACATCGTTGTACTCATCGCCGTCAGATCGATTAGCGCGGCATGGGTGGCCGCCGCCACATCCCGCGATGCCTGCGGATAGTCGCCCAGCGAGTTGGTGATGTGTCCACTGGCGTCGAACGTTCTGCGCTCCTGGGCCGTCACAATCACTGGAATGGCGCCCTTGGCCCGTACCTGGTTCACAAATTCCGTCATCACCTGCTTGTAGCGATCGATCGGCACCGCCGGTTCATTGGTGCGCGCATTGAGCGTCTGGTCGTTGTGCGCGAACTGCACAATGAAATAGTCCCCCGGCTTGAGCGTGGACAGAATCTTCGGGAAGCGCTGCTCTCCCTGGAAAGACGTCGAAGACTCACCGGACTCGGCGTTGTTGGCAACCACCACGCCGGGCAGGAAGAAGCGCGGCAGCGGCTGTCCCCAGCCGGACCAGGTTGTGCCGTCCTGGTCCACCATCGTCGAGTCGCCGCCCAGATATACAACCGGCTCCGCCAGCGCGCCCACCAACGGAGTAACCGTAATCGAGTGGAAGCTTGGGTTGGTTCCGTTGAACTCCAGTGTCAGTTTATTGTCCCAGTTCGGAATGCCGTACTCGCGCGGCTTCAGGCGGACTTTGCCTTGGGTCCCGTCCGGGTTCTTGAACTCCGCCACCCGTACATTCACGTCAAGGGATTTTGTGACCGATCCCTTGGCCTTCACCGATATCTTTTCCAGCTGTAACCGCCGCACCTCGGTGCGTACATAGTTGACGGAATCCACCGGTCCGCCAAACGCTACCGTCACGCGGTAGTTGCCCTCAGGCACCGGAATGGAAAAGTAGAAGGGCTTATCCGACGTGCAGCTCCCTTTCTCCACTGTCGGCGCGGTCTTCAGGTCCCAACCTGCGGCGCTGTCGGAGTACACACTGCTTGCACTCAGCGTAGTAGCGCCCTTCTTCTTGGCTCCGCAGGTCAACGTCACGGGCCCAGTCAGAGCCGGCGGCACAGGATACGTAGGCTGTGCTTGCGCTGCAGGCCGTGCCCCGCCACGCCCTCCCGGAGCTCCCGGCGTACCAGGCGCTCCCGGTGCTCCCGGTGCTGCCAATGCTGGTGCAGCAGGTGTCGGAGGTGGAGCACTCTGCGCATGGGCAAGTCCGATCGTGAGGGTGAGGGAGAAGGTAAGTAGTGAGGCGGGTAAGCTGCGCATGTCAATTCCTTATGGGGTAAAGCGTTTCTGTTGCGACCGGGGGAATCGTAGCACCTTCCGCCCTGCCCGGTCGAGTGGACGAATCTCACGTCGTTCCGTGTTGACGCTCAAGGCTGGCTCAGGAAGCCAGCTTCCGTGGCCGTTGCGGTCCGTAATCAACTTCTAAATCCCTACGTCTGCGGAATCTTGGTCACATCTTCGTTGCGCATGATAGGTGTATTGGGCAGCGAGAAGGTGGCAAACGGGTCTGGTTTCGCAGGATCGAACTCCGGCACGGAGGGATCGATCAGCAGAGAGAACGTCATCTTGTCCTCGTGGATTCCTTTCACAAT
Organism: uncultured Granulicella sp.; assembly: GCA_903932155.1. Classification (GTDB taxonomy): domain Bacteria; phylum Acidobacteriota; class Terriglobia; order Terriglobales; family Acidobacteriaceae; genus Edaphobacter. The sequence goes on along the minus strand of CAIZFH010000285.1, from coordinate 3,684 downwards.
GCAACGCGCCAGCTCATACGCGCCGTAGCTATTGAAATGAGTGTTGTCGGCGTAGTTCATGGTCTGTCCGGGGAAGGTGTTGGCGGGGTAGTACATGAAGGCGTTCTTGGTGCCGTCGGGACCCATCGCCTCGAACAGAACCTTGCTCATCGCCGTCAGGTCGATCAGCGGGATTTGGTAAGCTGCGGCCACATCGCGCGCGGCCTGTGGATAGTCGCCCAGAGAGTTCGTAATATGCCCTGAGTCGTCGAAGCTCCTGCGGTGCTGTGCCGTCACGATTACAGGGATCGCGCCCTTCGACCGCACCTGCGCGGCAAAGTCGGTCAGAATCTGTTTGTACCTCTCCAGCGTCACCGCGCCTGCCTTCTGGTCGTTGTGGTTGAACTGCATGAAAAAGTAATCGCCCGGCTTGATCACAGACATCACCTTGGCAAAGCGCAACTCGCTCAGAAAGGATGCAGACGTCTCGCCGGATTCGGCGTTATTCGCAAATACCACGCCGGATTGGAAAAAGCGAGGGAGCTGTTGTCCCCACGAAGCCCATGGAGTGCTGTCCTGGTCCACCATCGTGGAGTCGCCCGCAAGATACACAACGGTATCAATATGCGATCCTGTCAGCGGCGTAATCGAAATGGCGCGGAAGCTGGGATTGGTGCCGTTAAACTCGATGGTCAGCTTATTGTCCCAGTTCAGGTTGCCGTACTCGCGCGGTTTCAGGTGGACGCGGCTCACGCTCCCATCCGGGTTCTTGAACTCCGCAACGCGCACGTTTACGTCAAAGCGTTTGACAGCACCAGCGTTGGCCTTGACGGCAATTTTTTCCAGCATCAGGCGGCGCGCTTCGGCGCGGACGGTGACCACTGAGTCCGCGCTGCCCCCCAGTGCGACTTCCACGCGGTAGTTGCCCTCCGGTACCGCGATGGAAAAGAAGTAAGGCGTGTCCGAAGAGCAGACGCCGTTCGCCAACTTGGGTGCGGTCTTTAGATCCCAGCCAGGCGCGCTCTCGGAATAAATGCTGTTGGTGGTCAGGGAGGTACCGCCCTTCGTCGCAGGGCCGCAAACGTAGGTCACGGTACTCTTCAGTGCCGGCGGGACGGAATAAGTCGGTTGCTGCGCTTGCGGTGCCTGGGGGGCTCGACGAGCTGCTGGTGTGGCTGGTGCTGTTGTCGCCGTCGGCGGTGCTGTCTGGGCCTGGGCAAAGGTGACTGTGAGAACGAGGGCGAGGACAGAGCCGAACAATCTGCGCATGATGTTTCCTTCTGCTTTGAAGTAGATCGGGTGCGATCGGAAAAATCGTATCACTTGCTTGCCAGAGTGGTCGAGGGTGCTCCGTTCCGCTCTAGAATCGCAGGCTTATCTATGAATTATTTTGTCGCGCCGCACGCGCACGTGCTGAAATCTTTTGCGGAGTCGTGGTCTAGCGAGCAGACATACTGTGGCCACGCAAGCTGCAGAATAGGCGAGAGCTCGCCAGGGAAGAAGTTGTGTATATAAGCCTGGCTGGCCGCGGACTTGGCGCCGTGGTCGTTTTCAAACTCCCCCATTAATTGCTTCACGGCAACCGCGTCATAGGTAGGCTTGTGGTACGTCGTGGAGTAGGTATACTCCTTCGACCAGGTAGTCCCTATGCCGGTAGAGTTCGAAGCCATGTAGACGGTGTAGTCGTCCAAAGTAGCGTTCGCGGGGTCGATCGAGGCCACTGTGAAGCTTGGTAGATTGCCATGAATCGGCGTGATCGAAGCAACACTCTTCAGCGGTACTCCCAGCATGCTTTGCACTGTTTGCATCGTGGAGTTGGACTCAGGAGTCAGCAACCGCATTTCGTCGGCGTGGGTGTGGCCAAACAGCCCCAGCCGGACGATGTCTGCGTTGCGCGCAAGCAACTCGGCAAAGTCTTCCGACCCTAAGAACATCTGAGGTTTCATGCCACAGAGGTTGCCGGACCTGCGCGCCGTTGCGTACACATCGACACCGGGTGGGATGTGACCCATCACCCACACCTGCTCTTTTTGTAGTCGCGCCGAAGCAAGTTGTCTGGCGAGCCATGTCAGTTGCGCGACTGCCGGCCTAGGGTCGTATTTGCCGGAACAGGTAATGTACTTGCCGGATAGGAAGACATCGTCCAGCACAATCAGACGAGTGTGCGGTATCGCGGCCAGAGGAACGGTGTAGTTTCCTCCCGATGCAAAGTCACGCAGCACATCGGCGCGATCGGCAGCGGGCAGCGCCTCAGACACAATATTGGCAATCAGCCCCAGAAACGCGTCGTGCGTGGCGTCCAGTCCGTAATCGCCGCAGCCGGTGTCGTTGTTGCCCATTGCCACATAAATGGGAATGCCGGGCAGCGCCGCGCGCAGTGTGCTGACGACGGTGCGCGCCGTCTTCTCCGTAAACGCGACGTACTCGGAGGGCTTGGCTCCCGGCACTAGCGTCTGAAATTTGCAGTCGAAGGAGTGGGCAAGCAGGTCGCCGCTTAAAGTCACAAACCGTGTTTGCGCTGCATCCGTATGGATCGCACTAAGGCTAGACCGCCAAAGAACGTACGGCGTATCGATGCCCTTCGTCGGGCAGGCAGATTGCAGCGCTGCAAAGTCCTTCGCCTGCGTGGGGGAGTCGGGCGCAGACAGGATTGCGGGCCAAGCAGAGGCAGGCGAGTCATTCAGCTTCGCAACCTTCGCCGGGTCGGAAAACGGGTCCATATGTACGTCAGAAAGTAACAATGCAGGCACGGTCGCTCTGGTTGCCGGTGCTGCCGCAGCTTTATTTGGGACAGGAGATTGTCCCGTTGCGGTCGCAATCAGGGCGCACGTTGCGGCTAGCGTCAATAGGCTTCGGCGGAGGTTCTCGGTCGAGGTCATCGCAGGTCTATGGGAAATTAGGATTGCGTTTCGTGGCGTACTGGGTTCTGCTGGTTTAAATGCATTCCATCGCAGTTCAATGAATCTGTGATGAATTGGATGCGCATCCAGCTTCATAGGAACTATTTTCGTATCGATCCCCCAAAATCTAGGAGTGAAGTATATGGTTCACTGATATCTCATATTCAGCTTGTCTTCAGGTTCATCTGCGATTGTTACAACAGGATGAATTTCGCAACTCTCATCGAGGAACAAGCAGACACAGCCCCAACTGCTTCGCGGCCATCGCAGTTACAGGGTGCTGGCGGAACGCGACGCGGCGTTCTACAGACGAATTGTGCTGGTACCGGTCCCGCCTCGTCCGCAGCTCACGATGGACGAGCGAATACGATCCTGTCGATCTGCAACTTCTTGAGCAAGGGCTGGGAGGTGGGCATCCTTGGCCTGCTTGTCTTCCTGCAACAGCAGTATGCGCTGTCGTTCTACCTGGTCGGGATACTGACCACGGTGTTTATCGTGAGCCAGATCAGCGTCAGCTTTTTTGCCGGCAAGATCGCCCATGCGATTCAAAGCCGGAATGTGATCCTCCTGGCCATAACATCCAGCGGATTGGGATGGCTCACACTGTTCTTCGCCCGCCATATTCCCGCTTTGTTTCTTGCCTATGTGCTGGCCGGAATTGCGTCGGGATTGTTCGAGCCGATCGGGGTTTCGCTGATTGCCAAGCATTCGGCGGCGAATGGCAGGAGCAAGGCGATCGGCGACTTCGCCGCCTTTGGGGACATGGGGCGCATCGCGATAGTCGCGGCGGCGACCGCGATGGCGG
>CAIZFH010000284.1 GCA_903932155.1 uncultured Granulicella sp. | reverse complement strand
GGCAGCATGAGCAAGCCGACGGCGCCGAGGCTCCAGCTTACGGGACCCGCCAGTACCCACCAGAGCGGGGCGGCTAGCCACCCACTGAGGCTGAGCCATGATGAGCTGGCTGCGGCCACGGTCGCAACTTTGGCGACTACCATGGAGGTGGCAACCGTTGCGCCCGGCCCTACCATGGGTTTCCACTTTTCCCATTCAGGGCGGCCAAGGGGCTGTTCGGGGGCGACCGTCCGCATGTCGAGTGCCGGTCCAGTGATTTTCAGCGCTTCGCAAGCGTCCCGGACCGTGGTCTCGAACCTGCGGGCGGGCTCCTTTAGCTCCGTTTCCATTGTGTTCGCAAGGAACATGGGGAGTTCCTGGACGAGCTTTTCCACTTCGCCGCTCTTGGTTTCTTGCACCCGGACCGAGGCGGCACGTTGCGTTTGGTCGCGGGCGTGACGCAAACCGATTTCGAGTTCGTCCAACGCCCTGCGCCAAGCATGGGAGAATTTCTGTTCTGCGAGTTCAATCGTGACAGGCAACTGCGAGCGGTATATGGTCGCGCTGCCGATGTCGGCCTGTAGCTGCTGGCTGGTGCGTTTGGAACCGAGAACCTCCAGAGCCAGCGTCTGCTCCGCGCGCTGGGCGCAGGCTGTGACACGTGCCTGGAGGCGCTGGGCTTTGAGCGCTCCTTTTTGATGCGAGAGGAGCGCACGAATGCCCGCTAGCAGCGGGTCGAGGCCGCTTCCTGGTATGTCCCCCTGCATGGCCCGGAGTGCGCTGATCTGGCGGATGTGGCAGTCGGGGAGTCCCAGCTTTGCGAGGATGTTTTGGTTCTGCGCTAGTCCTTGCGCGAGCTCGCTTGGGCGGGCGGCGTCAACCATATTGACAGCAAAGAAGATTTTGCTGATGTGTTCTTTCTGGACTTGCTGCAGGAGTTGTTCCTCTGCCGCGTTAAGCGGATCGTCGGCGGTGACGAGGTAGATGACGGCGTCGGCGAGCGGTAGCAGGCGTAGGAGAAAATCGTCGTGGTGGGCGAGTGCGGAGGCGGCTCCCGGGGTATCCACAAGAATGAGTTCGCGGTCGAGACTGGTGAATGGACCGGAGACCTCGACCACTTCGACCTGCTTTCGATTCCCTGGGTTTTCCTTTTCCGTCACGTACGCTCTGATCTCTTGCGGTGGGATTGTCAGGCTTCCTTTGTCCTCCCGGAAATGAACAGTGACCTGATCCTTCTCAGCCCAAGAAATGCGGGTAATGACGCTGGATGTCTGGATTTCGCCGACGGGCGCAAGGGTGTCGTCCTGGCGGCCGAGGAGCGCATTTATGAGGGTGGACTTACCCCGATTCGCGGCACCCAGAACAGGCAGGAGGAATGGGGCTTCTTCATATTGCTTCAACGCTTGGGCAACTATTTGGGCGCCAGCGTCGTCCCCGCGCTGCCGCAGCGTGGTCCCGACGTTCTTGGCCCAGTCGAGAAGCTCCTGTCGTGCTTGGCGGTTTGTAATATCCATACGTCCTTAATACTTGGTGTGTTCTTTCTGGCGATCCCAAAACTCAGTTC
>CAIZFH010000283.1 GCA_903932155.1 uncultured Granulicella sp. | reverse complement strand
TGACCTTCGTTCGCAAGTCGGCAAGATGCGCGTCAAGCAGGCCCTGAACGCACTTAAGGCACTGACCCCTGAGCAGCGCGCCAAACTCCGTGAGACCATAAAACAGCGTATGGAACAAAGAACGCCGTGGACACAGCCAGGCATGCCGCGCAACCCGCAACCCGGCGCCAACCAAGGCCGTGGATTACCGCAGGGGGTACAGATGAACCTTCAGCCGGCTATTCCGCCGGCCATTCCGCCCGCGATTGCACCGCCAGCTCCATCTGCCCAGGCGACGCTGGCTCCTGCTCCGGCAACCCCGCCAGTACCTGCCGTAGTGCGCCCGGCTGCACAATAGGGGGTGGTTACGGGAGACGCGACTGCCCACGGGCAGGCATGCTGAGTGCTTTCTGGCTCTGCCCGGCTTGGCTGTAAGCGACAGACAAGTTGTGCCTGACGCCAGCCGATAGCGGAAACTCAGCCAAAGCGCGATTGAGGAGCGCAATGGCTCCATTGACATCGCCACCGACGGCCAGGAGTCGCCCCAGATTCAGGAATGCCGATTCCCGCAGAGGGTTCGAGGCGCCCTCTGCCGTAACCACGCCGTAGTTATCGCGGGCCGCGCTGGTATCGTCCAGCCACGTCTCGCAGGTGTAAGCCAATGCAAAGTGTGTATAGGCGTCTGCCGCTGCGTTGGCTATGGCTCGCATGTACCAGTCCCTGGCCGCCTGATGGTCTCCCCTGCGATTCCTGACGTCTCCCAGGACATTGTACGACAGGGCATACCAGGGCGCTTCGACTTGCGCAAGGCGCGCCAAGTGTTCAGCCTGGCCAAAATCGCACCTTAACATGCAGTGCCTGGCCAAGTTCGCCTGGGCCCGGTAGGCACACGTCCGTGCACCTATGGATGCCCGCAAGAGTTCAGCCGGGTCGTTCCACGTCGCGATCCAGCGAAAGGAGGTCACTGTGGCTGAACCGCGCCAGAGTCCGATGGCCACCACCACGCTCCACAACGCAGACTTGGCGAACAGCGACTGCTCAGACGTCCGACCGATACCCCGCAACGCCCACCGCATAGCCTCAAGAACAACCAGCGTTATCCCGACGCTGGACAACGCGAGGTAGTAATCGGCGAATGGACCCGTCTTCAGTGGGATAAGGTTGCTCATGGGCGCAAGCGCGACAACAGCCCAGAAACCACCGAGGGCAACCCGAGGAGAACGGTCACGCATCGCCACGAAGAAGCCAAGGCCAAGGCCGACGACAAGCCAAGACGCAACAAGCTGTATCGGTGTCGCCGATGTGCCAGGGACGAATGTTCCGAGAATCTCTTGTCGCCCGAAAGGGACGGCCCACCACAACAGGTGATCTACCAGGAAATATGCCGAGGAGAACACGAGATGACCGCCTGACATTGGCGCTAAACCGGGATTATCGGGACTGGTGTTGCCGGTGATTGCCCACCTGGCCAACAGAGTCACAGTCACAAGAAGCACCATTGGTGCGTGAAGCAAGATCGATGCTCGGCTGAGCAGGTTCCGTCCACGGGCCAGATCCTGCAGGGCAGCAAGCAGAGGCATCACGATGGCTGCTTCGTATGAAAGGAAGGCAACGAGGTAGCACGTCGCGCAGCAAAGAAGCAGCAGCACTACCTCCTGCTTGTGACGCTTACAAGCGAGGCTCCGGCGCGCTTCCTCCCAGAGGCATAGAGCGCCGAGCAAGAAGATCGTACAAACGAGGATGTTCGAACAACTGAACCAGGCGTAAGACGAGACCAGCGTCGGGGAAAGACTCCAAATGGCGGCCCCGGCCACAGGCCACAGAGACCCTGGGTACCATCGACGCAACCACACATAGACCATGCCTGTGGCAACGATGAACAGCAGCGTGGAAACGATGTGCGCAACAACTACCGGCGACGCGGGTGCATGCGCAACGAACCAGAACAACAGATTCTTAACAGGCCGAAGAAGACCGTAGCAATCCGTGCTGAAGCAATCCCAAAGGGTCCCGAATCCCTGAACGTGCTTCAGTTCATCCTCATCATCC
>CAIZFH010000282.1 GCA_903932155.1 uncultured Granulicella sp. | reverse complement strand
CTCGCTCCTGACCTATCTGCCCATTGTGCTGGGCAAGCGCCTACCGCCGAAGATCCGTAAGTCGCTGGTGGCGGCGCTCAGCGACACGAAGCGCTTCCTCACGCCCTACGGCCTGGCCACGGAGAGCATTGCGAGCAAGGAATACAACTCCGACGGCTACTGGCGCGGTCCGATCTGGGCGCCCTCCACGCTGCTGGCTGTGGACGGCCTCTGGCAGTGCGGCGAGAAGAAGCTCGCCCGCGAGGTTGCCCGTCGCTTCTGCGACATGTGCATCCAGAGCGGGTTTGCCGAGAACTACGACGCGCTGACCGGAGAAGGCCGTCGCGACCCGGCCTACACCTGGACCTCCAGCGTCTTCCTGATCCTGGCGCACGAGTATCTGTAGGGTTCCCCATCGTTGCCACAAACCGAGACCCGATTTTCGCGAGTAGGGAGAAAGGACAGGGGCAAGATGCAAGCGCTGCGTTGGTATCACGGTCTGGTCTGCGCATTGTTTTGCGCAGGCGTAATGAACGGCTGCCGCACGGAGAATCAAGGGCGCCCCGCAACAGATCTGCCGAAGGCAGCGCCAGCGACCAATCAGGTAGCCCAGGCGGAGCCTCCTTCCGAGTCAACACAACCTTCCCTCTACATGGTGGTTGACCTTTCCGGTGGACCGCTGGCCTCGAACTATCCTGTCAGGTATCTGACGCAACCTCCTGCTGGCGGTTGGACGGACGAACAGAAAACGACCCGCATCGTATTGCGCCGCATTCTCGCCACTGTCGAAGCTTTTGCGATGGGATCGCCTGCCGGTGAAATCGGATGCTTCGGAAGTGACGAGAAGCAACACCCGGTTACGATTTCCCAGGATTTCTATATGGGCGTGTTCGAGATCACCCAGATGCAGTGGGCGCTGGTCATGGGTGACTGGCCCAGTGCCTTCAGCAGTGCCGGCTGCCGTAACTCGCGTCCGATCGAACACGTGTCGTACAACGACATCCGTGGATCGGTTGACGGCACGAAATGGCCCGCTACCAACACGGTGGACGCGGCCTCGTTCATAGGAAAACTCAGGGCCCGGACCGGCAAGAGCTTTGATTTGCCCACCGAGGCGCAGTGGGAATATGCCTGCCGGGCCGGCACAATCACGGCGTTGAATTCGGGATACAACCTGCTGAGTCCGGGCGAGAACACGATGAGTGTGAACCGGGACGAGCACATGGATCGGATCGGGCGCTATAACTTCCGCTACAAAACGCAGGGACCGCTGGAGGCGATCAGCACCAACGGGGGCACTGCCATGGTCGGCAGTTACCTGCCCAACACGTGGGGATTGTATGACATGCACGGCAACGTAGCGGAATGGTGCCTCGATTGGTTCGGTCCCTACGCGCGCCGCGCGAGCGAGCAGAAGGACTTAACTCAGGGGTTGAGCCGAGTGATGCGCGGCGGCGGTTGGTCCAGCTTCGCAGGCGATTGCCGTTCTGCGCACCGCAGAGGTATTCGGGCGGACGCCCGTTATGACTACATTGGCTTCCGGGTGGTTGCCGTGCCCCCGGATTTGTGAAGTAAATCGATCGTTCGCACCGGGGCAAAATATTTTCCCAAGGAACCCGCCTTCGGCTGGTAGCTCATGGTAGGAAGATGGAGTGTTCGGGTACGCTTTCACGATATGCAGACCCTGACAGATGCCGAACTGCGAAACGCACGCCCGCTTGGCGTCGCAGAGCTCCGCCCTCCAAGATGCGTGATCGAGAAGAGCTCGATGAAGCGAAATGGAGGGCGGAGCTCTGCGACGCCAAGCGGGCAAAAGTCGAAAGGCATGGTTACAAGCGAACGGATCGGTCTTAGGCGAGGGTTTAGTGCTCAGTTGCAGGATTGAACGCCGGCGCGCGGCTTGCTAGGGTAATGCGAACCCAAGGAGCCCATTATGAACTTTGATTTTCGTCGCGTGCCCTTGAGCCGGGCCGGTGCCTATCTGTCGATCAGCCATGTGTTGCGGGGGATGGACGGGGTCTTTATCCGCGTCATTCATGGCAACAACTGGGGGCGCCCCATCTTCAAGATCGAGCTGGTCTCGGGCGGAGCGTCCATCCCCTTTCGCGAGATTGCCGATCCGGCGTCGCTGCGGTTGGAGTGCGCGGAAGGGTGGGTGGAGTTCTGCTTTCAGTCCTCCCGCGTGGTGCGTTTCCGCGGCCAGGGGGCCACGCTGCGGATCACGGCGGTCAGCCCCAACACCACGTCCTTCTACCGCGGGCCGGAGCAGAGCTGGGTGGTCAACGAGTCCGGGGCAGGGCACCAGTACCTGCTGCAGCCGCTCACGGGCACGTTCAACCTCACCGAGCTGGTCAGGAACCAGCCCATGATCGACTTTATGTCCGCGGCCGTAGGTGAGTCGTTCGAAGGCATGCTGCAGGAATTTCCCAGCGCCTGCGTGCCTGCGGATTGCAGCGCGTCGTTTGAAGACGTGCGGATCGATGTCCGCAATGACTTTGCCAACTGGCTGAAAACCATGCCTGCAGTGCCGGCCAATTATGCGGCGGCCCGCGAGACTGCGGCCTACATCCTGTGGTCCTGCATGGTCGACCCGGTCGGCCGCTGGACCCGCCCCTGCATGCTGATGTCCAAGAACTGGATGACCAATCTCTGGAGCTGGGACAACTGTTTCAATGCCATGGCGCTAACCTACCAGCAGCCCAAGCTCGCCTGGGACCAGTACATGATCCTGGCCGACACCCAGCATGAGCAGGGGCAGTTTGTCGATTACCTCAACGATGTCTACGGCTCGCTCTCCTTCTGCAAGCCGCCTATCCACGGCTGGAGCTTGCGCTGGATGATGCAGCGTACCAAGTTCATCACCCGCAAGCAGATCGCCGAGGTCTACGAACCGCTCTGCCGCTGGACCGACTGGTGGATGACCTACCGCGACTTTGACAAGGACGGTGTGCCGCAGTATCACCACGGCAACGACAGCGGGTGGGACAACGCCACCTGCTTCGACATCGGCTACCCGGTGGAGGGGCCGGACCTGTCCGCCTACCTGGTGCTGCAGATGGATGTGCTGGCCGACCTGGCGCGCCGCCTTGGCAAGAACCGGCAGGCTGCCGAATGGAAGCGCCGCTCCGGCGAGCTCCTGGGGCGCATGATCAAGCACTTCTGGCGCAATGACCGGTTCGTGGCCTGCACCAACGGCGATCATCGGCCGTCCACGGGCGACTCGCTCCTGACCTATCTGCCCATTGTGCTGGGCAAGCGCCTACCGCCGAAGATCCGTAAGTCGCTGGTGGCGGCGCTCAGCGACACGAAGCGCTTCCTCACGCCCTACGGCCT
>CAIZFH010000281.1 GCA_903932155.1 uncultured Granulicella sp. | reverse complement strand
GTGCGCAGTTGCAGCGGCCACATCGGCCACGGAGTCGATGCCGCGCGCTGATCCGGTGGCGTAGGCATGATCTCGAACTGGTGAACGCTCTTGGCATGCTGACGCAGGCTGGTACCCAGGCAATCCGCGCCGGTATCGCCGCCGCCCAGGATCACCACCCGCTTGCCCTCCGCCAGAATATCCAACGCCGGATCCAGTTGGTCTCCCTCGCAGCGCTTGTTCTGCTGCGGCAGGAACTCCATGGCAAAATGGATCCCCTTCAATTCGCGGCCTGGAATCGCCAGGTCGCGCGGATGCTCCGACCCGCCCGCCAGCAACACCGCATCGAAGTCATCCACTAGCGAGTCAATGGGAATGTTCACGCCCACATGCGCGTTGGTCACAAACGTCACCCCCTCAGCGATCATCTGCTCCAGGCGACGGTCCAGAATGCGTTTCTCCATCTTGAAGTTGGGAATCCCATAGCGCATCAGTCCGCCGATGCGGTCGTTCTTCTCGTACACTGTCACCGAGTGGCCTGCGCGGCGCAGTTGCTGTGCCGCCGCCAATCCAGCCGGACCACTGCCCACCACCGCCACGCGTCGACCGGTTTCGCGCTCGGGTGGCTCGGGCTGGATCCATCCCTCATCCCATGCGCGGTCCACAATGCTGCGCTCGATCAGCTTGATGGAGACGGCCGGCTCCGTGATCGCCAGCACGCACGCCGCCTCGCAGGGCGCCGGACATATGCGCCCGGTGAACTCTGGGAAGTTGTTGGTCGCATGAAGCCGCCGGATGGCATTCGGCCAGCGGGCGTTGTATACCAGGTCATTCCAGTCCGGAATCAGGTTGTTCAGTGGACATCCCGTGTGGCAGAACGGAACGCCGCAGTCCATGCAGCGTGCTCCCTGTTCGCGTTGCTTCGCCTCGCCAAAGGGCTCATAGATCTCAAACCAGTCCTGTAGCCGCTCCTCGGTCTTGCGCCGCGTTGGCTGTTCCCGTTGAATCTCAAGAAATCCCGTGACCTTACCCATGCTGCACCTGCCCCGTCGCCACCAGGGGCGACACATTTGCGGGAGACATTTTGGCAACCGGCGATACGTAGATCCCCTCGGCGCGCGACACCCCAAGAACTCGCTTGTACTCGAGCGGAAACACCTTGATAAATCGTGCTTGCGTCGTCTCCCAGTGCTCCAGTATCCATGCAGCATGAGGACTGCCCGTCAGGTCGATGTGGCGCTGCATCAGGCCGCGCACCAACTCTACATCTTCACTCGCCTGCAGCGGCTCCAGATCCACGCCAGCCCGGTTGCAGAGACGTGTGGAGAAATCTCCCTCGTCGTCGTAAACATAGGCGATTCCTCCGCTCATTCCGGCGGCAAAATTGCGTCCCGCGGAACCCAACACAACCACCGTGCCTTTGGTCATGTACTCGCAGCCGTGATCGCCTACACCCTCCACCACCGCAGTGGCGCCGGAGTTGCGCACCGCAAAGCGCTCGCCCGCGATGCCACTGAAGAACGCCTCGCCGGCAGTGGCGCCGTACAGCACAACGTTGCCTACCAGAATGCTCTCCTCGGGCAGGAAGCTCGATGTCTTCGGTGGATACACGATGATGCGCCCGCCGGAGAGTCCCTTACCCACGTAATCGTTGGAATCGCCCTCCAGTTCCAGGGTAACGCCCGCTGGAACAAACGCCCCAAAGCTCTGTCCCGCCGATCCCGTGAAGCGGAAGTGTATGGTCTCATCGGGCAGTCCGTCCGCACCGTAGCGGCGCGCAATCTCACCACCCAGCATGGCGCCCACCGTCCGATGCACGTTGCGAATGGCAAAGCTGGCCCTCACAGGCTTCTTCTCTTCCAGTGCCGGTTTGGCCTGCTCGATCAGTGCATGGTCCAGTGCAAACGCAAGTCCATGGTCCTGCTCTTTGGTGCGCCGCCGTCCCACATGCGAGGGCAGTTCCGGCGCGAATAGGATCGACGAGAGGTCGATGCCCTTGGCCTTCCAGTGTGCGTCAGCCGTCGCCGCATCGATGCGGTCCACTCGGCCCACCATCTCATCGACGGTCCGGAAGCCCAGCTTCGCCATGTGCTGGCGCACCTGCTCGGCCAGGAAGAAAAAGAAGTTGACCACCTGCTCGGGCTGTCCCTGGAAGCGCGCGCGCAAGACCGGGTCCTGAGTGGCGATACCGACCGAGCAGGTAGTCAGATGGCACTTGCGCATCATGATACAGCCCATCGCGATCAGCGGCATCGTTGCGAAGCCGAACTCCTCCGCGCCCAGCAGCGCCGCAATCACCACATCTCGCCCAGTCTGCAGCTTGCCATCCGTCTGCACCTTGATCCTGCTGCGCAGATCGTTCAGCAGCAGCACCTGCTGCGTCTCTGCCAGCCCCAACTCCCATGGCAGCCCCGCATGCTTGATCGAACTCTGCGGAGATGCGCCCGTGCCACCGTTGTCGCCTGAGATCAGCACAACATCGGCATGCGCCTTGGAGACGCCTGCAGCTACCGTGCCTACCCCCGCCTCGGCCACCAGTTTCACCGCGATGCGCGCCTTCGGGTTCACATTCTTCAGGTCGTAAATCAGCTGTGCCAGGTCCTCAATCGAATAGATGTCATGATGGGGTGGAGGAGAGATCAGCCCTACACCGGCGATTGAGTAACGCGTCCGCGCAATGATCTCGTCCACCTTGTGACCAGGCAACTGTCCGCCTTCGCCGGGCTTCGCGCCCTGCGCCATCTTGATCTGGATCTCATCCGCGTTCACCAGGTAATGGGCCGTCACACCAAATCGCCCGCTGGCCACCTGCTTCACCGCGCTGCGCCGCAGGTCGCCGTTAGCATCGCGTACAAAGCGCTCTGCGTCTTCTCCACCCTCGCCTGTGTTAGACATTCCACCAATGCGATTCATCGCAATGGCCAGAGTCTCGTGCGCCTCCTTGCTGATGGAGCCATAGCTCATAGCACCAGTGGTAAAGCGCTTCACAATCTCCTTGGCCGGCTCAACTTCCTCAATCGGCAACGGCTCGTCCGCGTACTTCAACCGCATCAGTCCGCGCAATGTACACAGGTGCTTGCTCTGACCGTCAATCAGGTCGGTGTACTCCTGGAAGGTCGTCGGACTGTTCTGCCGCACAGCCTGCTGCAGCTTGCTGATAGTCAGAGGATTTACCATGTGGTACTCGCCGCCCTCGCGGTACTGATACTGCCCGCCCACCACCAGGTCCGTCTCCGAGTCGGTCAGCGGCTGGAAGGCGTACGCGTGCTTCATCTGAGCCTCGCGCGCCAGTACTTCCAGTCCGACACCCTCTACCCGCGAGGCAGTCCCGGAGAAGTAGGAGTCCACCAGCGATTTGTTCAACCCAACTGCCTCGAACACCTGAGCCCCGCGATAGCTCTGTAGTGTGCTGATCCCCATCTTAGAGAAGGTCTTCAGCAGGCCCTTATTGATCGCCTTGATGAAGTTCTTCTCTGCGTACTCGGCCGTCACGTCGTCCGACAGCAGCCCGCGCAGCTTCATGTCGCGCAGCGTCTCGAACGCCAGGTACGGGTTGATTGCGCTGGCACCATAGCCGATCAGCAACGCAAAGTGCATCACCTCGCGCGGCTCTCCGCTCTCAATAATCAAGGCCACCTGGGTACGCGTCTTGTCGCGCACCAACCGGTTGTGTACCGCCGCCATCGCCAGCAGACTGGGAATCGGGGCCATCGTCTCATTTACGCCGCGGTCCGACAGAATCAACAAGGAGTATCCAGAGGCCACTGCATAAGCCGCGCGTTCGCTCAGGTCGTCCAGCGCATGCTTCAGGCCAGTCTCGCCATCCCCCGCACGGAAGAGTGTTGGCAGCTTGGTCGCCAGCAGGTCGCCTGAAGAGATGCAGCGCAGCTTCTCCAGATCGCGATTGGTTAGGATCGGGTGCGGAATCTTCAGTGTGTGGCAGTTAGCCGGTGCCTCGTTCAGAATATTGCGTTCCGTCCCAATGTAGCTGATCAACGACATCACCAGCTCTTCGCGGATCGGGTCGATCGGCGGATTGGTCACCTGCGCGAACAGTTGCTTGAAGTAACTGAACAACTGCTGCGGCCGGTCAGAGAGACAGGCCAGTGGAGTGTCCGCTCCCATGGATCCGATTGGCTCCTCACCCTTCGATCCCATCGGGTTCAATAGCACGCGCAGGTCCTCTTCGCTGTATCCGAAGGCGCGCTGGCGGCGCAGCAAAGTCTCCGGGTCCGAAGTGATCACGCGCCACGGCTCTGGCAGGTCGTCCAGCATCACCTGCTGTTCCTTCAGCCACTCCGCATAGGGCTGGCGTCCGGCAAGCGATTTCTTGATCTCCTCGTCCGAAATAATGCGATGCTCGACCGTATCCACCAGGAACATCCGCCCCGGCTGCAACCGGCCTTTCTTGCGTACATCTTCTGCAGGTACCTCAATCACACCCGCCTCCGATGCCAGAACCACCAGGTCGTCCTTGGTCACGATGTACCGCCCAGGCCGCAGTCCGTTGCGGTCCAGAGTCGCGCCCACCACCCGGCCATCGGTGAAACACACCGACGCAGGACCGTCCCACGGCTCCATCAACGACGCGTGATACTCGTAAAACGCTCGCTTGTCTTCGTCCATGTCAGGATTGCCCGCCCACGCCTCGGGGATCAGCATGGCCATCACATGGGGCAGCGAGCGGCCAGACTGAAACAGGAACTCCACAGCATTGTCCAGCGAAGCCGAGTCGCTTCCCCCCGGCACAATCACTGGGTACAGCTTGTCGATCTGCCCCTCGTACATAGGGCTGTCCATCACAGACTGGCGCGCGCTCATCCAGCTGACATTGCCGCGAATGGTGTTAATCTCCCCGTTGTGCGCCATGTAGCGATACGGGTGTGCCAGCTTCCAGCTGGGAAATGTATTGGTCGAGAATCTCTGGTGCACCAGGCACAGCGCGCTTGCCACCAACGGGTTGGCCAGCTCGTAGTAGAACTTCTCAATCTGCGGTGCCAGCATCAGGCCCTTGTAGACGATGGTGCGGCAGGAGAGCGACGGGATGTAAAAGTCCTCCTTGTGATCAATCTCCGATTGCGCAATTTCGTTTTCCGTCCGCCGGCGTACCAGGTATAACAGGCGCTCGAACGCGTCCTCGCTCATCCCCTCAGGAGCGCCCACAAACATCTGTTCGATGTAAGGCTGCGTGGCGCGCGCCTCGCGTCCGATCAAATCGCCATTCACCGGAGTGTCGCGCCAGCCCAGCAGTTTCAGCCCCTCGGCCTGCGCAATCCGCTCCAGAACTCCTTCGCACTGTAGGCGGCTGTGCTTGTCCACCGGCAGAAACACCATGGCTACGCCATAACTTCCTCGCTCGCCCAGTTGCATCCCCAGCTTGCCGCACTCCTGCTTGAAGAAAGCATGGGGAATCTGGATCAGGATCCCCGCGCCGTCGCCCGTCTCCGGATCGCATCCCGCCGCGCCACGGTGCGTCAAGTTGATCAGCACCTCAAGCCCCTTGCGGATGATCTCGTGGCTCTGCTCGCCGCGTATGCTCGCCACCAGCCCCATACCGCAGGCATCGTGCTCATTGCGCGGATGATATAGCCCTTGTGGGTCGGGTATACGTAGACAGCGATCTGATCGTTTCATGGCAACCTTCCGGTGCAGGATTCGTTCCCAAGCCAAAAGTAGACACTGCGACCCTGCGATTTCTAAACCCGAAATCCTATCCGGGATTCAATCGACACGTCCGCCGAAGCAGACCACACAGAGTCAGGAACAGAGATGAGCACGTTAGGTCTTTAAATATACAGCGAAAACGCACCCCAATGCATCTTTCGCAGTCGGCTTGCCTTAACAAACTTCTGCAAAAATTCACCCAATCACTCTATTAGACGCACGCAAATCGTCCGCGGTCGCAGCCCTTTCTACTCAGTCTCCTGCAAATAGACAGCAACGTAGTCCACGTAGTCCTGCGCGTATTTCAGGATCATTTTGCGGTCCTCGTCGCCCAGCGTCCGCCTCACTTTGCCGGGAACTCCCGCCACCAGCGAGTTGGGCGGAATAATCGTATGCTCCGCAATCACCGCGCCTGCCGCGATAATCGACCCCTCGCCGATACGCACATCGTTCAGGATCGTCGCCCCCATGCCAATCAGCACCTCGTCCTCCACCACGCAACCATGCACTGTCGCGTTATGACCAATCGTCACCCAGTTGCCGACAATCACAGGGTACTTCTCCCGCATCCCGTGCAGCACCGCGCAGTCCTGCACATTGCTGTTCGCACCCAGCCGGATCGCGTTGACATCTCCGCGCAGCACCGCGTTCATCCATACGCTTGCGTTCTCGCCCAGCTCCACGTCTCCAATCACCTGCGCGGACAGGTCCACATAACACGTCGCGGGTATCACCGGCAGCCTTCCCTGATAAGCACGAATCATGGCTGGATTATTGCACGCCCCCTGGACTTTTTTCACGCCCCGCGCCGAACTTCTTCGATCCGCCAGAAATCCGCCGCGTACTGCTGTTTATGCGGTATTCTGGAATCTACCCAATTGGGACGATTTGGAGGTGTATTTCCTTTGGCAGAGATTCGAGTACAGGAAGGCGAACCTCTCGAAAATGCATTGCGCCGCTTCAAACGCAAGGTTCAGACCGAAGACATCATCAAGGAAGTAAAGCGTCACTCTTTCTACCTGAAGCCCGGCGAGAAGAAACGCGTCAAGGAAGCGCTTGCACGTAAGCGCAACCGCAAGAAGATCCGCAAGGAACAGGACTAATCCTGCTCCTCTAAACCATAACGAGGCCGTCTTCTCCTGTTCGGAGCAGGCGGCCTCGTCATTTACCGCCCCCAAACCACAGAAATAAATGCCTCCCCACCTTGAATCCGCGAATCGCGGAGCCAGGAAGGATCATCTCTATCTGCACGAAGGGAGAATCGGCATGGACTTCGTAGACCGGATCTTAATTTGTACGGATTGCGGCGGTGAATTCATCTTTACCGCCGGGGAACAACTGTTCTTCCTGGACAAGCAGTTCAAGAACGACCCCAAGCGTTGTAAACCATGCAAGTCCAGGCGCGGTGCGCAGTCTGCCAATGCGGCCAACAGCGGCGGGCTGGCAGCGGCCGGCATCTCGCGTACTGAGACACGTACGGTGTGTTCCGAGTGCGGCATCGAGACGACAGTCCCGTTCAAGCCGACGCAAGGTCGCCCCGTGCTCTGCCGACAGTGTTACAAGAACAAGGCCGTTCCCAGTGCTAACCCTGTACAGACAGCCTCGGCTTCCGCAGAGCAGACCGCATCCGCCAGCGAACCAGACTCTGTTGAGTTTGCATCGTCTGCTCCCAGCTCTCTGCATTCAGAACGCCGCCAGCCGTCGTCGGATTTCACAGCCGAAGATGTCTCCCTCGCGATCTGATTGCTGCAAGCGGCTGCGAAGCTGCCCTTAAAGTCGAAAGGCCCCGACGCATCGGGGTCTTCGCATTCTTCAAAATTATTCTGCTCCTACGCCGGGACGGTGGTGACCTCTGCCGGATCGACGGCCACAAACCGCCCATGCTGGCCGCGGTCCTGGAAGCGCACCACGCCGGATACCTTGGCAAACAGAGTGTCGTCCTTGCCCCGCCCAACATTCGCACCCGCCTTCAGCGGTGTCCCACGCTGGCGCACGATGATGCCGCCGCCCAATATTGCCTGTCCGCCGAACACCTTCACGCCCAGCCGTTGCGCATTGGAGTCGCGCCCGTTTTTAGAAGAACCTAATCCTTTTTTATGTGCCATTCCGTCGCCTCTTTCGCGTGGCCCTCAGGCCGCAGCGGTTTGAAATTACTTCGCGGTCGCCTCGGCCTTGTAGCTCTTGCCGTTCACCACAATCTCGTTGATCGAAACCTCGACAAAGCCCTGCCGGTGTCCCTGCATCTTCTTGTACTGCTTCTTGCGCTTCAGTTTGAACACCAGAATCTTGTCGAATCGGCCTTCGCCCAGCACCGTGCCGGTCACCTTAGCGCCCGCCAGGTCCGCCTCGAACTTGCCCTCTTCGCTGCTCACCGCCAGCACGTCCGCGAACTCGATCGCGCCATTCTCGTGCGCCGTGCGCTCGATCTTGAACTTCTCACCCGGAGAGACCTTATACTGCTTGCCGCCGGTACGAATCACTGCATACATAACGAAACCCTTGTGCGCACAGCGCTTAAGCGCCCGCACCCTTCATGAATTGTTTTGCCTGGGGACGCAACCAGAGGATCTGTGTCCAGCCGACCATCTCGTTACCGCCGCACAGCAATTATGCACTTAATCATGCAACCGTCCGCCGTGCCCGAGACCTGCCAGCCCTGCATCCGGAGAGCCGGATGCATTCGCCAAACCTGCCACACTTAACAAGTGTATCCCGCTCCGCCATATGGGTCAATCTCATTAGCCCCCATGTTGGTAGGGTACGGATAAAATTGTCATCCTGAGCGTAGCCTTTCCCAGTCTCATCGGGAAGGCGGAGTCGAAGGATCCCGATGCAGCTAGTCGCGCCACAAACGTTCGACCCTTTTCAACCAACTACTTCGTCTCACTCCGCTTTCCACCTGCACCCCGTCCCCGCACTTCGCTACACTGGAAGTCCATGCCCACTCCGTCCAATCTCCTGAAGGCTGTCCGCGGAACGCGCGACCTCCTCCCGCCAGAGACCGCCCTCTGGAACCGCGTTGAATCCATCGCCCGCTCGGTCTTCGCCCGCTACGGCTTCGGCGAGATCCGCACCCCCATCTTCGAGGACACCCAACTCTTCGCCCGCGGCGTCGGCGAAGAAACCGACATCGTCTCCAAGGAGATGTACACCTGGGAGGACGGCGAGCGGTTTGACAGGGACTTATTACGCGACACGTGGCTACGCTCCCAGAGCCCCGCCGGGGCGATGAGCTTAGATGGCAACATGTTTGTTGTCCCCTTAGAGGGCCAGAGTCTCGACGTACCACTAACCGAACTAAAATATCGGACTGAACTGATCGACTTCGTCGGTAGGCTTGATGTCGCCGCAATTCAGAATTTGCGATCAAGACCGTCAACAGCCTCCGGCAATTTTTGCAAAGAAACTCGTAGGCTTGTTGTCGGTTCTTCGGTCACCGACAACAAGCAGGAAGAGATCGACGGCGTTGTAATTCAGTACGTCAGAGGAAGCTTCACCAAGTCTTCTCAGTCCCTCACCCTCCGCCCCGAAAACACCGCCGGAGTCGTCCGCGCCTACATCGAGCACAGCCTCGGCGACACGGGCCAGCTACAGAAGCTCTTCTATATCGGCCCGCAGTTCCGCCGCGAACGCCCGCAGAGGGGACGCTACCGCCAGTTCTGGCAGATCGGCGCCGAGGTCCTTGGCCCCGTCACCTCCGGTTCCGAAAGCCCCCTGCGCGACGCCGAAGTCCTCGAGATGCTTGCCACCCTGCTCGACGAGCTGGGAATCAAAGGCTGGCGACTCGAACTCAACTCCGTCGGCTCCGCCGAAGACCGCAAGCGCTACGTCGAAATCCTGCGCCAGGCCCTGGCACCCATCAAGCACCAGCTCTGCGAGGACAACCAGCGCCGCGCCGAAACCAATCCCCTGCGCGTCCTCGACTCCAAAGACCCCGCAGACCAGGCCCTCATCGACGGGCTACCAAAGATTGCCGACTATCTCGACGAATCCTCACGCGACCACTTCGCCCAGGTCTGCGCCGCCCTGGACGCATCCGGCGTAGCGTACTCGGTGAACCCGCGCCTCGTCCGCGGCCTCGACTACTACACCCGCACCACATTCGAGTTCACCGTCCCCTCCTCCGGCGATCCAGCCAGCGGCCTCGGCACGCAGAATGCACTCCTCGGTGGTGGCCGCTACGACGGCCTCTCCGAGATGCTAGGAGGCCCTAAGGCTCCCGGCATCGGCTTCGCCATCGGCGAAGACCGCCTTATCCTCACCCTGCAAGCCCAGCAGGGTGCCCCACATCTCGCGTCTGAGATGTGGGAAACAAAACTAGACGCCTACATCGCCCCCCTCGGCCTCGAACGCAACGCCGCCGCCCTCGCCCTGGCCCGCGAAATGCGCCGGGCAGGTTTATCCGTCGAGGTCGGCGACGGCACATTCCGCCTCAAAAAATCCTTCGAGGCCGCCGACCGCGTCGCCCGCCACATCGTCATCCTCGGCGAGGACGAACTCGCATCCGGTATCCTTACAATCAAGACATTCGCAACCGGGCTGCAAACCAAGATCGCTCGAAACGAGCTTGCGCAATCGCTGCGCGCATAAGAACTGAAGGAATTAAAGGAAGAGATGAATCTGGACTTTCTAGGCACTTTGCAACGCACCGGGATGTGTGGAGAGCTTCGCGCCGAGAACGCGGGGCAGGATGTCGTTCTCATGGGCTGGGTCAACCGCCGCCGCGACCACGGCGGCCTCATTTTCCTCGATCTGCGCGACCGCTCCGGCATTACCCAGGTCGTGGTTGACGAGAAGACCGCCGCAGCGCATGAAAAAGCCGACGCCGCTCGTCCCGAGTACGTCGTCGCGGTCAAGGGTCGCGTCCGCCGCCGTGGCGAGGGCCTTGAGAACCCCAACATGCCCACCGGCGACATCGAGGTCGTCGCCCACGAGCTCCTTCTGCTCAACGATGCCAAGACGCCGCCCTTCTCGCCCGCCGAAGACGCCATCGCCAACGAAGAGGTCCGCCTGAAGTATCGCTACCTTGACCTGCGCCGCACAGAGATGCAAGCGAACTTTGCGCTCCGCAGTAAAGTCGCCATGGCCATCCGCAACTACCTCGTCGGCGGTGGATTCCTGGAGATCGAAACCCCCTTCATGACGCGCTCCACTCCCGAGGGCGCGCGCGATTATCTCGTCCCCAGCCGCATCCACGCCGGCAGTTTCTACGCGCTGCCCCAGTCACCGCAGATCTTCAAGCAGATTCTCATGGTCTCCGGCTTCGACCGCTACTTCCAGATCGCGCGCTGCTTCCGCGACGAGGACCTGCGCGCCGACCGCCAGCCCGAGTTCACCCAGATCGACCTCGAAATCTCCTTCCCGCAGATGGACACCATCTTCCGCATCACCGAGGGCTTCCTCACCGCCGCCTTCGCCGCCGCCGGTGTCGCGCTAACCCCGCCCTTCGTCCGCATGACATACGACGAGGCCATCCGCAACTACGGCATCGACAAGCCCGACATGCGCCTGCCCGCCATGGTCTCGCTCAGCGACATCCTCACGTCCGAGTTGCGCACCGCGCTCAAGATCGAGCAATCGCTGCCCATCCTCGGCTTCGTCATTCCGGATGTTGGCGAACTCTCCGGCACAGCCCGCAAGTCGCTCCTCGGCGAAGTCCGCGCCGGCTTCGGCGACTGTGGTCTCGATCTGCTGGACGTCGCCCGCCTGCGCACCAACGCAACCTTCGCTCCGCTGGCCGACGCCATCTCAGCCGCGCTCGCAGCCAGTCTCGGCGTACCCGCGCTCAGTTCAGACGACCTCATCACTGTCGTCACCCCCAAGCTCGGCACGCCCGCCTCGTGGAACTACGATCCGCAGTGGATCTACAAGCGCGTCGGAGCGCTCCGCCTCGAACTCGGCGCAAAGTTCGCCGAAAAGCATGGCCGCTTCGCAAAGACCGGCACCGCAGCCGACTTCAAGTTCGCCTGGGTCACCGACTTCCCCATGTACGAGTGGAACGAGGAGACCAAGACCTGGGACGCCGCGCACCATCCCTTCACCTCGCCGCACGAAGACGACATCCAGGCCGGCCGCCTCACCAACGACAAGGGGGCCGTCCGCGCCCTCGCCTACGACATCGTCCTGAACGGCACCGAGCTCGGGTCGGGATCGATCCGTATCCACCGCAAGGACGTGCAGGCCGAAATCTTCCGCTCCCTCGGCATGACGGACGAGGAGGCCCACGAACGTTTCGGCTTCTTCCTCGACGCATTGGAGTACGGCACACCTCCGCACGGCGGCATCGCCCTCGGCCTCGACCGCATCGTCATGATCCTGGCTGGCGCCGCCAACCTGCGCGAGGTCATCGCCTTCCCCAAGACCGCCAAGGCAATCGACCTCATGGTAGACGCCCCCACCCCGGTCAGCGACCTCCAGCTCCGCGACCTCCACCTCCGCATCTCGAAACGAACTTAGCTGCATTCCATCAGGAATCGCAGTATGCTGTTGCGCATGAGAAACGTACTGTTTGCCGCATGTCTCCTGCTTGCCAGCTCAATAGCCGGTAGCGCTCAGGATATTTGTTCGCAACCATTTCAGAAGGACAGTGCAGCCGCAGTTGCAAGTATTCGCATGAAACTGAGGTCGGTGAAGCTCGAGGAAATGGACACAAATGTTCCCGAGACTGCACAGCAATTAATTCCACAACTAAAGTCTGTCTTGGCGCAAACAGCTCGAGCAGTGCTTGCATGTCACAATAGCGCAATCGATCCACACGCGCTAGAAAGTGAGATCGCGATTCTGCTGCACGCAAATCCGCCGCAGCCACCATCAAATTCTGTCGTTAAGAATGGCGATCCGCGTTATCCAGAGTGGCTCTCAGAGAAGTATGGCAGCAACCTGCTCGTGAGCGTCAGACGACCACAAACGCAGTTGTTAAGCGTGCAGTTCCAATTCCACATTGAATGTGGAGACGACACAGTCTTGGTGCTCTTTGAACAACAGGGCACGCAGTGGCACGAAAAACTCGTATGGAAGGCACCACCTTACAAGGAAATCAGCGGAGCCTTCGGCGACTTCTTCCTCACGTCCATTCTTTTCGGAGACGCCCCGGGAACTTGGAAGGTCGTTGCGGCGCATGGCACCCCATGGTGTACTTCACGCTTAAGTGGATTCGATCTGGACGTCCTAGCCCCTTCCTCGGATGATCCTGACCATCCGCGAGTCGTCTGGCATACCCAGCGCGGATATTCACGGGACGACTACGAGCCACGCCTCCATGCTGCGGGCGATACGTTTGAGTTGCGGCTGCATGACGACGAGATGTTTTTCAACGAGGAAGGATTTGAACGTCTCGTCGTTTACCGCTATCGCGTCTTGGGCGACAAGGTCACCCGCCTTGAACCGGTCGCAGCCCACGCCCGCGGCTTCGTCGAAGAGTGGCTCACGATGCCGTGGGAGGAAGCCCTCGCCCAATCCAACCCTGCGCAAACAGCCAAGATCCAGGCCGTCCATAAAGAATACGAGGACAGTTTCAAGGACACGGACGAATATACAAGCTGGCACTCAGGGCCAGTTCAGGCCTGCACGACCGGAGACCACTTTCAGGTCACCATGAATACCGAACGGGATCGAATCGCACCAGGCAAGCCCGGTGGCGAATCCACCCCGGGTCCCACCTACTACTTCCAATTGCAGCAGAACAATGGCTACCGATTGCTCGCCATCACCACCGCATCAGACCCCTCATGCACTGGCCCAGACCTGATGAAGCACTAGCGCCCCTAGTTCATCCACCGCTTATCGTTCGGGTCCTTCTTCTCGTCGGGATCGACGTACCGCCCTTCTTTGTCGAAGTTCACCTTGCGTCCCTGTTTGCCCATGTATACCTCGAACTTCCGAGCCGCCCGCCGCCGTTTCGCGCGATAGTACGAATTGCGCATCGCGTAATACTGCTCTGTAAACCCGAACCCCAGCCCCTTCCGCGGCGCGTGCCGCACATACAGCCATCCGCACAGCGCGCCCGAAAGCTGCAGCAGAGCACCAAAGACACCCTGGTCCGATAGCAGCACCGCAATCGTAATCAGAATATAGATCGCCACCATGTACTTGGCGCGGATGCTCACCACGAAGAACAGCAGAAACTCCACGTCGCCCATGCGCAAAGCCAGTCCCACCATCACCCCGAACAGCCCCGCCCAAGCTCCTATCGTGGCGCTCTCCGGGCTCAGCCGCAGCACATGGGTGAACGACAGCGCCGACGCCACTGCCGCTCCGCCAATCGCCGACGTGAAGTACAGCTCCTTCAGCCAGCGGCCACCGTACGCGCCCTCCAGCAGCGAGCCGCAGAACCACAGCGTCAGCATCGCAAACAGTATCTGCATCAGTCTGAGATGGAGGAAGCAGTACGTCCCAAGCTGCCATATCTCGCCGTGCGCCACCGACGACGGCTGAAGCTGCAGCAGGTCCACCAGTGCTCCGCCCACATCGGGCAGCAGCAATCCCATCACCTTGAGGGCGAAGTAGATCCCCACATTCCACAACACCAGCTTGCGCACCACCCCGGTAAACGGTGGGAAGCTCATCGGGATTGTGCTGGATCGCGCCATGGATGCCCTCTGCTCTCCATTTCAACACATCGCGCGCGCACAGCCTGTTCGCATAATTTTGAAACCAATTGCCTGTGGGAATCGTCTGTGCTTGACGTACCGCCAGTCGGCTAATAAAACTGACCCTAGGCGGGTGTGTCGTTGCGTTTCCCAGGGCGTGGGTCCCGGGGAGGGTGGCGCAAACTGACCGATGGGGCATCCCAAAGGTCAAAATCGACTTCTAAGCAGCGGAGGCTCCTACTATGGCTGTTGTCTGTCCCGAATGCGATACCCCTATCCCGGTCGACCCCGATGAGGTGGAAGAGGGCGAAACCGTGCAGTGCGATGAATGCGGAATGGAGCTGGAGGTGGTCTCCGTCGATCCGCTCGAACTCGCCCCCGTCGACATCGTCGGCTACGACGATGAGGACGATACCCTCGCCGTCGAAGAGGACGAGGAGTAATGTGCTCCGCGATCTCGCGTCGGCGTTGCCCCGCCCGCGTATAGTAGCCTCTATGGCTTCTTACTCGCACCCTGTCAGCCGATTGGTCCGTCTTCTGCCGCTCCTCTGCTGCCTGGCTGTACTGACGTCGTTCGCCCTGCCCTCTCCCCAACTCCTCGCCCAACAGCAAACGCAGCGCATCGTCCAGGGCAAGGTCGTCAATAGCTCCGGTGCAGGCCTGAAGAACGCCACCATCTTCCTCAAGGACACGCGCACCCTCGCCATCAAGAGCTACATCGCCTCCGACGACGGTTCCTTCCGCTTTGGCCAGCTCCTGCAAAGCACCGACTACGAGCTATGGGCGGAGTTCGACGGCAAAAAAAGCCCCGTCAAAAACATCAGCTCCTTCGACACGCGCGCCGAGTTCAACCTCACCCTCAAAATCGACACCAAATAGCTTCGCCCCGTTTTGCTCGTCATTCTGGCGTAGCCAGAATCTCCGTATTGTCCTATCGGGAGTAATATTTCCGGGATGGCCCTTCTTGATCAAAGCCGACAGCCGTTCATCTTTGAGATCCCCGGTCCCCGTTACATAAGGACGATGGGCCTGATACCATTCGCCTCAGTCTTTGTCCCTATTGGATTTTTTTGCTCGAAACGCGGAGTGGCTTGGACTCTGCACATACTCAACCCTTTGGCTAGTCTTCCCTCATTATTTGTGACAGCATCGATGGCAGTGGCGCTCGCATTTTCGTTGTTGATTCTATTCCCCCCACGAAGCTCGCTCGCTCAATTTGAGTTCACGCATGATTGCGCTAAATTCATTCCCAATTTCCTTCTTCGACTGATAGCCGAGCCAGCCACATTTGCAGCCATCACGCAACAATCGACAGAGATTATCCTGTGCCATAGTATCTGGCAGGAACGCCCAAATGGATGGCGCGTCATCGTACGTTCAGCAAACGGAGCAGAACATGAGCTTGGAGGAAACTCAGACCTCTATCTGAGCCTATCTGATGTTAACGCGTTAACTGAGGCAATCACTCCTGCCACCGGCCTTCCAGTCCGTGTGGTCATCCGTCGAACACTACTCCACGGAGCCGTCGAAGAGACGCCATGGACACCACCCGCCACAAAAACCAACACGCTGATGGGATTAGGTCTGGCATCTGCATGTCTTCCCTTCGTTGGTGGAATTATCATGGGATGGCTATCGCCGCGTCCGGTGATCGTCATCGCTGTTGGGTTGGTTCTCTGGCTTTGCATGATGCTCGCCTTATTTGTACTTGCGCGAACCGATCCTTCCAGGAAGAAGTTACCTACGCTGTACTCCCTCACAACACTTGTCACTTTCAGCGCAACATACGCAGCTTGCTTCGTCGTTACCGCCTATCTCGTCCATCCACATTGAGGGGTTGCCCCGCAACTTCACAATCCAATATTTGATTTGCGTCTCTCTTCGCCGTACCATCGCCCATAGTGAGTTCCCTGAGCAAATCGAAGCTGCAAACCTCTCCCGAGGCCGACCGCCTCGTCGCAGCCACCCGCGTCGACGACGATCAGGCATTCGAGCTCAAGCTCCGCCCCAACCGCCTCGTCGAGTTCATCGGCCAGACCAAGGCGAAAGAGCAGCTAGCCATCGCGCTACAAGCCGCCAAAACACGCGGTGAAGCCCTCGACCACGTCCTCCTCTTCGGCCCGCCTGGCCTGGGTAAGACCACCCTCGCCACCATCATCGCCAACGAGCTCGACGTCGGCTTCCAGCAGACCTCCGGCCCCGCCCTGCAGATCCAGGGCGACCTCACCGCCATCCTCACCAACCTGCGCGAACGCCAGGTTCTCTTCCTCGACGAGGTCCACCGCCTGCAGCCCGTCCTCGAAGAAAAACTTTACACCGCGCTGGAGGACTACAAGCTGGACATCATCATCGGCCAGGGCCCTGCCGCGCGCACCCACGTCATGGAGATTCGCCCCTTCACCTTCGTCGCCGCCACCACGCGCCCCGGCCTGCTCAGCTCACCGTTGCGCTCCCGCTTCGGAATCCTCCTCCGCCTGGAGTTCTACACCGACGACGAGCTGCGCCTCGTCGTCACCCGCTCCGCCGAGGTCATCGGCGTCCCCATCGACCAGGACGGCGCGGCTGAGATCGCCATGCGTTCGCGCGGCACTCCGCGCATCGCCAACCGCCTCCTGCGCCGCGTCCGCGACTACGCCGAAGTTCGCGCCTCAGGCCGCATCGACCGCCCCACCGCGCAGGCCGCCCTCTCGCTGCTCGAAGTCGATGCCCACGGCTTCGACGAGCTCGACCGCCGCCTGCTGCGCACCATCATCGAGAAGTACGACGGCGGCCCGGTCGGCCTCAACACACTCGCCGCCGCGCTAGCCGAGGAGCAGGACGCGCTGGAGGAGGTCTACGAACCCTTCCTCATCCAAATCGGTTTCCTCGACCGCACCCCACGCGGCCGCGTCGCCACCCGTCTCGCCTACGAGCACCTCGGCATCGAACTCCCCCGTAAACACAGCCTCTTCTAGCAATAGTAGTGATAGAATTTCGGCGAGGTCCGCAACGAATGAAATCGCTACGCGAGTTCCTCGCAACCATAGGCCTGTTATTCACCATCCTCACGGTAGCCCTGAGTTACTCCTCCCTGCCACAGAGAATCCCAGACCACTTCGACGCCAACGGTATAGTCAACGGCTGGGGCGATAAGTCGTTACTCTGGTTCCTCGTCGGAATCACCTGCCTGATTTACCTCAGCTTGACCATGATCCGCTACGCTCCCAAAGGTTCCTTCAGCCTGCCCGTCAGCCCGGAGCTGCGCGCAGCCGCCATCCCGCTTGCGCTCGATATGGTCGCATGGCTAAAGGCGGAGTTGACCTGGATCTTTGCCGCCATCACCTGGGCCACGGTAGTCGTGGCGCAGGGGCGCAGCAAAGGCATGACCGCTTGGTTCATCCCGTTGGCGGTTGGCGTTGTCTTTGCCACCTCGCTCTATTACATAGCCCGTATATTGGCTCTCAATGCACTAAACCCCGATGGACAGAAGAAGCGCGGCTAGGACCCTTCCGCTTCTGATTCACAGGCTTTTCCGGTAGCCCCCGCTCACTTCATCCCACCTCCAACTGATGTGATGAAAATCACAGTTTTTCCCGCGCAAACGTCTCAAAATTATCTTCAAGACGAAGGGTAGATAGGTAGTGTAGATAGGAATAGCCACGGATCGGCGCGTGCAAAAAGGGGAAACATCCGCGCCCTCCGTGGCTTCTTTTTTGTGCCCTACGCGCCCACCGTCGCCGGAAGAATATCTTCCACATCCACCCACGCCGTCGGATAGTTCCCCGTATAGCACGCAGTACAGTAGCTCGCCGGAGACATCCCCGTCGCAGGCTCATTCGTGGTGCAAGAGTACGTCAAGCCCACCAGCGACAGGTAAGCCAGCGAATCTGCCTCGATAAACTGGCGGATCTCCTCAATCGACTTGTTCGCAGCAATCAACTCCCGTTTGCTCGGCGTGTCCACCCCATAAAAACACGGGCTGATCGTCGGCGGACATGAGATGCGCATATGCACCTCCTTCGCCCCCGCCGCTCGCACCATCCGCACAATCTTTCTCGAAGTCGTCCCGCGAATAATCGAGTCGTCGATCAGGATGATTCGCTTCCCTTCCAGCAGGCTGCGCACCGGGTTCAGCTTCATGCGCACCCCGAAGTCGCGCGTCCTCTGCTCCGGCTGGATGAACGTCCGACCCACATAATGGTTGCGGATCAACCCGAAATTGAACGGTATCCCGCTCTCCGCCGCATAGCCCAGCGCCGCCGTCACTCCCGAGTCCGGCACCGGTACCACCAGGTCCGCCTCCACCGCACTCTCCCGCGCCAGTTGCCGGCCCATCTCCTCGCGCGACTGCTGCACCCATCGCCCAAATATTCGCGAGTCCGGCCGTGCAAAGTAGACGTGTTCAAAAATGCAGCTCGCATGCGGCGTTGTCTCCGGAGCAAACCTCCGGCTGGTCACCCCGTCCTCGCTCACCATCACCAGCTCGCCCGGCCTCACGTCGCGCTCATACTTCGCGTGCAGCAGATCGAACGCGCAGGTCTCCGAAGCAAATACAAACGTGTCCGGCGCGCCGTCCACCCCCGCAATTCGCCCCATCGACAGCGGCCGGAAGCCATGCGGGTCCCGCGCTGCAAAAATTCTGTTGCGTGTCATCATCACAATCGAGAACGCCCCATCCACCTGCGCCAGCGACTCGGCAATGCAGTCCACCAGCGTGTTGCAGCGCGAGTGTGCAATAAGCTGCACAATGATCTCGGAATCCGATGTCGTTTGGAACAGCGCCCCATCTCGCTCCAGCCGTTCCTTCGAATTGCCGAGGTTTACTAGGTTGCCATTGTGCGCAATCGCAATCAACCCCTTCGTCGATTCCACCGAAATCGGCTGTGCATTCAACAGCGCCGAATCTCCAGTCGTCGAGTACCGCGTATGCCCAATCGCCATGTATCCCGGCAGCCTGGCCAGCACCTCGTCGGTAAAGATCTCGCTCACCAACCCCATGCCCTTGATGTCGTTCACTTCCTGCCCATCCGCCGAAGCAATCCCCGCCGACTCCTGCCCGCGATGCTGCAGCGCGTACAAGCCCCAGTATGTCATCCGCGCGGCATCCGGATGCCCATACACCGCCATCACCCCACACTCCTCGCGCAGCTTATCAAAGGGCGTGCCGTCCTCTTCGTCGCCCGCCCCCGTCACTCCCACAAAATTGTCATCCTGAGCGAAGGTCGCATCGCGACCGCAGTCGAAGGACCTGCCATGCGCTTCGCCAGCCACCATCGCCCTGACCATTTCACTCATGCGGTCACCACCTCCGCCGCAAGTTCGGAGTCGAGAGCCGTAGCCCACGCACCCTTCAAGTCGTTGATCGTCGTCTCAATAATCGATTTCCCGTTGAATGTAACCGAAAATGTCTCATTCTGTGTGACTCCAATCGGGGAGATCCACACACCATCGCACGACTTCAATAGCACCTGAATTCGGTCTAGATTCGCCGGGTCCGCGGTGACGATAACGGACGAAGGAATCTCGCTGAACAAAACCTCCTTCACATCGAAGGGTTCAACCGACCGCACCTTCATGTCGATCCGAATTCCGAGATTCTTCGCGAATCCTGCTTCGGCGAATGTGACAAACGATCCGCCATCCGATATATCGCAGGCCGAATCGATCAGGCCATCTGCCGCAAGTGCAGCCAGCGCACGATGCAGCGCCGCCTCCTTGTCCAGGTTCAGTGGCTGCAGCATGCCCCACAGTTCTCCCGTGACTACTTTTGCGTACTCAGTCGAACCCAGGTCCCGCTGAGCGTTTCGCCCAATTCCGTCAATCGCAGATAGCAGATATACGCTCTGCCCCGCCCGCTGAAACCCGCTCGGCACAGCCTTGCTAACATCCTCCAGCAACCCAACTATCCCAATCACCGGAGTCGGATAAATCCCCTCCCCCTTGGTCTCGTTGTAAAGCGAAACATTGCCGCCGGTCACCGGAGTCCCCAACGCCGTACACGCCTCCGCGATCCCATCGATCGCGGCCGAAAGCTGTGCCATAATCTCCGGCTTCTCCGGGTTGCCGAAGTTCAGGCAGTTCGTCGCTGCCACCGGCACCGCCCCCGTACAGGCCACCTTGCGCGCCGCCTCCGCCACCGCATGCATCGCGCCCAGCTTCGGATCCAGATAACACCATCGCCCATTGCCCGCCAGCGCCATCGCCAGCCCCCGCTCTGGCCGTGCCACCAAACTGGGTGGCCCATCCTTCGCGCCCTCTGCGAAGGGTGGGTTGCCCTCCTTGGTAGCGCCACTACCCTTAATTCTCATCACCCCGGCTTCGCTACCCGGCCCCTGAACCGTATTGCTCTGCACCATCGAGTCGTACTGCTCAAACACCCATCGCTTGTCGCAGATATTCGCGCTTGCCAGCAGTCGCTTCAAATCCGCCGTGTAATCTCTTGGCTTGCGAAGCTCCTCAACCACCCAAGCCGGGGGATCAATCGGCACCGGAGCCTTCCACACACCCACCGGCCGCTTGTACACGGGAGCCTCATCCGTCAGCGCCTTGTTGGGAATCTCCGCGACTAATTCTCCATGATGCGTCACGCGCATCGTATCGTCCGCCGTCACAATCCCCACAATCGAAGCGTCCAGCCCCCACTTCGCGAACACCGCCAGCACCTCGCCCTCGCGCCCTTTGTCGGCCACCAGCAGCATCCGCTCCTGGCTCTCGCTCAGCATGATCTCGTACGCCGTCATGCCCGTCGCCCGCTGCGGCACCAGGTCCAGCTCAATCGTCAACCCAAGCTCGCCCCGCGCGCCCATCTCGCAGGTAGAGCAGGTCAGCCCCGCCGCGCCCATGTCCTGGATCCCCACCACCGCGCCGGTCGCCATCGCCTCCAGGCAAGCCTCCAGCAGCAGCTTCTCCATGAACGGGTCGCCCATCTGCACGTTGGGCCGCTTCGCCTCCGAATCCTCCGTGAACTCCTCGCTGGCCATCGTCGCGCCGTGGATGCCGTCCCGCCCCGTCTTCGCGCCGACGTAGATCACCGGGTTGCCCACGCCGGTCGCCTTGGCATAAAAAATCTCGTCCGTCCGCACCAACCCCAGCGCAAACGCATTCACCAGCGGATTGCCGCTGTAGCACGCCTCGAACTTCGTCTCGCCCGCCAGGTTCGGCACGCCAAAGCAGTTGCCGTAGCTCGCCACGCCGCCAACCACGCCATTCACCACCGCATGGTTGCGCCGCCGTAGCGCCTCGTCCGGCTCGGACTCGTCCAGCGGCCCGAACCTTAGCGAGTCCATCACCGCCAGCGGTCGCGCATTCATCGTAAAAATATCGCGCAGAATCCCGCCCACACCCGTCGCCGCGCCCTGGTGCGGCTCCACGTAGCTGGGATGGTTGTGGCTCTCGATCTTGAACGCGCACGCCCACCCATCGCCCACGTCGATGATCCCGGCGTTCTCGCCCGGCCCCTGCACCACGCTTCCCGGCCCCGTCGTCCTCATCCCCCGCGTCGGCAGCCGCTTCAGATGGACGCGAGAGCTCTTGTAGCTGCAATGCTCGCTCCACATCACGCTGAAGATTCCCAACTCGGTCAGGCTCGGAGTCCGCCCCATCTTCTGCTCGATGCTGGCGTACTCATCCGGAGTGATGCTATGCGTCTTCAGCAGCGCGGGAGTGATCTCGGCTGGCGTCGGGTTCTGGATTGTGTCGGCAGCTTGCGCCGGAGATGTGGAGACTGGTTCAACTCGGGTAGGCATAGCTCGTTACATAATTGTCGCACGGCCCGGTGCCCATCGCTCCGCTGTGAATTCCTCGGCCCCAAATCGCCCGCTACGGCTTCTTCTCGGCCGCCGCCGTGGCCGCCGGAACTTCCATCTCCACCTTCTTGCCCGTACGCACCTGTAGCGAATCGATGATTGGCTGAATCGCGTCTTTCCCCACCTCAAAGCTAATCATCTGGTCATGATTCTGCTCGTCTTTGTAGTCGACATTTAAATAATGCGTGTGACTCTTTGAGAACAGCAGAAGCAACCCTCCAACGCCGGCCAGCGCCGCTAGCGCAATCGTCTGCCCCACCCGCAGATGCTTGACGTCCCCGTAAGTAAACCGCGTGATGCTCACATACGGCAGACTGAACACCCCCTCCGGAAACTTACCCACCTCGCCGTTTTTGCCTGCCATGTACTTGAAGTTCAACTGTTGCTGGTCTTTCGCGTCCAGGAATCCCACGGCGTCTAAGGGCATCGCATTGGTGGACCCACCTGCAAACTTCGCCTGTTCGCTGCTCACCCCAGCAAAGGCACTTGGAAGCACAAGAAAAAAGACAAGCAACAACGCCAGAAGTCTCTGCATAATGCCCCAAGTATAGAGAGTCCCCTCCCTCGGTCTGTGCTCCAGATCACAGCACACCGCCCGTCAGGTAGCCAGGTTCACCCACACGGAACTTCACAACCCGCCGGGTGCCCCACATCTCGATTTTGAGATGTGGGATCAGCTCACTTCCCCGTACTTCCAAATCCCCCCGCGCTGCTAGGCCCGAGCGGCCTTCGTGGACAGAGCAGCGCACTCCTAACGCGTCGTCTAGCCACAGCGTTTCTGCGTTTCTACATATGCTCGGAGAACCGAGTTCATCCGGGTCAGGTGGCCTTTTCCATTCGCCTTGAACCATTCGACAATATCGCTATCGAGACGAAGGTGAACGGAAGTCTTGCCGCTCGGCATGACGACGCGGGCGCTCTTCCAGAACTCCGCGCCGAGAGATTCAGCTTCGGGGGCATCTGGGCTGGTCTTGTCCTCGCCACGTTCCCGCATGGTTCTGACCTGGCTAAGGGAGTATCGCACTATAGTAGATTTCTCGTTCATCTCTGCTCGCTTTCTGGGCGCTTATGATGCGGATAAGGCTTTCGCTGCGCCAAGTGAACACAACCCGATATACGTCTGCATCAACCCTGCCGAGAGCAATAAAGCGGATTTCCCCATAGTCTTCCCGGTCGTCGATCCGCTCCAGGATCTCGTTCCCGAAGATTTCTGCGGCGGTCAGGAATGAGACGCCATGTTTATCAAGGTTGGCGCTGGCTTTCTTTTCGTCCCACTCAAATTCCAGTTCCACAAGTCGTACCGCCCTGTGTATATAATACACATTTGTGTACACGTAACAAGTTATTTTTCTCGCGGGTGCCGGGTGCCTCACATCTCGATTTTGAGATGTGGGTTCATCACTTCCCCGTACTCCCAAATCCCCCCGCACCTCTTGCCGCCTCGCCCAGCTCCGCAACCTCCTCGAAGCTCGCCTCGATCCGCTCGACAATCCGCAACTGCGCAATCCTGTCTCCGGCCCGAATCTCCACCGGCGCGGCGTTCAGGTTCGTCATCACCACCCGGATCTCCCCGCGGTATCCCGGATCGATCACTCCCGCCAGCGTCGTCACCCCCCTCATCGCCAGCCCCGAGCGGTCCTCCACCAGTGCCCCGTGCGTCGATGGAAACTCCATCGCAATCCCCGTCGCCACCGCCGTGGTCGATCCCGCCTCGCCAGCGGAGGCCAGCCGCGCGTCCGCCGACGCATACAGGTCCGCCGCCAGGTCGCCGTACTCACCCACATGCGCATAGCGCGGCATCTGCGCCGCCTCCACCAACTTCTTCACTTTGATCGAAACCATCCCACAATTCTAATTGCCACCGGCAGTCTAGAATCGAAGTCGATGCTCGCCCGCCTCCGCACCTTCTTCAACCCGTCCACCCCCAACCCCCTCCGCGCTCCCGCCCGCATCTTCTGGGTCGGCTTCCTCGTCCGCGTCCTCTATCTCACGCTGGCCCACACCTATCGCATCCGCATCAGCGAAGACCACTTCCAGTTCGGCTGGGAGGCAGGCCGCATCGCCCGCGCGCTGGTCACCGGCTACGGTTACTCCGACCCCTTCGCCAACGCCTTCATCGCCCACACCGGCCCCACCGCATGGCTCCCGCCGCTCTATCCCCTGCTGCTCGCCGCCATCTTCCGTGTCTTCGGCATCTTCACTCCCGCCTCCGCATGGGTCCTCTTCACCATCCAATCGGCCTTCTCCGCCGCCACCGCGCTCGCCACCTGGGAGATCGCAGCCCGCTGCTTCAACCGCCGCGTAGCCCTCTGGTCAGCATGGATCTGGGCGCTCTATCCCGCCGCCATGCAGTACGCCGTCCGCTGGCCGTGGGAGATGACCATCACCACCGCCCTCTTCGCCTTCACCCTCGTTCTAGCCCTCCGCTTGCGTGGCATCGGCACCGAGCCACAGTCCCCTCGAACCTCGCAGTGGCTCCTCTTCGGCCTCCTCTGGGCCCTCATCGCACTCTCCAACTCCACCCTCCTCATCTTCCTCCCCGTATGCGGCCTCTGGATTCTCATGCCGCACCTGCGTGTTCCCCGCGCATACGTCGGCCCTTTTCTCGCCGCCCTTCTCTTCCTCGCCTGCATCGCTCCCTGGACCATGCGCAACCAGCGTGCCTTCCATACCTTCATCCCGCTGCGCGGCAACCTCGGCGCGGAACTCTACATGGGCAACGGTCCCGGCTCCAACGGTCTGCTCATGGAGTACTTCCATCCCTTTCAGGATCCCGTCCAGCTTCGTCTCTACGCATCGCTCGGCGAGGTTCGTTACGTCGCCCAGCGCGGCGCGCTAGCCAAGGCCTACATCGCCGCCCATCCCGCGCACTTCGCCGCAGACGTCGCCCGCCGCATCGACTTCTTCTGGATCAGCGTCCCCCAGCCCGCCGACACCCCGTGGTACATCGAGGGCAGCCGCTCCCTCAACTTCGCCTTCCTCTCGCTCGCCGGACTGCTCGGCCTATCTCTCGCAATCGCCCGCCGCATCCCCGCCGCCGAACTCTTCGCCTGGGCCTTCCTCCTGCTGCCCATCCCCTACTACCTCGTCACCGTCCACGCCCGCTTCCGCCATCCCCTCGAACCGCTCATCTGCATCCTCGCTGTCTTCCTCTTTCAATCCGCCGAGCGTCCAAAGCAAGAGGCATAAGCAATCTGCCTTTGCACCATCTTTACAACCTCCCCATTTCCCAACCTTTGCACGCAAAGGCCTTATACTGGAGACCTATGGTGCGTGATGGCTACTTCTATGCGTTAGGGATGGGTGTGATCGCCATTCTTCTTTGGCTGATCACTCAGAAACCCGCGCTGATCTTGCTGCCTATCCTGCTGGCGCTATGCTTCCTTTGGTTCTTCCGCGATCCGGAGCGCATCATACCTACCGGCCCAGGAGAGATTGTCTCCCCAGCCGATGGCGTCATCACCCAGTCTGAGTGGATTGAGACGTCGGCAGGTAGCCGACTGCGCCTCAGCATCTTTCTCAGCGTCTTCGATGTGCATGTCAATCGCGCGCCCGTCTCCGGCACGGTCCGCGCAGTGGAGTACCGCGAGGGCCAGTTCATGAACGCCATGAGCAGCATGTCGGCCGTCAACAATGAGCAGACCCTGGTTGTGATCGACGCAGGTGACTGCGAGGTCAGCTACAAACAGATCGCCGGCCTGCTTGCCCGCCGCATCATCTGCAACGTCAAGGTTGGTGACCACGTCGTGCGCGGACAGCGCGTGGGAATGATCAAGTTCGGCTCGCGGGTCGATGTTCTCATACCCGCCGACGCGGTGCCCAAGGTCGGCATGGCAACCCATGTGCGCGGCGGGTCTACTGTCCTTGCCGTCATGCCGCAACCCACAGGCGAGACCGTCGATATATCCGCCGAGGTGGCCTCCTGATGGCCCCCGAGCAGTTAGACCTGCATGATCTCGAAGGCGAGGATATCCACCCGCATCGTCGTCCCAGTCGCGGCATGTATGTCCTGCCCTCGCTCTTCACCGCCGGCAACATTGCCCTCGGATACTACGCCATGACCCAGAGCATACAGGGTTCGGTGGCAGATCCGGCTTACTTCGACCGCGCCGCAATGGCCATCGGAGTTGCGGCGCTATTGGACGGCGTGGATGGCTTCATCGCGCGCGTCACCCACACCGCCAGCGACTTTGGCCATGAATTAGACTCGCTCGCCGACGTCATCACCTTCGGCGTCGCCCCCAGCCTGCTCGCCTACATCTGGGGCTTCCGCATGTTGCCGCTCAGCGTCCATCCCGGTCTACGCGAGAACGTGCTGCACGCAGGCGTCTTTGTCTGCTTCCTCTTTCTCGTCTGCGGAGCCAGCCGTCTGGCGCGCTTCAATATCAGCAGCAGCACCAATCTGCAGCCGCGCAATCCCGGCAAGCCAGGACACAAGTTCTTCGTCGGCATGCCCATTCCGGCTGGCGCGGGAATCGTCGCAGCCGTCATCCATTTCTTCAACGGTGCGCCCATCGACAATTCCTGGATCGCCTTGGTCTGGCTCCTGCTGTTGATCTTCACCGGCTTCCTCATGGTCAGCAACTGGCGCTTCTGGAGCGCCAAGGAGGTCACATCCGGCGACCGCCATCCCGCCCGTTTCTTCACTCTGATTGCGGTGATCTTCAGCCTGATCGCCTGGAACTCCGAGTGGGCATTAATGATCATTGCCTTCGGTTACCTCATCTCCGGAGTGCTGGCCCGGCTGGCATACTCCTGGCACCGCAGGCTGCGTCGCCCCCATCAGCCCGGCCCGGCATAACCCTACTTCGCAATTACACCTCTTCCCCGCAAACAATTCGAAGCACAGGTCGCCCCGTGCTTCATCTGGTTCCTCGTCCTCTTCGCAGCCCAACTGTGCTACACTGGTTTTGCGCTTGAATACAAACAGCGCAGGCATCGCAGGCAAGGACACCCTAATTCTGCAACTTACCCGTTGCATCTGTGTCTGGCCAGAGACTGCGATTTGCCTCTACCACCGCAGTTCTTCTGCATCCTGGGCCATGGGGGCGTTGAGTGACTTTGCCGCAACGGCATTCGTCATCGAGCGCCTGGGCCGGATCAAAAGATAAAAAATGCGCTGGATGCTCTGGCTGAGGATGCGTCATGGGACGCGTCTCGCCGTGCAGCAGCAACGCTTCGAACGCGACAGCAATGCTGACTACAAGATTCCCAAGGTGCTTCGGCGCCGCTGCATCTCTTTGCCGCTACATCTACACATCGAAAAGGAAACATTTTGACATCCGCAACTCTTGAGCCTGAGGCTATTTCCAATACATCTAACTACAACATGAACCAAGCAACAGCGACCAACTTCCCGCCTCCTGCGTACGACGCAGCTAAAGCAGCAGCCATCGACTCCATCGTCGATGCCTCCGAGATCGAGACCGATCCGCTCACCCACCTCCCCTTCCTGAAGAATGTCCACTTCAACGATTTCAATATCTCCGATGGCCTGAAGCGCCGCCTTAGCACGGCCGGATTCAAGACCCCCACTCCGGTGCAGGCCAAGGCCATTCCTCCGGCACTGAAAGGCGCGGACATCCTCGCCACCGCCGCCACCGGAACAGGCAAGACTCTCAGCTTTCTTATTCCCATGATCGAGCTCATGGACGCCAATCCGCTGCCCGTGGTCAAAGGCAAGCGCGGCCCCATCCGCTCCCTCATTCTGCTGCCCACGCGCGAGCTTGCCATGCAGGTGCTGGAGCATTACTCCAAGCTCGTTCCCAGCGCCAAGAACGACGCGGTACTCGTAGTCGGCGGCCTCAGCGAGAATACCCAGCTCGACCAGCTCTCCCGCGGTCCGCGTCTCGTGGTCGCAACTCCCGGCCGACTCGAGGACTTCCTTCGCCGCCGCGCTGTCTCCATCGGCGCGGTCGAAATGCTTGTACTCGACGAAGTAGACCGCATGTTGGACATGGGTTTCCTGCCCGCCATCCGCCGCATCGTCGGAGCACTTCCCCGCACTCGCCAAACCATGTGCTACTCCGCCACGCTCGACGGCAACGTCCGCGAGGTTGTGCGCGACTATGTACACAAACCAGTGCATGTCGAGATCGGCCAGACCTCGCATCCCTGCGACAAGGTCGAATTACGCGCCTGTACCGTCATGCAGGACCAGAAGCTCGGCCTGCTCGACCAGATGCTGCGCGAAGAGACAGGAACATTCCTCGTCTTCTCCCGCACCAAGCACGGCGCAGACCGCATCTCAAAGAAGCTGGAGCGCCTGGGCCACGATGTGGATGTCATCCACGGAGACCGCTCTCAGTCGCAACGCACCGCGGCGCTCAAGGGCTTCTCCACCGGCAAGCACCGTGTGCTCGTCG
>CAIZFH010000280.1 GCA_903932155.1 uncultured Granulicella sp. | reverse complement strand
TTCACCCAGCATTTGACTTCAAGATAGTCAGCGTACCCGTCCCCGTCGATGTCCATATTCGTGTAAACCGGATCGCCCCACAGGCTCCCGCGTCCTGATGAAACGCTGAACGTCCCGATTGCTAAGCGCTGCAACGCGTGCCCCTGCCTATTCATGCCGACCGCCCTGTAGGTAACCGAGTAAGTCCCGGCCTGCTGCACGTTCGTGAACACCCCCGCGTAAATGCCGTCATTCGGTGCGCCGTCGTTGTGCCATCCGTCGTCAAACAAGGAAGAGCCATTCGTCGTTCCATCCGGCAATTGGACAGTCGCCGTTATGGAAGCATTCGATACTGCGGCGACAGGGTTCGTGCTGAGGTCGGCCAGCAAACAGGACAGCACCGCGTCCACTCCTTTGACAACGAACTCGGTCACCTGCGGAATCAACCCGACATTGGAGTCGCCACGAACTATCACGCTATATACTGCCTGTGTCACTGCGATACTGCTGGCGTCAATGACAGCCGTCCAGATACCTGCCGCAGGATTAGCAATCGTGAAGGTTGCCAGCAGCAGATTGCTCGCCACCGCACTCGCAGTGTACTGCACATTCGTGTTCGATTGCGGGCTATTCGCGTCAATCGACGCCCCGGATGGGTCGTTCAGGCGAAGGACGATGTTCGTATCGCTTGCCATCAACTGGAAGCCAAGTGTTGTGCTTGAGTCAGAGATCACCGGCAGGGCAACCACGGCCACTTTTGTCAAAGCTCCGGCCACAGACTCGAATACCTGCATCGGAACGGATTGCCGGGGGGCTTCCATAGCTGCCGGAGCTGCT
Source organism: uncultured Granulicella sp. (assembly GCA_903932155.1). Lineage (GTDB taxonomy): Bacteria > Acidobacteriota > Terriglobia > Terriglobales > Acidobacteriaceae > Edaphobacter. Next base: position 1,540 of record CAIZFH010000280.1, on the reverse strand, counting down.
CCCGCCAGCACTGGCGTTTGAATGCGAGTGGGCGAGGGAGCAGGATTCGTAAGGGTGCCAACCACCCAATTGACCACTGCACTATCCGTCAAAAGGCTAAGATGGTCGAGTGACCTGTGCAGGTCTGAGTCAGTTATGCTCTGCACTGGGTCGAGTACAACGTTCGTTACTGGGTAACATGGCTGAAACAGAGGCACACGTACATCATAGTTCCAGCCAGGACGTATCCATCGGACTCCGTTAGCACTCGGTCTTGGGACTACGCCGTCAGTGATGTCTTCCTCGGTTCCATCAATCCCATCAAGCGCATTCTCCTTCTTGATGAAGTAATCTCCAACGGACAACAAAAACGACTGGGACCCGCCGCTCGCAGAGAACAAATACAGTGGTATGGATGGCCAGAAATGATAGGCAGCGTTAAAGCATTCCATGGAAGAGGTTGTAAGATTGGAAGTTGACGCCCACCGAGGATCGCCAAACGAGTGCGCCGTTAAGTCATATGTCCATGATCGTATGGCAGAAGACACATCATCTGACGGTAATCTACCGGCTTCGTCAGTGAAATGATCGGCAAAAGGCGAACCGCAATTTGGAGTGGCCAACATGATTACCTTGCCGACCCTGACCTGGAATGATTGTCCGGTCTCAGGATCAGAGAACGTGAAGTAGTCCCTACCCGTCAATGCTCGACGCGTGATCACCCCGCCCATGCTGTGGGCGACGATATTCACCTGAGGAGGGTAATAGCCGATCTCGTGTTTGTATTGCAGTGCCTTGTCCTGAATGTAGCCCGAGAGATTGGCCGCGTTGTACTCAATACTCTTCTCTCCATTGATTACATGTCCTTTTCCTCCGAGTATCCCAGCTTCGGGCTCGTTGCAATCCCAGACGTCGAGAGCTTGGTCAACCAATGCACTCCAGATCCATGACCAGTAAGTGTTCTCTCCATCGGGCCAGTCCCGATTGGGACCATATCCTCTAACCAGTACGATCGGCGTGTTTTGCGGTGTCGCCTTTGGGGGTTGGTTCTCCGGCAACAACGACGAGATTGAGATGTACACTGTCGTAGTCTGGCCTGCAATGACAGGCACTTCGGCCATGTCCCCCGTTGAGAATTGCTGTCCCCCGGGATTGGCGAAGACTCTGTAGAACGCATAGGGAGTGAGTCCCGAGATCAAGAAACTCCCGGCTTGCCCTGCGAGGACACCCGACATGGCGTTAGGACTGGAGCCACCCAAGGCGCCTCCAGGCCGATAGGCAGTAACCGAAATGCTATTCACACCGGTAGTCGTGCCTGAAAGGCACACTTGACCCGCTATCGCACCCGTTCCCAGCGTCGGATCGGTGTAGGCCGAACCCATGATTTGCCGGGTCTGGTACCCACCACCACTGAAGGTGACATAAGTCGTATTGTTGCCAGCGGATGTCGGCGTATAGCGGATCGTTGTGTTAGTGGATTGTCCCGGTGCTAGCGTGTAGCTGCTTCCTCTGAACACACTGAACGGCGCCGAAACGCTCACGGAGCCCGAAATGGTGGAGG
>CAIZFH010000279.1 GCA_903932155.1 uncultured Granulicella sp. | reverse complement strand
TGCGTCGGCCAGATCGTTGGCCGCACCGTCGCCCCGATGCTGTGGTCCTTGGTGAACACAGCGTTGAACGTCTGCGCGGCCGGATCGGTTTCCACGCGGGCGTCGGCGCTGGTCACCGTGTAGCGCGTGTCGCGGACGTACAGGTGCAGCCAGTCGATCCCGCCGTCGAGGTTATCCTTAGCCCAAGTTCGTCACGAAACTGCCCGAGACTCACCTAACCCTTTCAGAATCAGTCTAGGCGATGGCGGAGTCTGCACTACATTTTAGGCGGGAATTGAGATGTTGTGGGAGCGTGAGACCGAGTTGATGAAGCAGCGAGTTCTGCTCCGCCGAGGGCTCCGTAATCCGGCGGAGACGGATCTCCCGACCATCCGTAGTAGGCAGGACAATATCGGCGCTTTGCAGTGTGCTCAGCAGGGCCAGTGCTTTCCTTGGTGACAACGGCTGCGCGTTGTCCACACCGCTGGCCGAAGGTTGGGGCAGGATCTCGGGCCTGCGCTTGAGCAGATGCTTCAATGTCACCCACAGGGCATAACCCAGAAAAGCCACCATCACGTGGGCCTTGACCCGCGGTTCCTTCTGGTGGAACAACGGCCGGATGGAAAGTTCGCTTTTCAACGCGCGAAACGACGCCTCCGCTTCGGTCAGTTGCATGTACTGCGACCACAACTGCTCGGCCGAGTCTGCCTGGACATTGGTGCGCAGCAGGTACGCGCCTTCTCGCAGTTCGCGCCAGGCCTTTCGTTCGGCTTTCATCTCCCACTCCAGACGGACGCCCTGAGGAGTATCCCGCAGAGTGACTTCGATCAGATCGTTTACCTGGGGATGCCTGGCCTGAATCTTTCCCAGCCGCCGCTCCATTTTGTTGCGATCCTTCAGACGGCCCGCCGCGATAGTCTTCTGTAGACGCTGCAAAGCATCTTCCATCCGCGTGGAAAAGCGCTTGCGGATAGCCTTCTCTTTCTCCTGGCGGCCGGCGGTGCGGCACAGGATGTAGGTCTCTTCTCCCGGGGCAATCGACACCTGCTTTACCGCCACTTCGGGACGCACCTGGGTCCAGTCGTCCTTGAGTAATTCGCTTTCGAATTGCTTCATCTTGCTGCGCGGCGTGCCCACCAGATACTGCCCGCCGCGTTTGCGAATCGCCGCCAGGTTCTCCTCACTGACGATCCCGCGGTCGAACACCCAGATGCGCCGCGCCTTGCCGTACTTCCGCTCTACCATGCGCAGAATCGTTTCCATCGTCGTCACGTCCGAGCGATTGCCGTCGAACGTTTCGTAGCTGAACGGAAACCCCTCGCTGTTGACGATCAGTGCAATCACCAACTGCTCGCAGTCCGGCCGGTGATCGCGCGAGTAACCGCGACGCACCATCGGATTCTTTTCCGCGGCGCCTTCCACGTAAGTGCTGGTCAGGTCGTAAAGCAGCACGTCGAATTCGGCGCCGAACAACTCGCCGTAGCGCTGCTTGAGATGCTGCTCCAGTTTGGTCTTGTGCGGCAGCATCCGATCCAGACAACGGTACAGACGTGTGTCGTTGATCTTGCCTTCTTCGATCTCCAGCAGATCATCCAGCGCCGTGGATGGATACCAGCGTTCCTCGATTGCCAACTCGCTGCCTGGCGCACAAAGTCGATTGATGGCCAGCACCGCGGCCACGCGCGACCATGGCACGTCCGCCGAATCGTCGTCCAGTTGCGAAAAGAAGCGATCCAGTTCGAGGCGCTTCCATAGTTCCCAACCCAGGAAACAGCTTCCGAACTGACGCGTTCTCTCCAGGCGGACTCGATTCACCAGGACGCGCGCCACTTGCGGATCGTCCGCCGGCGACTCGACGTGCGAAGGGAACAGTTTCAATTGCTGCGCCTCGCCCTGCTCGTTGAACACCTCGACCGTCTTCAACCACTGCGTTTGCGCCGAACTGTTCAATTCACCCAGATAACACAGCGTCCGATGCCGTGGACCGTCGGGTGTGCGCACCGTCTCCACCAGCGACCAATAGGTGTGCTGCTTGCCATCCTTCTTTCGCTGATGTGGGCGCAGAAACATTCTGGCCTGATTTTGTCACCAGCTAGGGGAGCCTTCAAGAGGGTAGGTCTGCACTACATCGTGTTTTTCGAAAACGCGAATTGCAAACACGAGACTTGCTCGTCAAAAGTGGTCAAAAATCGCAGAATTTGAGGGCGTGGTGACGAACTTCGGTTAGTTAAGAGCAGCGGACAGCAACTGCAACATTCTGAGGGGCTCATGTATTGGAGGCAGAAGCGTCGGGATGAGTCCCGACGCGGCAGACCGAGGGTCTGCGCCACAATTGGGTGGCGCAGGCACTCCTGCCTGCCGTCTCGGCACTCATGCCGAGACGCTTTCCAGTCAATAAGTTGTGCGCATGGCGCGCGCTATTTAAGTGGCATTGTGGCACGAGTGCCCGCGCCACTTGGCCCGCGCAGGCAAATGCGAAGTTATTCTTGCGTGGTCGCTTACCTGGCCGGCGGGGCGGGCAGCATGTTGCGGATGGCGGCGATGCGCCAGCCTGCCGGTGTGCGCACCATCAGAAAGGTGCTCCACATGCGCCGCGGCGGGGCGCCGCCCAGCCCGGCGATTTCGTAGCGCCCGTCGGCCAGCGCCGCATCGGGCGTCAAGAAGCGTACGGTTTCCACGGTGATGGTGCGCTTCCCCCCGCTCGATTCCGAACTGGCCATAGTGCCGCGCACCACGTCGTCGCGCCCCTTGCGCCACTCGCCGGAGGAGACCAACTGGTCGGCATCCGCAGTAAAGAGGGCTTCGGTGGCCTTGGCGTCCTTGCGGTCGCGCGCGTCCACGTAACGCGCCACCACATCCTTGACGGCAGCCTCATCGTTGG
>CAIZFH010000278.1 GCA_903932155.1 uncultured Granulicella sp. | reverse complement strand
GACCGTGCCTGGAGGGACGACGAGGTCTCCATCGGCGTTGATGTGATTGGGCAGGTCGAGCGCCCAGAGGGAAGCGTTGTTCTGGCTGGCTGCCTGCTCGATGCCTTCGAGATCGGAGGGAAAGTCGTCGCGGTAGGGAGTATAGGCGTCTCTGGGATCGCCGTCATCGCGAGGCATCTGAGCGTAAGGCTCGTTCTGGGCGACTCCATTGAGGTAGACAATGCCGTCGCGCAGATGGATGCGGTCTCCCGGAATGCCGATGCAGCGTTTGACCAGGTAGAGGTCGGGAGTCTCGGGGTGGGGCTTGAGAAAGACGATGACGTCGCCGCGCTGGACCTCGCGGTAGTGGACTAAGGGTACCCAGTGCGATGGGGGCGCGAGCGAGATGTGGTCGACCAGGACGTGGTCGCCGATGAGCAGCGTCTTCTCCATGGAGGCCGATGGAATTTCGTAGTTCTGGAAGACAAAGGCCATGACGAAGAGGCCGACGGCGAGCACGGTGCAGATGGAGGCAAGAGACTCAAGCGCGGTCTCGTGGTCCTCGTGCTGCGGTTCGGTGGTTGCGGGGATTGTGGCGGAGGTGGTCTGCTCGTCGGGGGTGGTGGTGGTAATGTCGGTCAAGATTCGATCTCCGCTCTCGGCGTAGTGTGCAGGGTTAGTGTATCGCTTTGGGCGGGTTGGGTGGACGATGCGGATTGCATAGAGATCACGCTGCACTTCGTCCATTAGATTGTTCACGGAGTCATAACACACTGTGGATTAGCCAGGCGGCGGATGGGCTCGCCGACCATGTTTGGAGCTACGAAGAAGCACAGCCTTATCCTGATAGGTTCGGCAGTGAGGGTTGGTCTCGATTCATCCGTTGAGATTTACTGGATCGCAAACATGAACTAATTCGTGCTGATAGAGTTCTGTTTCACTCCCAACCGTTGCAATGGTCGCAAGGCGCTCCGTGCAAATTGTCTCGTGTGTGCCATCTTCATAATGGCTGCGTGCAAACTATTGAAAGGGCATCGTGTGCCTCTTCCCGGCGATGTATTGCTTTATGAGGACGACGGTACCTCCGATACTATGAGAGAAAATGCTCCGTTTTGCTCATGTGGTGGACTTTTCAAACTGAGACACTACCGTCGTCACAACCTCTTTCCGCTGTGCCGCGATTGTCGTAAAATTGCACCATGGCCCGCACTCTCAGGACGAAGCGCTTCCGTCTCGGCCGCCGCGACCGCGGTCGCTGGTAGTCTTGTGCTTGGTTGTGCATGATCGCCCCGCCGACAGGCCCGCCCATCTCTTCCCATATATTTGATACGCTCTTCTCGTCCGCCGATTTGCGCGCCCACCCAACTCAGACGCGCTCGCGGCACACAACTCGCGCTCGGTGCTTGCCTCCACCCCGCGCTCCGATTAGAAACAGGAGATACCGATGACGACGCCCGCTCAGCACCTGGATTCCTTCCGCGCAGCCGCAACCCTCACCTCCGGATCGACCACCGTCAGCCTCTTCCGTATCAAGGCCCTCGCTGAATCCGATCCCACCCTCAATCTCGCGCGCCTGCCCTACTGCCTCCGCATTCTCCTGGAAAACCTCCTGCGCCACGAGGACGGGCACGCCGTCACCGCGGACGACATTAAGTTCCTCGCGAAATGGGACCCAAAAGCAGAGCCATCCCGCGAGATTGCCTACATGCCCGCCCGCGTCCTGATGCAGGACTTCACAGGTGTGCCGGCCATCGTCGATCTGGCCGCCATGCGCGACGCCATGCGGGCACTCGGCGGCGACCCCGAAAAGATCAATCCCTTGCAGCCTGCCGAGCTGGTCATCGACCACTCCGTCCAGGTCGACGAGTTCGGCTCCTCGAATTCATACGACCTCAACGCCGCCCTCGAGTTCTCGCGCAACCGGGAGCGCTATGCCTTCCTCAAGTGGGGTCAGACCGCCTTCCGCAACTTCTCTGCCGTACCGCCAGGTATGGGAATCTGCCACCAGGTCAACCTGGAGTACCTCGCCCGCGTAGTCTTCACCACCGAGCCCACACCCAACGGTATGGTCTCCGCATATCCCGACACGCTGGTTGGCACCGACTCCCACACCACCATGGTCAACGGCCTCGGAGTCCTCGGCTGGGGCGTCGGAGGCATCGAGGCCGAAGCCGCTATGCTCGGTCAATCTGTCTCCATGCTGGTGCCGCAGGTCGTTGGTTTCCGCCTGACAGGTAAGCTGCGTGAGGGAACTACCGCCACCGACCTAGTCCTCACCGTGACGGAAGCTCTGCGCAAGCATGGTGTCGTCGGCAAATTTGTCGAGTTTTATGGCCCTGGCATCGCCGAGCTGCCACTGGCAGACCGCGCCACCATCGCCAACATGGCCCCCGAGTACGGTGCCACCTGCGGCATCTTCCCAGTCGACGCTGAAACTCTTCGCTATCTGCGTCTTACCGGACGCACAGAAGCTCATATCGCACTCGTCGAGGCCTACTTCCGAGAACAGGGTCTCTTCCATACATCCTCCTCGCCCGAGGCAGAGTACACGTCTACCTTAACCTTGGATCTGGCCACTGTCGAGCCCTCCGTCGCCGGCCCCAAGCGTCCGCAGGACCGAGTCCTTCTTTCCCAGGCCGCCACAAGCTTTGCCCAGCAGCTTCCTACCCTGCTTGGGCCCAACGCCAACAAATCCGCCGCCCGCCAGGTCCTTCGCTGGGAGGGAGAAGGGGGCCACGCCTCAGCCAATGGCAACCTCGAAGGCAGTCTTGGAGTAGCCGACCCGCACAACGCTGCTCCTGCCTCCGTCAAGACCCGTTTCGGTATCGATCCCGATCCCTACCTCGACCACGGCTCCATCGTCATTGCGGCCATCACCTCCTGCACCAACACCTCCAACCCATACGTCATGATTGCCGCCGGATTGCTTGCCAAGAAGGCAGTCGAGAAGGGACTCTCTGCGCCACCCTGGGTTAAGACATCTCTCGCTCCCGGCTCCCGCGTCGTCACCGACTATTACAACAAGGCAGGGCTGACGAAGTACCTCGACGCACTCCGGTTCAATACCGTTGGGTATGGTTGCACCACCTGCATCGGAAACTCCGGCCCCCTGCCCACCGATGTCTCCAAAGCGATCGAAGATCATTCCCTCGTTGCCGTGTCAGTCCTCTCTGGCAATCGCAACTTCGAGGGCCGAATCTCTCCGGAAGTTCGCGCCAATTACCTAATGTCGCCGCCGCTGGTCGTCGCCTACGCACTGGCCGGGCGCATCGGCCATGATTTTGTCAACGATCCGCTGGGCAAGGATCGCTCTGGCAAGCCCGTCTTCCTCAAGGACATCTGGCCCACCCAGGCCGAGGTCTCCGCCACCGTCGCCGCCTGTATCGACTCCGAAATGTTCCGCAAACAATACTCAACGGTATCTCAAGGCGACTCAAACTGGCAGCGCCTCACTTTTCCCTCTGGCGATACCTACGGATGGGAGCCTGACTCCACCTACATCCGCAAGGCGCCGTACTTCGACGGTATGCCAGCAACCCCCACGCCCGTCGAAGACATTCGCTCCGCACGCTGCCTGGCGGTCCTCGGCGACTCCGTCACTACCGACCATATCTCCCCCGCCGGTTCCATCAAGAAGAACGGCCCCGCCGGAGAGTACCTGGCCGCCCACGGTGTTGCCCCCGCCGACTTCAACAGCTATGGCAGCCGCCGCGGCAATCACGAGGTCATGGTGCGCGGCACTTTTGCCAATGTCCGCCTGCGCAACAAGCTCGCTCCCGGAACCGAAGGCGGCGTAACCCGCCTGCTGCCAGAAGGCACCGGAATATCCATCTACGACGCCAGTGTTACCTACGCCGAGCGCGGCATCCCGCTGTGCATCCTCGCCGGCAAGGAGTACGGCTCCGGAAGTTCACGCGATTGGGCCGCCAAAGGCCCGCGCCTCTTGGGCATTAAGTTCGTCATCGCCGAAAGCTATGAGCGCATCCACCGTTCCAACCTGGTCGGCATGGGCATCCTGCCCTTCCAGTTCCTGCCCGGCCAGTCCGCCGACTCGCTCGGCCTCACCGGCGAGGAGATATTCCATGTAGGCGACCAGCCCGGCGCGCTCCAGGCGATGCTGGACTCGAAGTTCGCCGACGGCCGTATTCTTCCCATCCTCGCCGAGACCCCCACCGGCAAAACCATCGAGTTCTCCGCTACCCTGCGCATCGATACGCCGCAGGAGATCCTCTACTACCAGCATGGCGGCATCCTGCAGTACGTGCTCCGCCAACTCGCCGGCAAAGCCTGATCCCACTGATGGACGAAGAAGGTTCTGTATGAGGCGACTCGATCGCCTCATAGTTCAGAGCAACGAAATTCCCGTAAGCCGCTCGCACTCACTCCACAGCCGTGCCGCGGCTGCCTGGTCCAGCGTCTGCGGAGCCACCTTGGCCGGGCCCACATCGCCTCCACGCATCTCCAACAGGCCCTGCGGCCCGTAGTAGCCCCCGTCTGCCACATCCGGCGAGGTGGCCGCGAAGAGTGTCGGCAACGCGCCCTGCTCCTCTGTGCTCAACCATGCGCCGATGGCCATGCCAAAGCCGCGCCGCACCACACGCTCCACTGGCGAGAACTCGCCCACCTGGAACAGGTTTGTATTGGCCACGCCGGGATGCGCCGCCACGCTCATCACGCGGCAGATCGGCGGCTCGGCAGCGCGCAGCCGCCGGTCCAGCTCGAAGGCAAACATCAGGTCGGCCAGCTTCGACTGCCGGTACGCCACCATCGGCCCATAGCTCTTTGCCGACAGTAGGTCGTCGAAGTTGATACGTCCCTGCTTGTGCGCAATCGATGCCAGCGTCACAACGCGCGGCCTCTCCACACCGTCCGCAGCAGCGCGCACCAGCGCCGGCAGCAGCACTGCCGTTAGCACAAAGTGGCCCAGCACATTGGTGCCAAACTGCATCTCAAATCCGTCTGCCGTCTGCTGCCGCTTCTTGGGAGCCATCACTCCTGCATTGTTGATCAGCAGGTCCAGAGGCTCGCCCAGCAAAAGCTGCTCCGCACCGAAGGAGCAGACCGACTCCAGCGATGCCAGGTCCAGCAGCACCACCTCCGCGCTTGCCCCAGGAACGGCGTCCCACAGCCGCGCCAGAGCCGCATCCCCCTTATCCTTGTTGCGGCACGCCATCAGCACATGCGCTCCCTTGCGCGCCAACTCCAGTGCCGCATGGTATCCGATGCCGCTATTTGCGCCTGTAATCAGGGCCCGACGGCCCGCCAGGCTGGGTATCTCAGACACCGTCCATCCGCTACCCGCCGTCTTACCCTCTCCGTGTGCGCTCATACCGCCATCCAATCTTTGTTGAAGATGGAGTGTACCGTTTTATCTGGATGGGCCGCTACTGCCTTCGCTCGCGATAAAGTAGACCACATGGGCCTTTTCACCAGAAAGATAAAGCAGGAGCACAAGGTGATGCTCCAGCACGAGCGCTCCGGCGGTGCCATGCAGCCGGAGTATCACCGAGCCACGCCAGAGTGTCCCCAGCCACAGCGTTGGAGCATGATCGACTCCATGACCGCAGAGGTTGAAGTCCTCGAGTTCATCGCCACGCTGGTCACTACTCTTAAGCCGCGCCTGGTGGTCGAGACCGGCTCCTTCCTCGGCGTCTCCACCGAGTGGATCGCGCGCGGACTGGAACGCAACGGCCCGCTCCCCGACGGCTCCCGCGCCAGGGTCATCAGTTGCGAGTTCGACCCTGTCGTCTATGCCAAGGCCAAAGCCCGCCTGGATGCCTCGCCACTCAGCCCATGGATCGAGCTGCGCAACCAGTCCAGCCTGGAGATGCACATCGACGGCACCATTGATCTCTTCTTCTCCGACTCCGACCTCGACATTCGCGAGGCCGAGGTCAAGCGCTTCCTCCCTCAAATCAATCCCCACGGCATCATTCTGATGCACGACGCCAGCTCCCACTTGAAGACCGTCCGCGAGGCAGCGCTCAAAATGGAGTCTGAAGGCCTGATCTCGGTCGTTCTGCTGCCCACGCCGCGCGGCCTGGTTGTCGCCCAACCTCGTGCAGGGCGCGGATGACCTTGCCATTCAATACAGGCAGTCCACAGGCGTTCCCGAATAGGATGGAAGAGAACCATGAATCAGTGTGAGCTTACACGCTCTATGAAGAGGATCAAGGAATGAAGGTTTTGGTAATCGGCGGTGGCGGACGCGAACATGCGATCGTCTGGGCATTGGCTAAGTCTCCACGTGTCTCTGAGATCGTCTGCGCGCCTGGAAACGCTGGCATCCGCCAGGTGTGCCTGCACAATAGCAACCGGCCCGTGCGTTGCGTTCCCGTCGATGCCGGCGACCTCGCCGCCATGCTGGACCTTGTTCAGGCGGAACATCCGGATTTGACCGTTGTCGGCCCTGAGTTGCCCCTCTCGCTTGGCCTGGTCGATGCGCTGCAACGCCTCGAACTGCGCGCCTTTGGCCCCACTCAGGCCGCCGCGCAGTTGGAGACAAGCAAGTCCTTTGCCAAGGAGTTTATGCGGCATCACGACATTCCCACCGCCGCCTACGCAGTCTGCACCACGCTCGCGGAGGTGCGTCAGGAACTTCCCCGATTCTCCGCGCCCATCGTTGTCAAGGCCGACGGACTGGCCGCCGGCAAGGGCGTCGTCATCTGCCAATCCCACGCTGAAGCCGAACACACTGCCGCGCAGATGTTCTCCGGCGCGCTGCTCGGATCGGTCGAGACGTATGTTGTCCTCGAAGAGTTCCTCAACGGCGAGGAGATCTCCTTCTTTGCCCTCTGCGACGGCAAGCACGCGGTTGCGCTGGCCGCGGCGCAGGACCACAAACGCCTGGGCGAGGGCGATACAGGCCCAAACACAGGTGGCATGGGAGCCTACACCGGCGATGGCCTACTCAGCGCTCCGATGGAACAGTGGCTGCTGAACAACATTGCGCAGAGAGTGGTGGACGAGATGGCACTGGATGGAACTCCGTTCCACGGCATCCTCTTCTGCGGCATCATGATGGTTCCGCAGCGCGACGGTACCACCCAGCCCATGGTGCTGGAGTTCAACACTCGCTTCGGCGATCCAGAGACGCAGGCCATCCTTATGCGCCTGCAGACCGACATCGTAGATCTCTTCGACGCGGCGATCGATGGCTCCGCGAACAAGCTCACCATTCAGATGCGGCCCGGCACCAGCGTCTGTGTCATCGCGGCAAGCCATGGCTATCCCGGCAAGTACACCTCCGGCCTGCCCATCTCCGGCCTCGATTCCGTACACGACCCGGACACCGTGGTCTTTCATTCCGGTACAGCATTAAAGGACGGCGCAATCGTTACCGCAGGCGGTCGCGTCCTCGGCGTAACCGCAGTCTCCAGTCCTTCTTCCTCCGCCTCCTCGGCCCTGCAGGACGCCCTCGGCAAAGCATACGGCACCCTCGGTGGAATCTCCTTCCAGGGGATGCACTTCCGCCGCGACATCGGTTGGCGAGCTTTGCGCGACGGATTGTAGCCCTCAAGCATCCACTCTTTTGTATCCACGAAGGAGTGATCCGATGCCACAGCCTGCCCTCACCGCCGAAGAGCTACTTGCCTGGCTTGAGAAGACGTCCACCAACTGGCGCTCGCTCATTGAAGCGCATCCAGAGATTCTGGCATTACCCTGCGACGTCATGGGAGTCACAACAGCAGCAGGCTTACTGCAGCATATTGTTGCGGTTGAGTTGCGGTATGCCGAGCAGTTATCCGGACTACCCCCCACCGAGTATGCGTCCATCCCCTTCGATTCGGCGGAGGCGATCTACGCAACCCATCGGCGTGCGGTCGAGATCTATCGCAACCAACTCGCATCCCCGGTCGACTGGAGCGAATGGATCAACTTCGTTACACGCTCCAGAGGCCCTGCCCGGTCTTCGCGCAAGACCGTACTCTTCCACGCGTTGATGCACAGCATTCGACACTATGCACAACTTGCAACCCTCGTTCGCCAGCACGGGATCAAACCAGGCTGGCCGATGGACTATATCTTCATGGACTTCGAACCGGTGTGATTGGCGCTTCAGAGGCTGCGGAAGATCTCCCGCATTTGCTTTCCGGATTAGCAGGGCGCTTTAGCCCCGGCGGGAATCAAAATAAATTTCGCACATATCAGTCGATCACACGCCGCAAAAACCCGCGAATCCCAAACGAAGTCAGTACCGCGAACGAGCAGGTCAGCATCGCCAGGATGATCCACGGATTCATGTGCCGCATCCCCGGCGTCAGTGCAGCGCGCAGTCCTTCGCTCATATACACGATGGGGTTGATCAGCACTCCTATCTGCAGCCAGTGGATGCTCTTCAGTGCGGCCCAAGGATAGTACACGCAGCCCAGAAACGTGATCGGCATGACCACCACTCCGAAGATCAGGCCAATCTGCTGCGGCCTCACGCTGGTGCCAATCACCAGTCCAAGCGCTCCCGCGGTCAGACTTGCAAGCATGAGTACAACTATCAGGAAGGACCAGCTCTCCACATGCGCATACACAGGCGTCGCTGGCATATAGTACGCCAGCGGAAACACCACACCTGCCGCAATCATGCTCTGCACCGCACTGAAGACGATCTTCTCGATAGCAACCGCGGCCACCGGCAACGGACACATCACGCGGTCGTCGATCTCGCGGGTTATGCCGAACTCCTGTGCCAGGGGTAGCGCGACCGCCGCAATCCCCGAAAACATGATGGCCACCGCCATCAACCCGGGCAGCAGGACCGTGGAGAAATTGGCCCCGGCGGCGCTCGCCATGCTGGCCGTGGGGTTCATTGCAGCGCCGCCGCTCATGTGCGGCATGATGTAGGTGAAGACAAACAGAAACAGCAGGGGATTCATGATGACGCGAACCAAAAATGGGGCCAGCTCGCGACGCAGAACATGCAGGTCGCGCAGAAACAGTCCCGCAAAGGCACGTGCGTACATCACACCCATAGACGTAGTAGAGCGATGCAGCGCCTCCGCGGTATAGGGTGGGTCGATCTCGGATTGCAATCCTGCCATCAGTTTCTGCTCCAGCGCATCTATTCGCGAAGGTCGTGCCCGGTGAGTCGGATGAAGACCGTCTCCAGGCTGGTTTCTGTAATGGTGAGGTCGCGTAGGCCATACGGATTGCTGGCGCGCACAATCTCCGGCAGCAATCCATCTGCATTGTCGGCGAAGATATGAATTCCGTTGGCCGTGGACTCCACGTCACGCACACCCTGCATCTGCTTCAATTGCTCTTCCAGCGGTGCCGAGTCCGTGTGGTTGCTCAGTTCCAGTGCGTAAACCTTCTGTGCCCCGATCGAACCCTTCAGCGCGCTTGGCGTGTCCTCTACTAGTATCTTGCCGTGGTCGATGATGGCTACGCGGTCGCACAGCGCATCCGCCTCTTCCATATAGTGCGTCGTCAGTACGACAGTGATGCCCTCCTCGCGCAGTCGCCGCACCGCGTCCCACATCGCAATCCGGCTCTGTGGATCAAGTCCTGCGCTGGGCTCATCCAGAAACAGCACCTTGGGCCGATGCGCAATCGCGCGCGCAATCTGCACCCGCTGCGCAAGACCGCCCGAGAGTTGCGAGGGGTACGCGTTCGCGCGCTCTGTCAGATGGAACTGCGTCAGCAACTGGTTCGTCCGCTGCTTCGCCTCGGCGCGCGAAAGTCCGAAGTATAAACAATGAAAGTGGATGTTCTCGTAAATCGTGCAGGAGCGGTCCAGTGTGTTGAACTGCGGCACCACGCCCATGGCTTGCCGGGCCAGAGCCGGGGATCGAACCACATCCACGCCTGCAATCACTACTTGCCCTGAGGTAGGTAGAACTCGGGTAGTGCAGATGCCGATGGTCGTTGTCTTGCCCGCCCCGTTCGGCCCCAGCAGACCGTACAGCTCGCCCTCGCGCACGCCCAGATCGATGCCATCCACGGCAACTACGCGCTGCTTTCCTTCATAGACCTTGTGCAGGTCCTCAACCTGGACGATGACTGCCAAACCTGCCCCCACATATTTTTATCGATCTAGTGTGATCCGATTATAGGCATCCACGCGTCCCGCACACTAGGTACAGCTGCCGATCGCGCAGTCTCGTGCATGCCGTCCGGCATAGGTTTGGATGCAATAATTGCGAGTCGGCGTAAAATAGGCGTATGCCACAAGGTTTGGAAGGAAAATCCGCAGACAAACAGAAACCACAGTCCGCTGCCCCCAGGCTGGACCCCGCCATTGCTCACGCGCGCAATGCTGAGCAAACCCGGAAACGCCAGGAACTAATATTGCAGCGCGAACGTGTCCTCTCTGAACGGACCGCCAGCCCGCATCGGCGCACCGCTCTGACCAACGCGCTGGCCGATATCGAGGAAAAACTAGCCGAACTCGGCTGGACCATCCATATGTAGGCGCCTAATCGTGTCGATGGAAGACCATCGAGTTTGCCTGGTCGATTGTGGTTAACACAATGCTTTGAATGTTGACGTGCGCCGGACGCGTGGCGGCCCATAGAATCGCCTCCGCAATGTCCTCCGGCGTCAGCGGAGTGATCCTCTCGTACACCTTCGCTGCCCGCTCGTCATCGCCGCGAAACCGCACCTTGCTGAACTCCGTCTCCGCCATCCCAGGATCCACCGACGTAACCCGCACCGCCGTGCCGATCAAATCGATCTTCAGCCCCTCGCTGATCGCCATCTCCGCCGCCTTCGTTGCGCAGTAAACCGCCCCGTTCGCGTAAGTCATGTGCCCGGCCGTCGAGCCCAGGTTGATCACATGCCCCGCTCCCCGCACCACCATGCCGGGAACCACAGCGCGCGTGACCGCCAGCAGCCCCTTCACATTGGTGTCGATCATCTCGTCCCAGTCCACCGGGTCGTCCTCATACACCTTGGTCAGTCCGCGGCTCAAGCCGGCGTTGTTCACCAGTACAGCGATGGCGCTCCACTCCGCCGGCAGACTCGCCACCGCTGCATCCACCGCCGCGCGTTCCCGCACATCCAGTTGGAAGGTAGTAACAGCAGCGGCGCCAGCCTTCATTAGCGGCGCTTCCAACTCCTGTAGCAGCTCCAGGCGACGCGCGCATAGAAGTAACCGGGCACCAGCGCCCGCAAACGCAAACGCCGTAGCCCGGCCAATTCCAGAACTCGCCCCGGTGATCAGTACAATCTTGCCTTTGAGAGATATCATCCTTCTCTTATAAACCCACAGCCTCTACACAGGAAAATCGAAAGGGCCGCATGCAGCGGCCCCTTCGATGAATGACTGCGATTTTGTTGGTTGTTTACTTGATTGTCAAAGTCGCGCTCTCTGCTACACCGATCGCATCGCCCGAGACAACCAGGTTCACGCGCCGGTTCAGCGTGCGTCCGCTGACGGTACTGTTATCGGCCACGGGATCGTTCTTGCCAAAGCCCGTCGAGCTGATGCTGCCCTGCGATTCGCCCTGCGATACCAGGAAGTCCTTCACCGCCAAAGCGCGATTCTCAGACAGCTTCTGGTTGAGTTCATCGGAGCCGGTTGAGTCGGTATAGCCTTCCACCTGCACATTCAGTCCCGGATAGGCTTCCAGAATGCCCGCAACCTTGGCCAAGCTGATCTGGGTCGTCTGCTTCAGTGTGTATTTGCCGGTATCGAACAGTACATCCGACATATTCACTATCAGCCCACGTGCCGTCTCGCTGGTTGCCAGTACGGAGTTCAATTGCATCCGCAGTTTTTCGCGTATTGCATTCGCATCGTTCGCGCTCTTGTTGGCCTCCAACGCCTTGGCCTGCGCTGCCGCTGTCTCCGCCTCGGCCTGTGCCCGGGCCGCATCGGCATGGGCCTTTGCTGCCTGCGCCTGTTCTGCATCCAG
>CAIZFH010000277.1 GCA_903932155.1 uncultured Granulicella sp. | reverse complement strand
TGCGCAGGGCGGCCGCAATGCCAATGCGGTTCTCCTTCATTACTTCAGCCATGCCTGTGAAATTGTTGGGGATGACTTTGTACTCATCCTCCTTATCCATTATCAGCGCATTGCAGAAATTCTTGATCTGATTGGC
This sequence comes from uncultured Granulicella sp., assembly GCA_903932155.1. Lineage (GTDB taxonomy): Bacteria > Acidobacteriota > Terriglobia > Terriglobales > Acidobacteriaceae > Edaphobacter. The sequence goes on along the minus strand of CAIZFH010000277.1, from coordinate 1,608 downwards.
TGCCTGGATGCGCTTGCGGATAATGGACTCGCCATCAGGAGTCGCCAGGGTCGCGGCATAGCCGTTGATGCCGTACACGTCGACCTTGGCCTCATCAAGTATTTCGTAGAGGACATTGCGCCCGCGCAGCCAGAGGTTGAAGTCCTCCACGGCACGCTCGATCTCCGACATGCCCCAGCCGTTTAGCTGAGCGCGGATTAGCCGCGGCGCGCGCTTGCCAGAGAAGGTGATAACCCGTGTGGCGTCAAGCTCCTTTCCGTAGAAGTTGAACTTCTTGGCGTGACGTGCAGCGCCGCCGAGTTCCCAGCGATCTGCGTCGTAGAACTCTAGGTGCCCAGCGTCAATCTCATCGACGTTTAGCGGGGTTTTAGGATCCTGCCCGGCATTGATGATCAATGCCGAGCCGCCGTACTGCCTGCCCCAAATGAGAAACTGCTTGACCGTTTCCCAAGTGCCATGCTCCTCAGCGTAGTCGATGAGCTTACCGATATCTGAACCGAGCTCTTGGGACACGATGTCTACCCCGCCACGGAAGCCGTCGAGCACCGGCTCATCAATCATGGTCTGCAGCACACCGTGGCTTTTATAGAGGAATGTGATTAAATTGTAGTTGAGGGTGACCGGCGTGTAGAGATTCGACTGGAAGAGCGGGATGAGCGAGGTGATGTTGTCCTGCGCTTGCAGGGACCCGGCGAGCCCGGACAGAGAGTTGTCTAGCTGCTGATGCTTGGAGTTGCGGAGATCGTGGAGCATGCCGAGGCGCTCCTTCAGCGCCGCGTTGCGCAGCTCCAAGTCTTTCAGCTCTTCAGACATTCAGGCTCTCTGTCCGGGCTCCTTAGATGCTTAGTAGGTCGTCCAGGTAATCTGCGTCCCACCGGCCATGGCCTTGACCCACGTGCCAGCGGGGCAGGAATAAATACCTCCGGAGCCCATCTGGAACTGGCCGGTCGTGCACGCGCCGGAAACAGGCGTCGCCACAGGGATGGCAAGCAAACCGCTCATGGTGTCGCCGGCCTTCAGGACGTTCGCGGAAGCCGCGCCCGTCACAGCCGCCGTGATGGTACCCGCAGTGAAGTTCCCGGAACCGTCGCGAGCCACGATGGCCGACGCGGTGTTCGCGGAAGCCGCAGTCGTCGCGGAGTTCGACACCTTGAGGGCAGTGCTGATCGTGCCGAGCGCGGAGTCGGGTATGACGCCAGCCGCGACAGCCGCCCAGTCGCCAGCTTCGACCACGGCCTGAGTCGAGACGTACAGGACGCCGCTCAGCATGGCCTTGCAGCCAGCCGGATAGTTTGACGTCGGCAGCGCGGCGACCTGTCCGAGGTCGCAGCTGAAGCGAGCCAGGTTGCCCGCGGTGCCGCCCGACATGGCGGTGCCTGAGGCAGTCAGGTCAGTGGAGTTCGAGGAGCTCAGCGTATAGAGCACCGGCGACAGCTTAGCGCGCAGGTAAACCACGTTGCTGATAGGCATCGCCTCAACGATCGGTCCGAGATGAGCATCGCGGTTGATGGCGGTTGCCAGGCTCAGCGCCGTGCCGGCAGCGGAGTCATTGATAAACCAGGAGTCGCCCTGGCGCAGACAGACGGACTTGATGCAAGCCTGAGCATC
>CAIZFH010000276.1 GCA_903932155.1 uncultured Granulicella sp. | reverse complement strand
GGGAGGTTGAAGACGATCTTCATGAGGTCGGCGCCAATGTCGGCGATCTTGGTGAAGATACCGCCGGCAATGCGCAGGGCCGCGGCACCGAGGGATTCGCCAATCGCGAAGCCAATGAAGCATGGGCCGGCATATTCACGCGGGATGAACAGAAGAATGAACAGCATGATGAGCAGTTCGACCGAGATGAGCATCATGCCGACGCTCATGCCAGCCTTCAGCGGAATCTCGGAGATTGCATACGGTTTGCCGGGCAAACTTGCGAATGCTGTTCGTGAGTTCGCAAACGTGTTTACGCGAATTCCGAACCACGCAACCCCGTAGCTGCCAGCGATGCCGACGAGAGAAAACAACAAAATGATTGGGAGCGTAACCGCAATCGGGTGATTTGGCACCGGTGCCAGTACGCCGAAGTACAGCGAAATGATGACCGCGATGAAAACCCAGAGCAGCATGATGAACTTGCCCTGCGTCACCAGATACGTTTTGCACGTCTCATAGATCAGCTCGGAAATTTCGAGCATCGTGCGATGGACCGGCATGTTCTTCAACTGCACATAGATCGCCATGCCGAATAACAGGCCGCCGGCGCAGAAGAGCAATCCGATCATGAGAAGGGCATGTCCGTTCATGCCGAAGAAGCTTACGGTCGTCAAATCCGGCAGTACCAGGTTGCCCTCGCCTCCGCCGGTGTGTTCTGGCTGGGCATAAGCGAAAGTGGGCACCAGGCATAGGATGGCCGCCACGGTTTTGTAGGGACGTACCAGGAATGCTTTGGCGGTTTGCAGAATTGAGGCTGCGATCTGCTGCATCGCCGTAGTTCCGGTGTCCGATCCGATCCCCTCACGCGTAAACATCCGCGCCACGATGGGCGATACCACACTCACGGCAAGAAAAAAACATACCCAGGCAGTTACAGACACAATCCCTCCCTCATCCACAATTCGAAATTGAATTTAGCATTCGGCGTTCCAGGCACTCCTGAAACGTCATACTGTCCGACAGTAGCCGATGATACCAGCTACTCAAGGCGTGTGGTGTGACAAAGCGCACAGAGGGCTAGGTGTTGCGGGGACTGGGAATGTACCGGGCATGGCAGGAATTGTCTGGATGACAATGGGGCATCCAGATATGTGATTTCCGAGATGAGTGGCAGTGCGCGCGCCGAGGTTTATGTTATTTTTATTCATTACTTTACGAGACACAGGGGAGCTGGTGTTGCAGCTTGTTGCGGCTAGTGGGCAGCCGGGTGGCTTGCAACCTTGTGCGCAAGGGATTACATGCGTGGCAGAACGGACCTGCGGTCCACTTTATATAGAGCAAGATGGCGTTGCGGAGCGGCAGGGGGGAACTCAGCATGCGAGGGGAACGGGATGACCTTCGCCATGCGAGGAGTTGGAATGACGGATGGAGCGGCTTGCCCAGGGTCAACAGGCAGCGAGCGGGCGAAAGGCTGATAGAGTGAAGTTCGGGCGCGACGGATGATTCCTAACAGCGCCCCAAGGAGAGCGTGGACCGCATGGCATTGCCTGGACATTTTCTGTTCGCTCCGTCGCACCGTATCCACTTCATCGGCATCGGCGGCATCGGCATGAGCGGGATCGCGGAGATTCTGCTGACGATGGGGTATGCGGTGTCGGGCTCGGACCTGCGTCGCACGGCAGCGACGGACCGTTTGGCGGGGCTGGGCGCAACGATCTATACCGGTCATGCGGCGGCGAATGCAGCGAACTGCGACGTGGTGGTGACCAGTTCGGCGGTTCCGGGGGACAATCCCGAGGTTGCGGAGGCTCGGGCGCACAAGACTCCCGTGATCCAGCGCGCGGAGATGCTCGCCGAACTCATGCGCCTCAAGTACGGCATCGCGGTGGCCGGGATGCACGGCAAGACGACGACGACCTCGATGATTGCGGCGGTGCTGGGCGCGGGCGGCGGCGTGGGCAATCTGGATCCGACGGTGGTGGTAGGCGGACGCGTGGATGCGCTGGGATCGAATGCGCGGCTGGGCAGCTCGCAGTATCTGGTGGCCGAGGCGGACGAGAGCGACCGCAGCTTTTTGAAGCTGTCGCCTGTGCTGGCCGTGGTGACGAACCTGGACCGCGAGCATATGGACTGCTATCGCGATATGGCCGATGTGGAGGGGGCGTTTGTGGAGTTCATGGACCGCGTGCCGTTCTATGGAGCGACGACGGCGTGCCTGGACGATGCTCTGCTGCGCGGCGTGCTGCCACGTGTGCGCCACCGCGTGTATACCTATGGCGAATCGGATGGCGCGGACTTTCGATTGCGTCTTATGGAAAAGCAGGCAGGACATTGGCAGTTTGAGGTGAACTGCCGCGGGCATGTGCTGGGGCCGTTTACGCTGCATGTTCCTGGGCGGCACAATGTATTGAATGCGACGGCGGCGATTGCCATTGGGGTGCAGCTTGGCGTGCCGGCAGAGGGAATTGCGGCGGGTCTGGCCAGCTACCGCGGAGTTGACCGGCGCTTCCAGATCAAGGGGACGGTGCGCGGCGTGACCGTGGTGGACGACTATGGACATCATCCGACGGAGATTCTGGCTACGCTGCGGGCCGCTCGCGATGCGGGCTATGCGCGCGTGCATGTGCTCTTCCAGCCGCATCGCTACACGCGGACGCGCGACCTGCAACCGGAGTTTGCACGGGCGTTTGCGGATGCGGATACGCTTCGAGTGCTGGACATATACGCGGCCAGCGAACAGCCGATCCCTGGGGTCAATGCGCCGTCGCTGGTTCAGGCAATCCGGCGGACGGGCACAGTAGCAAGCGGCGTGGAGTACGCGGAGTCGATGGCCGCTGGCGTGGCCGCGCTGGCTCAATCCGCTCGCGAGGGGGATGTGATTCTGACGCTGGGCGCGGGCAGCGTCTCGCAGGCGGGGGCGCTGCTGCTGGAGGCGCTGGGCGCGAAGGACGCAGCCCGATAGCGCGGAGGATGGACGCATGAAGTGGTCATCAACGACGGGTAGCGTGAGGTTGGCGGTCACGATTCTGTTGGCGATGATGCTGGCAGTGCCTTTGCTCGCCGATGCCCAGGCAGATACACCGGCGACGCCCGCGCTGCCGCAATGGGAGATTGCCGCAGGCAGCACGATGAAGTTTAGCCTCGTCTCCATTCGGAAGGACACCTCCGGCACGTTCAAACAGCCCAGCTTCGCGTTGAGCGTCGACGACGGCATGCCTCCCACCGACGGCAACTTCCACGCCGACTTTCCGCTGATCGTCTACATACAGTTTGCCTACAAACAGTGGTTCACCGATGCGCAGATGCGCGCCCTGCTGGCTCCGCTACCCAAGTGGGTGCTGACGGATTCGTACGAGATTCAGGCGCGCGCGCCACGCAGACCAACCAAAGACCAGGTGCGGCTGATGTTGCAATCGCTGCTGACGGAGCGCTTCGGCTTACAGGCCCACTTCGAGACGCGGACGGTTCCCGTCTATCTGCTCTCGCAGATCAAGGCGGGAAAGATGGGGCCCAGACTGCATATGCACACGGCCACGTGCGGCATTGCCCAGTCGGGCAAAGACCCCGCGGCAAAGGGGGCCACGGCAAAAAGTTCTGGGGCAAAGGATATTTTTCCGCCGCTATGCCTGGACAAGTCACTGATGACGATCCCGCAGGAGAACCATGTCAAGCTGACTGGCTCGCGCAATATGCCTCTGCCGGTGCTGGCGATGTATCTTCCAACGATCGGCGATCTGGACCGCCCCGTGATCGACAAGACCGGGCTTAAAGAGAGCGTCGATTTCTCGCTGGAGTTCACGCCAGAGGCGTATCTGCCGACCAACACCGAAGTGGAGACCGATCCCGACATGCAGGTTACGTCGTTTCAGGAGGCGCTGCAGAAACAACTCGGGTTGATGCTGGTCACCACGGAGGCTCCGGTAGACATACTGGTTGTCGACCACGTCGAAAGGCCCATCGACAATTTGCAGTGAGCCACACTTGTCGCGACAGGCAATATCGGCGCAAGAGTTTGTGTCAAGCTGATTTCGGGCGGTTGCTTCGCGGGTACTCCCCAAACTTAGAGGGGTACGCGCACGGGCTGCGCGGTATGATTGGGACTGGCGATTCCTCGCGACCCTTGCTCAGGGCTTGCGATCAGGCAATCTGTTTACGAGGGGTGACACGGCGGTGCTGGATGCGCCGGAGCAGGATCGTGCGTCTATGGACGCCAGATTTCAGGAGGGAAGGCGGCGAGCGCTGAGGACCGAGATGCCCTTGCGACACGACTCTTCGTACGCCAACGGAACCTCCGACGACATCGATACGGAGAGCGAGTTCGAGCGGCAATCGACGCGGCCGCGAGTTCACCTGAGCTTCCATGGGGGCCTGCTGCCCAAGACGCTGTGGGGGCGGATCGCCATCAGCTGCGGCCTGCTGCTGCTTGCCGTGGTGGGCACTGTAGCGGCGCTGGCGGTGCATAGCTTCCTGCTGCACGATGAGCATTTCGTGGTCTCCGGCTCACCGTCCATCCAGATTGCGGGCAACAGCCTGCTATCGCGCGCGCAACTGCTCAGCGTCTTCGGCGAGGACGTGGAGCGCAACATCTTCAACATACCGCTCTCCCAACGCCGAGCCGAACTGGAGCGGCTGCCCTGGGTGGAGCACGCCACGGTAATGCGGCTGCTGCCTAACCGCGTGCGGGTGGCAATTGTGGAGCGGACGCCTGTGGCCTTCGTTCGCCAGGGCTCGGAGATTGGCCTGGTGGATGCAAACGGCGTGCTGCTCAATATGCCTGGTCCAGACCTGTCGGGTGCGAACGCGGACGACTCGAGCGAGGCAGTTGCGCGCAATACTCCGCACTACTCGTTCCCTGTACTGACCGGGATCGCGGCCTCCGATCCTCTCTCGGTGCGCTCGGCACGCATGAAGATATATCTTGGTTTTGTGGCGGCCCTGGACGGCGGCGGGGAGAAGATATCGCAACTACTGAGCGAAGTAGATGTGTCGAACCCGGAGGACGTGAAGGCGATTCTTCCCGATGCTACATCCGGTGGCGCGAATGCGGCGTCCGCTGGCTCGGATATTCTGGTGCACTTCGGCGACGGCAAATATCTGGAGCGGTATCGCCAGTACGAGCAGCACCTGACGGAGTGGCGGACACAGTATCCCAGGCTGGCTTCGGTGGATCTGCGCTATGAGCAGCAGGTAGTGTTGGAGATGCAGCCTGGTTCGACAGCAGCAGCGGCCAGTGAAGTGGCTTCGGCAGGAACTGCGAGTACAGCGACCGCGGGTAGCGCAACGCCGGTGGCGCAAAAGACGGCGGCCAATGCCACCGGTCCTGCACTGGCCGCGAAGTCGAAGAGCCTGGTTGCTGCAAAGCGAACACCGGGCAAGCCGACTGCTGCTGCCGTGGCCATGCAGGGGGATGCACGATGAATCCCCGGCAAGAGAATCTGATCACCGTACTGGACGCGGGCAGCAGTAAGATCTGCGTGTTGGTGGCGGAGCTGCAGGATGGCGTACTGCGCTATCGCGGACACGGGATTGAGACGTCGCGCGGCATGCGCAAGGGGCTGATCGCCGAACTGGGCCCGGCGGCAGAAGCTATCAACAAGGCTGCGCTGACTGCGGAACGCGTGGCGCGCTGCGACATTGAGCATGTTGTCGTCGGCATTGGCGGGACTCATGTGCGCGGGGTAAACAGCCGCGGCGGAATCTCGATGGGCAGCCGCATGCGCGAGATTACGCGCGATGAGGTGCGTGCCGCGGTAGACCGCGCGCGCTCCGTTGCGCTGCCACCGGATCGCGAGGTGCTGCACCTGTTGCCGCAGGAGTTCATCCTCGACGACCAGGCGGGGATTCACGATCCTATCGGCATGGTGGGCAACAAGCTGGAGGTGAACCTGCATCTCTCCACCTGCTCCGGCGGCGTGGCGCAGAGCGTGGTGACCTGCGCCAACCGCGCTGGGCTGGAGGTGGGCGACACCATCTATGAGGGGATTGCAGCGGCCGAGGCTGTGCTCTCTGCCGACGAGCGCGAGCTGGGCGTCTGCCTGGTCGACATCGGCTCCAGCACCACGGAGCTTGCGGTCTTTTTCGAGGGATCGATTGCGCACACTGCGGTGCTGCCGATCGGCGGCGACCACTTCACCAACGATCTTGCGGTGGGCCTGCATGTGTCGGTGGAAGAGGCGGAGGAGCTGAAGCGGGTGTACGGAAACTGCGTCGTCACTGCGGTGCCGCAGTCCAACGAGATCGAGGTCGGGTCGAACCTGGCCACCGGCTCGCTGAGCGGAGACGGCCCGCCCGCGCGACTGGTGCGGCAGAGATTTTTGGCGGAGATTCTGGAGCCACGCGCCCGCGAACTCTTTACCATGCTGCGCGACAACCTGCGCCAAGGCGGAGTGCTGGAGGCCCTGGGCGCGGGATGCGTGATCACCGGCGGCGGAGCACAGCTGGCCGGGCTGCTGGACAACGCCGAGAGCCTTCTGCGCGTGCCCACCCGCATCGGATCGCCGGTGCCACTCTCGCGCATGCCCGCCGAACTGGCTCGGCCGGAGTTTGCCGTCGCCATCGGCATGCTTCTCTACACCCACCGCACCCAGGTACGCCGCGCCAGCGAAGAACAGGGCCTGCGCGCCAAACTCAAAGCCATCTTCGCCGGCAGCTATTAGCACTTTGTTCACCCTCCCCCCTCCCCCTGTTTTTCGTATAATCAACAAAACATACAACTTAATTTTCAAGATATACATTCTAAATGGCTTATTTGTAATATAAACAAAATAAATGAGTTATTACGATTATTTTCCTCTTTGTCTCCTTCGAGAGTGTGATGCGCATCCGTGCCTGTTATTCCCCATATTTAAATGATACGGGTTGGAGCATAACTACTATGCCAACTATTTTTAACTATTAAGTGGTTTGTTTGGAAATGGTTAGGGGCATTCTTGAGGGTCGAGCCCCTTGACAAGAAAAACAGTGGTCAGGGAGCAGGGATCAGAGAATAGGCAAGGGCGGAGGCTCGGGGTTGAGGAGGGTTGTGAAAAGTCTTATTTGAGATTCCAACAAAAGACCGGGGATAGAATGGGTGCGATTGAGATTGAGTCGGAATGCACGGCACGAAGACGAGACGCAAACAAGATGCTGCTAAGTGGAGTTCGGTAACTCCCACCCTTCGCAAAAAGCGCGAAGGATGGGGCACCCGCCTCTGAACTCATTAGTAACGTCCGTTTTGCGCCCGGAATGAATTTTGGTGAGGTACAGCACACTTTGGCGAGGGACAGTTATGGAGATTGCAGCCTACCGTTACGCGCAGCGTCGATCAACGCACCTACAGTGAGTGGCTGCTTCGGTTCAGCACGCTTCTTCTGAGAGGGCAGGAACGGAAGCAGGGACAGCAGAGTAGGCTCAGACCGGAAGTAGCGCGACGAGTCGAAGCCGGAGACATCCATCGAAAACTTCTTGGATATCTCTAGCAGCGCGTCCACGGCATCATCTCCGTCCAGTTTCAGGTCCTCAACCAGACGAGCTTCCGGCGTCACCTTTTCCTCCCCAAGACCACTCCTCCGTGCGAGAACTGATACGACCTGCTCTTCTAGGCTTTTTGGCATTGCGATCCTCACTGTTTCTGGTAGCACTGGTAAGTGTCATAGCTAATCATTCCCACATCGTTTGCGAAGAGCGCCCCCGCAACATAGGGATTCGCGCGGCCAGCAATTCTCAGAAGATTGCCACTCGCCAAGGCGGGTGGCTCACCCTTTTAGTGTATTCTCATCCTTAACCTCAAAACATTGGGTGCCCCATCCTTCGCGCTTTTTGCGAAGGGTGGGAGTTACATATGTCCACTGAGCAGCAACGTATTTGCTTCTCGTCTTCGTGCTGTCCATTCCGACTCAATTTCGACCGCACCCATTCTACCCATCGCATAATGCACATAACTCGACCAGGGCCAGTCCTCCGGTTTCGTCACCAGGCCTCGCCGCACCGGATTGTGGTGCATGTAACTCAACTTCTCCAGCCGCTTGAACTCGGAATGAACGTTGAAATCGTAATAGCGCCGTTGCCAGAAGCGTACATCCCCCTGTTGCATCAATTTTCGTGAGATGTTCTGTTTGAGAACCTGCAAGGCGACAGACAAGGACGAAGCCAATGGTTCGCCCACTAGAAGATGAACATGCTCGGGCATCAACACATATCCGGCAACAACGAATCCGTAGCTAAGACGTACGGCTTCCAACTCATGCTCGAAGACTCGGTAAGCCGCAACTCGATTCAGCAGCGGTTGCCTTCGATAACAACTGAAAGTGATGAAGTGAAAGTTGCCGGATTTCTGATAGCGAACAAGGCCCCTGGGCATGGCACTCAAATACTACAACGGAAAAGCAGTTTGTGGTCTCCCACCCTTTCGCATAGTACAAATACGCGAAGGATGGGGCACCCGAAGTGTATCGACCGATCAAGGGTGAGCCACCCGCCGGTGGTAGGTTGAGGTCAGAACTCATATCTCAAGAGCGAGATGTGAGGCCCCGGCGGCGGCGTCGAGATGACGAAGCGAGTTTAGATCGCATAAAGCGGATGGGCGTAGGCTCGTGGTCTCCCAACCGATGCATCTACGGGTAGATAACTCCCCCTTTACCCCCAGGTGGGTGTGTGCAGGAGACAGCCGTGTACGGAGCCTTCTGGACTAGGAGAATCAAGGGGATTGCGGGGACTGGGATGCTCTGCGGAGACCGACTGGAGCGAAGCGGAAGGAGGTCGGAGCAATAGCCTCGGAAAACCATCGCTGGCTGACCCGCGCCGGTAAAGCGGCCCGGCGTCGCCGGTGGTAGATACCGGGTATCTACGGCGTGGCGGGGGCGGAATTTTTCCCCGCCCTCAAAATCGACACCGGCGAGCTTTTCGCTGGGTGCGAAAAGCTCGATTTGGTCTGCATTTTCAATGGTCGGGGCGGTCAGATTCGAACTGACGACCCCCTGCTCCCAAAGCAGGTGCGCTACCAGGCTGCGCCACGCCCCGACTGCTTCAATCTTACCGTACTCGAAGCAACGTAATAGCCCGTTACTACCCCGTGATCGTTTACAGAGCCAGTCCAGCCATCCGCACCCGCTCCAATATCGGGGCAATTTACTGCAAGCTCGACGATGCTATAATCAAGTTGTGTGGCGGTTATAGTTCAGTGGCAGAACGCCGCTCTGTGGCAGCGGATGTCCTGGGTTCGAACCCCAGTAGCCGCCCCAAAATCATCTGATCGAGCCCGCACGTTGGCGCAGGTCCTCAGGTCCCAGTCAAACTTGATTCAGTCGTTCAAACCCACGCACGCGTTCGCTGCCATCCCTCTCATAGCTCTTGATGCGGCATCGGTCGCAGCTTTCGCTACGGCCAGTGCCTGCGCGGCCACACCAGGGAAGCGATGAACGGCACAAGAGTCTTTGCTCCGTCGAGCAGTGTGGCGCAGGCAATCTCCGAGTGCGAATCGGTCTCCGCGTCCAGCGAATCCGATGCCAGCGCACTGCAAGCGGTCGCACCGGCTCGGTTTGAAGCGCCCTCTTTTCATCCGCGGTTCTTGCTGAACAACGGCCACCTGCAGACCATCGCCGGCAACTTTCTGCCGCGTGCGAACGCCCTGCCAGAAGCGGTGCCGGAGTTGGTGGAGGTCTCTCCCGGCAGCGACTCGCAGATCGCCGGCAACGTACTGTGCGAATGTCATTGGCATCCGGCCTCGGTGCGTGCCGAGCGCCTGACGGTGGTTCTGGTGCATGGCCTGGAGGGTTCGTCGGAGTCGCAGTATGTGGTGGGCAACGCCAACAAGATGTGGCGCGCGGGCGCCAACATCATCCGCATGAACATGCGCAACTGCGGCGGTACGGAGCGGCTATCGCCCACGCTCTACCACTCCGGGCTCTCCTGCGATGTCGGAGCCGTACTGCGCCACTTCATCCAGCGCGAGGGCCTGAAGAGAGTTGCGCTGGTCGGATATTCGATGGGCGGAAACCTGGTGCTCAAGCTGGCCGGCGAACTCGGCGCCGACGCTCCGCGCTCCTTGCATTCGGTCGTCGCCGTCTCGCCGTCCATCGATCTTGGGCCCACCGCCGACGCTTTGCACCGGCCTGTAAACCGGCTCTACGAGCGGCGTTTCCTGCGCCGCATGATCAAGCGCTTCCGGCTCAAGGCGAGCCTGTTTCCGCGCGCCTACAATCCCAGGCTCGTCGCCGGCGTCCGCTCCCTGCGCCAGTACGACGAACGCATCACCGCGCTCTACTCCGGCTTCGCATCCGCGGACGACTACTACTTCCGCGCATCCGCCGCGCGCGTTGTGGATCGTATCCGTGTACCTACACTGGTGCTGCATGCGCTTGACGATCCCTTCGTTCTCATCACGCCGCAGACCCGATCCGCGTTGCAGGCAAACCCGTTCATTACCTTCCTTGAATCCAAACACGGCGGTCATTGCGCGTTCCTCGCAAAGCCCGGTCGCGGCAACGGAGACGATGGCTACTGGGCCGAAACTACATTGCTCCGCTTCGCCCTCGATCACGCCTGAAGCTCGCGCAACCCTCAACTTAGAAATCCCCCCTCCGGCGATTGCCGGCCAGCAACATCTGTATTTTGTGTACAGTGCGCAACTCGAGGCCTACGATGGGACGGAATCCATATCCATCGAGGTTCCAATGGGCGAACTTTTTCAGCCGATGCACCTGCTAATCATTTGTTTTATCTTCCTCGCAATTTTCCCTCTCAAGGTCCCGGCCTACTGGATGATATTCAAAAAGGCAGGCGTTGAACCTGCGCTCAGTCTGCTTACCGTAATTCCTGGAGTTCAACTTGTAGTGCTCTATTACGTCGCTCTCGCCGAGGGGAAGACCATCGCGAGTAATGTCGCCCCAAGCGTACCCCCGCCTCTGGGATGACCACACCTCGCGGCTTAGTATGATCGAACTATGCTTGCCGAGTGGACTGCCGAATGCGCTGCCGACGACCCCATCCTCGTCGTCCCGTGGCACGACCCCGACGGGATGTCAGCCTTCGTCGATCTGCGCTCCATCCCACGCGACTTCGACGCAGTCCCCGAGGCGGAACAGCATCCTCCGCTGATGCAGGCGTTGCGCGCGCTGAATGCAACGCGTTCTCCCGTCTTCACCGCTAAGTGTGACGCATGGCCGCTCGACGGCGAGGAGTTGGCGCAGTTGCATCTGAACCTCGACGTGACACCCACCGACGCACCCGCGGGATTCGCCAGCTACATCGACCTCATCTGGCGCGACCATTCGCTCTTCAGTTCGTTCCACCGGCAAGAGCAGATGCTGCGCAGCCTCACGCGCATGGCTGCTCTCATTGACCGTCCCTGGGCCGCGCTCGAATGCGTGCTGCGCCCTGCGCTGCTCGATCTGGAAGAACCGCGCGAAGGCTTTTCGGTGAGCCTGTACGTCAAGACACTCGGTCCCAATCTACAGGCTGCATGGAAGGAATGGGCCGCCGCGCTCGCAGCCGTCGTCGCGCTGGTCCGCGGCAAGGACTTCGCCCGCTAAGGCATTTTTACAATTGGCGGGCCACCGCCCATAATCCCATGTCTCAGAAGCGAGACATGGTGCACCCGTTTCTAGCGCGGCGGCTTGGCGTAGGGCTCGCCGGTTGTGGTGACTTTGGTTGGATCGAAGCTGGTGGTTCCGCCGGGATTCCAGGTAGCGCCACGCGGGACGAGGATGTTGTCTGCGGTGCGCCCGGTGGACTCTCCGGTGCGGAGTTCGATGCGATTGGCGTCGATGCCCTTCTCCGTGGTGAGGTAGAGCTTGACGTTGAGGGAGCGTTGCGCGGACGCCTCGGGCGATTCCTGGGGATCGTGGTTACCGACGACGACCAGGGTGGCATCGGACTCTCGGTTCATCTCCAGCGCTATGTCGTCGAGGCAACCCTTGGCCTCGTTGTCGACACGGACGGGGCGTTTGCGGTCGCGGTCGAAGGAGATGGAGCAGAGGCTGTGCGAGGCGGGCGCGGGCGGCGGCGGCGGTGCGACCACGGTGACGGTGGAGGTGGAGGTGGCGGTTTTGCCGAGGTCGTCCACCACATTGCATGTGACGGTGATGGTGCCTGGACTGACGTCTGCCGTGGAGAGCGTTCCGGTGGTGGCATTGCCGCCGATCTGACCGGCAGTGGTGGTATAGGAGTAGCTGAGGGGCCTGTTCTGCGGGCTGCGGCCCTCGGAGGTAATAGTGGAGGTACCGCCGGGGAGGACGCTGCTGGGGTTGGCCGAGCAGGAGATGGTTGGCGGATCGAAGGCCTGGATGCGGAAGCTGGCGGCGCAGTCGGCATGCTCGTCGGCGCGGAAGCCTTCGCTGACGTGTCCGGTGACGGTGTAGTCGCCCGCGTCGAGGCCGACGGTGGAGATGGTGGCGGTATCGGTGTCTCCTTCGATCTGGCCACCGTTGGCGGCCCAGGTGTAGGCGGGCTTCATCCTTTTGCCGGGAGCAAGGTTGATGACGCTACCGGTGACTGTGATGGGGTCTCCTGGGAAGACGGTGACGGGCTCCACCACGCAGCCATAAGCCGCGGGAATAATCTCGGTTGCCCCTCCAAAGCGGAGGACGAACCCCGAGCTGAGGCGGTATGAGGTGAGTTTGACAACTCCACCATTGAGGAATGTGGGCGCTGTGTTGGCTCCAAAGTTGATATCGGAGATTTCCAGGTCAGCCTGAATGGGGCGGATGGAGAGGCGATTCTGCAGGAACTCAGCGGGAAGTATGTAATCGAAACCAGCGCCAATGGTGGCACCATAGCCCCAAGTGCAGGGCTGGAGAAGCGGGCCACCGTCTCGAACACCACCGCCGAGGAGGTGGACGAAGGGGATATAGCGGCCGGACGGGGCACGAACGATGGGACCGCCCTGGGCGATGTAGGAGCAATCGTTGGGGCCATGGGGCGAGGCTGCTCCTTCGAACTCCACGCCGAGGTGGGTGCCGAAGTATGCGGCCACGCTGCCGATGCCTCCCCAGGTAATGGGTTGGTAGGTAGCTCCCTCGAGGGTGTCGCCAAAGTTGCTAAATGCATTGAAGGGGCGATAGTAGGAGTATCCGCCAAAGAGATCGACGTGCGAAGGACTGGGTGCGGTGGTGCCCGCGGGAGTTGCCTGGGCCGCAGAAAAGAGAGGGAGCATAGCAGTGACTGAGGCCAACAGAAGCGCGCGGAATATCTGGGAAGTGCGCCGGTGCATCATGTATTCCTCCACATCAATGTTTCAAACTGCTGCTGCCATAACTGCATATGAGATCGATCCAACTACTTTACTGTTGCGCGACGGTGAGTGTTACCGAGGCGGTTTGTGTACTGGCACCGGTGACCGTACTGGTGGCTGTAATGGGGATGGTGTAGACCTGATAGACGCTGGACAAACAGGCGCAGCCGGCCAGGCTGACAATACCGGCGGCGCAGAGCAGAACGAGCAGCAAGCGGATTCTGGGCGAGCGGGTGGCGGAAGCGAAGCCGAGCTTCATGCCTTTGTTACGGCGGCGGGCCAGGCCGAGGAGGAATGCTCCCATACCGAAGGGGAAGGCGGCGGCGAAGGCAATGGGCGAGAGGCCGGTGGACTTGCTATGTGGGGCGCTGGGGAGCGCGGGACGAGCCAGCCGCGCATCTGCCTCCGTATTGACGACGGTCAACGTGGTACTGGCGGTGCCGCCGGCGGTCAGAGTGACGGTTGGGTTGGCGAAGCTGCAAGTGGCATCCGCCGGGAGACCAGAGCAGGTGAGCGAGACCGGGCCGGTAAAGCTCTGGACGGAGCTAACTGAGATGGCATACATGGTGGATCCGGAGCCGCGGATGAACTGATTGGGGGGGAACCGCGGCGACGGTGAAGCCGCCGGGGTTGATCACCTGGAGAACCGTGCCGGAGCTGGAGGCGAAGTTGGCGGTCGCCTGGTAGGTTGCCGTAATGGTGAGACTACCGACCGGCAGCGTGGATGTGGTGTAGGTCGCTATGCCGGAGGAGTTCAGCGTACCCGAGCCAAGCAGGATTGTTCCGTTATAGAAGTTGACGGTGGTAGCCGTAACCAAACCGCCGGCGTAGGTGACGGTGGCGGTGAAGGTGACGCTGGTGCCTTCGAAGACGGGAGACGCGGAGGTGATGACGGTGGTGGCCGTCGCGATGGGCGTGATGGTGAGCGTGCCGGGAACCACGGTGACGGTAGGATAGTTGGCGAGGTTGGCACCAGTGACGGTGGCGTTGATGGGATAGGCACCGACGGGTGAGGCGATGGTCGCCGTGGTTGAGTAGGTGACGGTAAAGGTGTCTCCGTTGAGCGCGCCGGCGATGGCGCTGGTGAAGGTTGGGTTGGCAGTGTTGAACGGGCGGTTGGCGTTATTGACAGTGACCACCAGCGGTGCGGCGGCGGTGGTGATGGTCAGGGTGCCAGGCACAACGGTCACGATGTAATTGGCGATATTGGCGCCGCTGACGGTGGCGTTGATGGTGTAAGTTCCGACGGGAGACGCAATCGTTGCTGCGGTGGAGTAAGTGACGGTGAAAGTGTCTCCGTTGAGCGCGCCTGAGATGGTACTGGTGAAGGTTGGGTTGGCGGTGCCATAGGGACGCGTGGCGTTATTCACCGTAACCACCAGCGCCGTGTTCGTGGGAGTGATGGAGAGTGTGCCTGGGTTGACGGTAATGGTGTAGTTTGCGGCGGCCGTGCCGGAGACCGTTGCGGTGATGGGATAATTTCCGACGGGAGAGGTGATGGTGGCCGGGGTGGAGTAGGTAACGGTTACCGTATCGCCGTTGAGCAGACCGCTGAGGGTGCCGGTGAATGTGGGATTGGCCGTGTTGTAGGGCCGCGACGCGTTATTGACTGTGATCACCAACCCCGCGGTGCCTCCCGTTCCCGCGGGAGTGATGGTGAGCGTGCCAGGAACTACGGTGATGTTGTAGTTGGCAGCGGCCGCTCCTGTGACGGTTGCGTTGATGGGGTACGTGCCGACGGGAGAAGTTACGGTTGCCGGGGTGGAGTAGGTAACGGTAAATGTGTCGCCGTTGATCGCGCCACTGACACTGCCGGTGAAGGCTGGATTGGCCTGGCCGTAGGGACGGGTGGCGTTATTCACTGTAACCACCAGAGGCGCGGTGGCGGTGGTAACGGTGAGTATGCCTGGAACTACCGTGATGTTGTAGTTGGCCGCGGAGGCTCCGGTGACAGTCGCGTTGATGGCGTAGGTGCCCACGGGCGACGTAATAGTTGCCGGCGTGGAGAAGGCGACCAGCACCGAGTCTCCATTGAGCAGGCCGGTGATGGTGCCTGTGAAGGTGGGATTAGCGGTACCGTAGTGGCGCGTGGCGTTCGACACCGTTACCACCAAGGGGGTAATCGCGGTGGTGACGATGAGAGTGCCCGGATTCACGACGATGGTGTAGTTGGCGGCGGCCGGGCCAGACAGGGTAATGTTGATGGGGTATGCGCCTACGGGAGAGGTGATGGAGGCCGTGGTGGAGTAGGTGACGGTGAATGTGTCGCCATTGAGCGCTCCGCTGATGGTGCTAGTGAAGGCGGGATTGGGCGTACCGTAGGGACGCGAGGCGTTAAAGACGGTGACGATCAGCGGCGCGGCGGCGGGAGTGACGGTGAGCGTGCCGGGGACCACGGTGATGGCGTAGTTGGCGGCGGCGGCTCCGGAGACAGTTGCGGTGATGGGGTAGTTGCCTACGGGCGAGAACTGGGCCGCGGTGGTGGAGTAAGTGACGGTGAAGGTGTCGCCGTTAAGCGCTCCGCTGATGGTGCTTGTAAAGGTTGGGTTGAGCTGGCCGTACGGGCGGCTGGCGTTATTGACCGTGACCACCAGCGGCGCGGTTGGCGTGACTGTAAGCGTGCCGGGAACCACGGTGATGTTGTAGTTAGAGGCGGCGGCTCCGGAGACGGTTGCGTTGATGGCGTAATTACCGGGCAGTGAAGCGGGCGTTGCCACCGTGGAGTAGTTGATGGTGAATGTATCGCCGTTGAGCGCTCCACTGATGGAACTGGTAAATGCGGGATTGGCGGCACCGTATGGGCGCGAGGCGTTATTGACGGTGACTATCAGCGGGGCACCGGCGGCGGTGATGGTCAGAGTGCCGGGATGCACGGTAATGACGTAGTTGGCGGCGGCGGCTCCGGAGACGGTTGCGGTGATGGGATAAGTGCCGACGGGAGAAGTAATCGTCGCCGTGGTGGAGTAGGTGACGGTAACGGTGTCGCCATTGAGCAGGCCGGTCACGGTTCCCGTAAAGGTGGGATTGGGCGTGCCGTACGGGCGCGAGGTGCTATTCACGTTGACTGTGAGGCCAGTGGTACCGCCGGTTCCCGCAGGCGTAATGCCAAGCGTGCAGGTATTGACGGTGACGACGTAGTTGGCAGCGGCTGCGCCGGAGACGACCGCAGTGATGGTGTAGTTGCCAACGGGA
Organism: uncultured Granulicella sp.; assembly: GCA_903932155.1. Taxonomy (GTDB): domain Bacteria; phylum Acidobacteriota; class Terriglobia; order Terriglobales; family Acidobacteriaceae; genus Edaphobacter. Next base: position 857 of record CAIZFH010000276.1, on the reverse strand, counting down.
GAAAACTGGGTTGCCGTGGTGGAGTAGGTGACGGTGACCGTGTCACCATTCAACAGACCAGTGACGGTGCCGGTGAATGTGGGATTGAGCTGGCCATACGGACGCGTGGTGCAATTGACGTTGACCACCAGCCCGCCGCTGCCACCGGAGCCGGACTGGGTAATGGTGAGGGTACCGGTGTTGTTGGTCAACGTGTAGTTGTTGAGGTTGGCCGTGCCGACCGGGGTGAGGGTTGCTGTGATGGGGTAAGTCCCGACGGGCGAGGTGATGGTGGCCGTGGTGGAGTACGAGACATTGAAGACGTCGCCATTCACCGCGCCGGTGAGTGTGCCGGTTAGGGTGGGATTGGCCGTGCCGTAGGGGCGCGAGAAGTTATTGGGCGTGACGGTGAGGGGCGCCCTCGTGACCTGAAGGGTCGTGGTTCCGGTGACCGAACTGTAGAACGAGTTGGTGGAGGTGAAGGTGAAGTTGACCGTGTAGGTGCCGACGGCCAGGCCTGACTCCGCTGCATTGCATGTGATGGTGGCGCCCGCGGTTGAGAAGGACACTGGGGTGGTACAGAGCGTCTGGGCGCCGACGGAGAATACCATGGAGCCGCTGACGGGGAGGGTGTTGTTAATCACCACCGACTCGTTGAACGGGTATCCGTATACCTCGGTCTCGGGATTGGTCAGGGTGAAGGGCAGTGGCTTTGGCGGCACGGTTGTATCTAATGGTGTAACTCTTGACCTAGAAGATGGATGGAAAACCACCATCATGTCTAATGGGAGCTCCGTTGACATACCTATAAATAATCAAAACCTAAGAGACGCTATCGCTCAATCTATTGTTGATAGTTTAACGGCGGTGTTTGCTGG
>CAIZFH010000275.1 GCA_903932155.1 uncultured Granulicella sp. | reverse complement strand
TCTGTTTCACATGGCAGGCTGTACCGTCGCATACCCGGATCACGTGCTTCCCCTTCGGCACCAGTGCAAAATGCGCATAGAACGTAGCCACGCCAAACACCCGCGCCGCGGGAATATCCAGCGATGTAGCTACATACGTCAGCACTTCTTCCGGTAGGTACTGATATTCATGTTGAATCGCTTGCAGTATCGGGATCAGCCCCGACGCGCGGCGTGCATAGCGGTCCAATATGTTGCACACCTTTTCAAACTTCTGCGCACGATCAACCACTACAGGCATGGTCGCCATCAAACAGCCTCCTTCTCTTGCTTCTCTTGCACGGTCACTCCCAATCGCCGCGCCAGCTTCCAGGAAAGCGAGGCAAGCGTCGAGTAAAGATCTTCGTTGTGCACAATGATGTGTTCGGGAACCTTCAGTTTTACCGGCGCAAAGTTCCAGATTGCCTGAATGCACCCCTTCACCATCTCATCGGCCACCGCCTGTGCCGCTTCAGCAGGGGTCGTGATAATCCCCAGAAGGATGTTCATCCGCGGTGCCAGGTCGGCCAGTTTATCCAGCGGCAATACCGCCTTTTGGTGAATCCATTGCCCTATCTTGGCAGGGTCTGTATCGAACGCTGCTACAATCCGTAATCCGAACTTGGAGAACCGTTCATGGCCCAGAAGCGCCGTTCCCAGGTTCCCCACACCAACCAGAAACGCCTCATTCACGTTGTTCCAGCCAAGAAATTTTTCGATCGCCTGGATCAGTTCGCTCACCGAGTAGCCAGTCTTTGGCTTGCCGATGATCCCTGTGTACTGTAGGTCCTTGCGCACTTGCACCGGGACTAATCCCAGGTCGCGGCCAATCGCGCTGCACGAGATTCGGGTGATCCCCTTAGTCTCCATGTCCACTAAATAATGGTGGTACTGCGGCAGTCGCTTAAGGCTGGGCTGCGGGATCGGCTGCACGGCGGGGCGGTTGACCTGTAACGTATTCGATATATTCATACCGATAACCACATATCGACTCTAATGCCGCACAGAATTTCAAACCGTGACCGCTATCACAGCGCCTTCATGTACACCAATTGTGGGGATTAAGTAGTTGCAGCCTGGGTACTCAGCAGCATCCGCACCCATGGCTTTGCCACGCAGATCGGCCTTCCTTAATAAGGAGAGGAAGGATTGCCAGCGCCGCCAGGCTATCGAACCATGCAATATGGAAGGCCGCATTCACAGCAAGCCCTACCAGCGCGATCAGTGCAATTGTCGCGCAAGTTGCTGACTGCACTGCATCTGCGGCCAGAGCTGCATTCCTGCTATGGAGTGCCTCGCGGCGCTTCAGCCAAGCCAGAACAGGCATGGCAATCAGGGCCGCCAGTGTGATGGCAATCCCTGCGCGACTCGTCTCAGGGCGCCATTGCAGCGCGAACGAAGATACAGCAATCGCCGCAACCACAAAGGCCAGTACAAACAGCAGAACTCCAGCTGCGCGACCGGCCCTTCGTTCCGAGAGCCGCATGCCCGGAACCCACTGCAGCAGCACAACCGTCGCGGACAGCAGTTCGACCAGGCTATCGGAGCCGAAGGCCAACATCGCGGGGCTGTGCGCCGTTTCCGCCGCGTATACAGAGACGCCCAACTCCACCAGCATCCAAACCAGCGTCACACCCTGTAGCCACAGCACTGCGCTGCGCGGCTTGGGTGCACACACAATGCCTGCCCCCGCCGGTTCATTCCCAATCTGTGCCCTGTCTGCCATCTTGTCACTCAATGATTTCAGGCCCTCGAACGTCGTGCAACTCGTCGCCCAACCGCTGCGTGTAGAGTATCTTCGTCCCTCCCTGGTCCTCCTTCCTGCACCCGCTATGCGACCGCAGCACGCCTGACCGAATATCGGACAGCATGGCCATAAGCAATCGTTTATGCGGATACAATTTCTGTGGTTTGGAGTACAAAAAGGAGAGGGAATTGGTGCGCATGTATCGGCAGAGGGAACAAGTATGAATTATCCGGTTTGGGATGTGGCCTTTGGCGCTGGGTTGCTCATGGCGCTGGTGGCTGGCCTACACGTTTTCGTCTCTCACTTCGCCGTCGGCGGTGGGTTGTTTCTGATTCTTACGGAGCGCAAGGCCCGTCGCAACAATGATGCGCAACTCCTCACCTGGTTGAAGTACCATACTCGCTTTTTTGTGTTGCTCACGGTCGTCTTCGGAGCCGTCAGCGGCGTTGGAATCTGGTTCACAATCGGACTCATCAGTCCCACCGCTACCAGCAACCTCATCCATATCTATGTCTGGGGCTGGGCCATCGAGTGGGTCTTCTTCTTCCTCGAAATTACCGCTGCCTTGCTCTACCTGTACGGATGGGACAAGCTGGAGCCCAAAGTCCATGAATGGTTCGGGTGGGTCTACTTTGTTACTGCCTTTGCCAGCATGGTGGTCATCAACGGCATCATCACCTTCATGCTCACCCCCGGGAACTGGATTGCGAACCACCAGTTCTGGTCTGGATTTTTCAATCCTACCTACGCCCCGTCGCTGCTCTTCCGCTTCTGTATTTCCCTGGCCCTGGCCGGCATATATTCGCTCATTACTGCCAGCCTGCAGAAGGACGCCGAACTGAAAGCGCGCATAGTGCGATGGGGCGCGATCTGGACTGTGCCCTCTCTGCTGCTGCTGCCCGTCTTTGCATGGTGGTACATCCGCTCCATCCCCCAACTCCTTTGGGTCAGTGCTCGCGGTGCCATGCCCACCGGAACCCACTTTGCTCTGCTCGCTTGCCTTCTGCTTGGCGGAACGCTCCTGCTTGTCCTGGTCTCCCTCGTCCGGCCCTCGCGCCTGCATCTCTCCTTAAGTCTGCTTCTGGCGGTGGTCGCCTTTGGGGCCATGGATTCGTTTGAGTTCGTCCGAGAATCCATTCGCAAGCCCTTCGTCATCGTCAATTATCTCTATGCCAATTCGCTCTACTTCACCCCCATGCCAGGAGACGGTGGATTCACTGTGGACAACATCAGCAGTGCAGGTGTGCTGCAAACTGCAAAGTGGGTGCAAAACCGCAATCTGACTCAAGATAATCAGGTTGCTGCAGGTCGCGAGATATTCCGCGTCGAGTGCCAGAGTTGCCATACCGCCAACAGTTATCGGGGCATTCACCAATACATCGTGTTGCGCCACTGGGACCAAGACAAGCTGCACGCCATGTTGGGCGTCCTGTTTATGATGCACAACAATGTAATGCCTCAGTTTGCCGGCACCGATGCGGAGCTGAATGCCTTGAGCGCATATCTCGGCTCGCTGCAATCCATGAACCCGCCCACAGATCTTCACCCGGTCGGCAAAACGGTCTTCGAACAGAACTGCAGCATGTGTCATCAGGCGCGGCCAGACGATCATCTCTTCACCAATATGCCGAAGGACCCGCAAACGGCAGTAACAGCCCTCAGTAGTCTGCCTGCCATGTTCCCCATCATGCCCGACCTGAAGTTGTCGGAGGACGAGCGACGCGCCCTGGTTCAGTGGGTCGATACGCAACGCTCCGCGCAAGCAGCCACAGGAGGTAACTGAGATGTTCGATCCCAGCATGGTTCCCACGCCCGATCCCAATCCGCTCCCCGCACCCTATTGGGTCTTCAAACTGCTCTTGGTTGTCACCTTTGCCCTGCACATCCTGGCTATGAACTTCATGCTAGGCGGAGCGCTATTGGCATTGCTGGCGCGCTGGCGGCAGAAAGGCAGTCAGTTCGGCACCCGCATCTTCTATGACGTGGCCAAAAAAGTTCCCGTCATGATGGCTGCAACCATCAGCCTCGGCATCGCCCCGCTTCTCTTCGTGCAGGTCCTTTACGGACAGTTCTTCTACACCTCGTCCATCCTGGTGGCTTGGCCATGGTTCCTGGTGCTTGTGCTGGTGGTCTGTGCCTATTATGGGTTCTATTTTGTCTCGTATCAGGGCCAGCGGCGTCACCAGGCCGTTGGGCGAGTCATGCTGTTCAGCACCACGCTGGTCCTCATCATTGGCTTTATCTACACCAACAACCTAACCCTCAGCCAGGTTCCCGCCAACTGGGCACAAAAGTACTTCTCCTCCACCTCAGGCTGGGGCCTCAATCTCGCCGAGCCCACCCTGGTTCCACGCTATCTGCACTTCATGACAGCAGCGGTGGCCGTTGGCGGCCTCTATCTGGTCCTCATCGCATGGTCCAAATGGAAGCAGGATCAGCAGTATGCGCGCGCCATCTTCCAGCTTGGCGGCAAGGCCTTCCTCTATGCCACCATGTCGCAGTTTGTGATTGGTTTCTGGTTCCTGTTCAGCCTGCCCAAGGCCCTGCGCATGATCTTCCTTGGTGCCGATTCGCTGGCCACGTCACTCCTCTGCTTCGGATTAGTGGCAGCGCTGGTCTCTATCTTTATGATGTCCGCGGCCCTGAAGAAGGACAACATCCGTCTCGCCGCGCTGGGCGTCACCAGCGTTACGGCACTGGACGTCCTCACCATGTCCACCATGCGCGAGCTCCTGCGCATGGCTTATCTCAAGCCGTACTACAATCCGCAGCAGTTCGCAGTCCAGACGCAGTGGTCGCCGTTTCTGATCTTCCTGGTTCTCTTCGTTGCCGGGGTTGCCTTCTGGTTCGTCATGTTGAAGCGCTATGGACTCTTCAGCAAGACGAAAGCAGCGCAACAGTAGCTGCGGCTACTTCTCCAGAGTGCGGATGTAACCCACCACGGCCTTGATCTGCGCATCGCTCAGCTTGGCCGAAAAGCTGGGCATCTTGTTCTTGCCGCTCTTCACGATCGCCATCAGTGCAGCGTCTGGTGTCTTCACCACTGCCGGATCCTTGAACGACGCTGCCTTAAACGCCTTTCCCACTGGAGTGGCGGCCAGGCCGTCCTCGCCATGGCACAGGGCACACTGCGCCTTGTAAGTGTCCGCTCCAGAGCCTTGCGCGAATGCAGTTGGGACAACCGAGGCAGCAAGACAAAGGATCGCAATACGGCTCAAATTCAATTTCACAGGAAGGCTCCTTGATATGGGGGTGTACAGGTACAAGTCAGGCTGGCTCAAGTATAACCTCTGTCGCGACTAGTCTGAATTCAATCGCAGCGAAGGGCAGAGCCGAAGACCTGCCCCTCGTGATGCGTCGTATTGAGTCTTGCTGATTTACTTCGCCGCCACCGGTGACAGAGTTACCGGCACCTCCATCGACAGGCCGTCCGTAATCTGCACCGGTGTGGTGTCAAAGGAGACCGTCGCGGGCTTCAGACCTTCGCGAGTCGCTGTCAGTGTCACCGATCCCGCCTGTAGGGTCGATCGCATGGCCACCCGGTTGATCCCATCTTCGGTGTTCAGATACAGATTATTGGTGCTGTTGATCTTGCCGGAGTTATAGCCTCCGCGCCATATCGCAGGGCCGGTGGCAGAGACAGCCCTACCCGTCGAACTCCATGTGAAATCGACGCGTGCGTCGTCGGTCGGGCAACGCTGGCCCTTGGCGTCCACCACTTCCACGTCAATCAACACCATGTCCTCGCCATCGGCACGCATGCCCCCCGGAGCCGTGTGCAGTGTGAGTTTGATCGCCGCCGGTGCTCCTGCCGTCGTCAGTTCGTAATTGGCTGCCGCAGCCGTACCCTTGTAGCCCACGGCCTTGATCGTGCCCGGCTCAAACGCGATATTCGGGAAGGTGTACAGATAGCCATTCTCCGCAGTTGTCATCTTGCCCTTGGATGCGCCGTTTACGAACAGTTCCACGCTGTCCACATTGTTGGCCACCACATAGATCGGCTTCACTGTGGGGTTCCCGTTGGGCTGTTTGGCCGGATACGTCCAGTGCCCGATGATGTGGATATCGGGCTTCTCGTTCTGCATCACCTGCTCCACATAGTAGGCTTCCTTGGGCAGGCGCACTGCGTCCGTCTTACCGCTCACGCGCGATACTTCGCTGGAATCCTGCCGCCCGTCCGCAGCCTCATCCGTAAAGTAGATCGAGGCGTAGGCGGAGTACTTCGCGTGCAGCGGGTCGGTATTGGAGATGCGGTTGGAGTAGAAGTTCCAATAGCGCTTCACCTGGGCCACGGCAAAGGTCTCCGAGTTATAGTTCCAGGTGTCGTTCGGCCCCTTCTTGAAGCCGTAGTACGGCGGCGAATAATCGTCCCAGAAGCGGCGCGCGCCCTCATCGCGGAAGTCCTCAGTTTCAATCAGAGGCTCCCTGTCGCGGACCTTGTCGTTATACGGTCCGCCCAGCATGGTGCCAGACCACTCCGCTGCGGCCACAGCATCCGGTTGCGCCAGCGAGCGGCAGCCCATATACCGGCCGCCGTTGGGGTCGTACTCCTTTCGCAGCGCCACCATCTCCTGCATTTGCGGCCCCGTCACGCCGGTGTTCCCCGCCTCCCACATCAGAATGCTGGGATTGTTGCGCAGGTAGATGATGCTGTCGCGCATTACCTGCACGCGCTGGTCCCACTGCGTGCCCCAGGAGTCCTCTTCCTTGTCGCCCGCCGGCGCAACCTCAACGATGCCGAAACGGTCGTACGATTCCACGTCCTCCTTCTGCGGAGTTACATGCATCCAGCGCATATAGTTGGCGTGGTCGTCGCGAATCATCTGTGCGGTGAAGTCGTGCATCCACTCCGGATACCCCACCCCTACCCCGGCCCATTCATCCGCCGATCGTTCCGAGAATCCCTTCAGGTATACGAACTTGTCGTTGATATAAACGCCGCCTGTACCCGCTCCGCCCTTGAACTCCACCTTGCGGAAGCCGGTGGTAATCTTAGTGACGTCCACCACCTTTCCGGCGACGGTCAGCATCGTGTACACGTCGTATAGATACGGGTCATCCGGGCTCCAGAATCGCGCGCCGGCCAACGCACCGTTAGCCTTCAGAATGGTCTTGTCTCCCGCGGTGATGTCGGCGTTGCTGCCATTCAGCGTGGCGCGCACCGCACCTTCCTTGTCCACCACTACGGCCGACAGCGCGACGTTGGCACTGCTGCGCGCGCGACCCGTTGTGGCATTATGCACCTGCGATTCGATATTCACCGTACAGCTATGCCCTGCAATATTGAAGTTATTGCAGTAGATATAGGTGCCCGTAGTGCCCAGCCCGTAATAGATCGGTAAGGTCTGGTAGATCGTGCCCGCTACATGCAGCCATACCCGGCGGTTGATGCCGCCGAACTGCGGGTTGAAGTCGTTGGCGTTCCACCGATAGCCGGTGTCGGTGGCTCGTTCCCGGTAGCCGCCACGATTGTCCACTCGTACCGCAATCACGTTTTCCTGGTCGCCAAAGTGCAAGCCGGGTGTCAGGTCGATGCCGTATCCCGTGATCCCGTTCTCATACAGCCCGAACGGAACGCCATTCAAATAAATATCCCCGGCCTGGCGCATGCCCTCGAACTCGATGAAGACCTTGGACGCAGACATATTGGCGGGTAGCTTGAAGTGCTTGCGGTACCACACCACGCCCTGATACTTGCCCCGATCGCCGCCGCTGTGGTCGATGATCATGCGGAACGAGTCAACATCATTAAAAGTGTGCGGCGTGCTCACCGTCTCCCATTGCTCGTCGTCGAAGTTCACCACCTCGGCTCCCGGAACATCCTGCCGGATAAACTTCCACTCCGAGTTAAAGTTGTAGGTCACGCGCGGTGTCGTGGGCGGGGTGTACTTGGCATCTGCCGACCAAAGCGGAAGAGTGGACACAAGCAGGGCGATGGCTACGAGGGGAAAAAGAGCTCTTGTCTTCATGGCCGGAAGTCTAGTCAGCCGAGCGCATGGCTGTCAAACCGGGCAGTATGGCAATGATACGGGCCTTTAAATTGGTGGCGACTTTTAACGGAAAACCAACCATTCTGCGTTGATCGGCCTCTTCCGGATGCGCAGTCGTGCCGCGTTTCGTATACGATTCTGCGTTGTATGGTGCATCTCCATTGGCAGCGTTTTAAAAGGGAAGAGCTTTACAGGTGATAAAAAACTCACGTTTTGTCTTTCCGGATTAGCAGGGGGCTTCAGTCCCCTGATTTAGCCTCATATAATCAAAGGGCTTTAGCCCCGGGCTTTCTGACGGAAATCGTATCAAAATATGCCGATCGGCCACCGGCCCTCGGTGCGTCTCAATGAACGAAAGAGGAACGCAATGAAATCCAGATGGTTGGCAGACCCGGCGCTTCGTTTGGCAATACTCTTGTCCTTCTCCATGCTTCTGCCTGCGGCATATGCCTCGGTCACGCCCTATCCTGCCTATGCAGGTGCGCCAGAGAGCCTGGCCTACAGGGTTACCGTCGACGGCCAGCCTGTCTTCGTGCATCGCCTGCCCACCTACAACCAGTTCCAGTGGATGGATCACGCCAGCTTCGCCATGCCCGCCTCCGGCAAGGTTCACGTCACCGTTACATCGCTCGTCAACGAGCGCAATGTCGTCACCTGCTACATCCGTCCCGCCGCCTACGGCATTCATCCCCAGATCAGCGGTAAGTCCATCAGCTTCGACCTCGATCAGCCGCGCTATCTCGTCATCTTCTTCAACGAAGAGCCATCCTTCCAGAGCCCAGGCCTTCTCCTGTTTGCCGAGCCCGCCGAGAAGAATCCGCCCAAACTTGGCGACGCCAACGTCGTCAACATCATGGACTATAAAGTCGACAACACCGGCAAAACTCTGGAGACCTCGACCATCAACAAGGCCATCAGCGACGTCTCCGCTCGATCCGGTGGCGGCGTGCTCTTCTTTCCTGCGGGAATCTACCTCTCTGGCGAGATCGTGATGCAGAGCAACGTTAAGCTCTACATCGACGCCGGAGCCGTCATTCGCGGTTCGCGCAAGAATGCCGATTACGTCTCGCCACCCATGCCCAACGGTGGTCGCGGCCTGCGCGCCATGGTGGTCTTTAATAACGTGGAGAATGCCGGCATCACAGGCCGCGGCACCATCGATATGGAAGGCTACCCCTGGCTATGGCACGATATCCAGCCAGATACCGGTGATGGCAAGGCACGCTCCGACGAGGGCCTCGTCAACGATCCGCATGGCATGGGGGTGAAGGGATACATCGTCAACCACTGCAAGAACATCACCTTCCAGGGCCTGCTTCTGCTGCGCTCCGCCTATTGGACCACTACCGTCAGCGACACGGAGAACTTTTCCGCCATCAACATTAAAATCGTCAACCGCAAGCAGCAATACCACGACGACGCCTTCGACTTCACTGGCAACACGAAGCACGTCCTCATCGCCGACAGTTTCGCCATGACCATGGACGACACCTTCGCCTTCTATGGCGGCAAAAGCTCCACCGTGGAAGACGTAACCGTCCGCAACTTCGTCAACTACACCTACACCGCATCCATCGCCATCGGCTACGGCGGCGCGCCCAACATCCGTCACCTGCTCTTCGACGGAGTGCAGTTTGTCACCAACCAGAACAAGTACGCCGTCTGGATTCAGCTCTCGCCCGCATACTTTACCGGCAAGGGATACAGCTCCGGCCAGAAGTCCAGCGACGGAATCGTGATGGACGACTTCAAGTTCGTCAACACATCCTTCGAGAATGACGGCGGACACATCTACATCGACGGCGGTTCCGATCCCGTCACCAACTTCGTCTTCCAGAACTGTACCTTTGGCCATCCCACGCGGCCCGCGCAGATCATGGGTGCGAAGGTAGCCCCCATCCTCTTCAAGAACGTCAAAATCAATGGAGTCGTCGTTAGCAGCGAGCGGCAACTGAAACGCGACGGATACGAGTTCTCCGCGCCCGTCACCTTCAAATTCGCTCCATAACGATCTTCCTACGCCAGCGCCAGGTTCAGGTTCTCGATCGCTTCGTCGATCTCCTGCGTGTTCTTGAAGCCCACCGTCACACAGTCCACACCGGCGTTATTGAACGCGAAGCGCATCGCGGTCTGGCGGTCTGTGCGTTGGGTAAACGTGCCTTCACCAATCAGCTTCATGCTGATCACGCCCGTCCCGTTCTTCTTCACCTGCCTCACGTGGTCCACCACCTCGTTTACGCTGTCCGGATTGCTGGGACCGTCGCCCACCGGCCCATCCATCCGTGTGCCGTTGTGGTTCATGCGGATCATCGCCACCTGCAGCCACTGGTTGCCCGGCATCTGGCGTAGCGCCGGCAGTCCATGCACCGACGCGCCACGCGACAAAATCGTCTTCTTCTCCTGCGCCTGCTGAATGCCATCCGCCCAGCGCTTGCTTGTAGCCGGCCACTCGGCGGTATGTTGCCAGTGCAGCAGCATAATGTCGAAGTACTCGGTCTGCATGGTGCTCCGCATCTCGTCGAAGTGCTTCTGCGGATCGACGTTCAGCTCCGTCGTCACTTTGTTCATCACTTGATAGCTCTCCCGCGGCAGCCCTTTCAGCGCCACCCCCAGCATCGCTGGTGTCACGTAGGAGTCGGAGGTCTCGAAGAAGCGGATGCCTTTGTCGTACGCGTAGTGGATTAGGCGGGTAAACTCCTCCTGCCCCAGCGCGGCCTGGATGTGGCCATTGTTGCTGCCTGTACCAAACGCCAGTCGCGTCACCTTCGTGCCAGATTTGCCCAGCGTCACCAGGTCGGTGGCTGTGCGTGTGGCACCGTACATCGGCAACGTACCAACCGTGCTCATGGCGCCAACGGCAAGCGATGTCTTCAGAAATTCGCGGCGGGATACTGGGCTCACAGGGCTCTCCTCATCTGAAATCGTCAAACTGGGCCGAACGGGCAACGGGTGACAATCTTTCGGAGATACTACCACGACGACAAAGGGAGTAGGGGCCTTCACGCCCCTGAATGCAGCTTGAATAATAGTCTGGCTTCTGCCACGGGCATTTCTTTATGCTGCTCGGATGCGTTTCTCTCAGCAACAAACTCGCTTCTATCTCGCTTTACCCCTTGTACTACTCAGCTTCGCTCCACACTTCGCTCTCACCCAGACCGCGCCTCATCCTCCCTTCCTTCTCGGCGCAGACATCTCCGCGCTCGACGCACCCGGCCGTGGCCGTTTGCCCGCATATCAGGAAGATGGCAAGCCCAGCGACGAGCTCACCATCCTGCGCCATCACGGCTGGAACGCATACCGGGTCCGCGTCTTCGTATCGCCGATTAGGAACGCCCCTAACAACACGCTGGAAGCCGCCCTTCCTCTGGCGAAACAAATCAAAGCCTCCGGCGCAACCCTCATTCTGGATATCCACTTTTCCGACACATGGGCCGATCCGGGACACCAGGAGACTCCTGTCGCATGGCGCGGCATGGACATCAAGACCCTCGCCAGGCAGTGGCAATCCTACGCCCGCGACACCGTCAAGGCCCTCAAGGACGCAGGAGGCATGCCCGACATCGTTCAGGTTGGCAACGAGATTACCGTCGGCGCAGACTGGCCCCTGGCCAAGCTCCAGCCTCCTGGCACAAAGCCATCCAACCCGCCGCAGCCCTACAATGACGTCCAGCAATGGAAGAACCTCACCCTGCTCCTCAAGTCCGGAATCAAGGGTGTCAAGCAGGGAGCAGGCCGCACCCCGCCGCGCATCGCCATCCACATCGACAAGGGTGGTCACTGGGACACCACCCAGTGGTTCTTCGACCACCTCAACGCCGCCCACGTTCCCTACGACATCATCGCGCAAAGCTTCTATCCGCCCTGGGGACACGGCACCCTCGACGACCTCTGGAACAACATGAACCAGTCTGCCCAGCGCTATCACAAGGACTTCATCGTCATGGAAACCGGCTATCTCCCCGTCCGCGTTGCCAACCAGAGTGACATGTTCTGGCCGGTCACGCCGCAGGGCCGCCTGCAGTTCATGGTTGATCTCGTCAACACCGTGCACAAGGCCCCCCACGGCCTCGGCGTCATGTACTGGGCACCGGAGCGCGACCTCTGGAACGACGATGGTACCCCCGGTCCTGCCGTCTTCACCCTGGACAACCTCACCACCCTCACCCACCGCCCCGACAGCCACGCACCCACCGCTGTAAACCCCTGATCCGCCGCTAGCAAGATTCGCTCTGTCATCAATCTCGAATCCAGCGTCCCGCATGCAAATCCTCAGAAAAGGTACAATTCATCCGAATCGGGCCAAAATTGAAGTGTCAGATTTTAGGAGGATCCAATGCTTCGTCTTCTGAGCATTACTTTATTGGTCGGCCTGATGGCGGGTACGGCTCCGGCATTGGCCCAGGCCTCGCCTTCGCCAGCGGCGGGTACCATGCCTCCCGCGACCGCCGCGACACCTGCTGCAGCACGTCCACCGCGGCCACCGGCCCCGCTCCGCGACCCGTTGGGGCCGGAGATGGTCAAATCGACGGAGCTTCCGGATGGACAGATTCCAACGCCGAACAAGGATGGCAACTTCATTATTGGGCCGACGCATAAGCCTGCGGTCGAGATGGCGGTGGACCTTGGCGTGTCGCAGGGTACAGTGTTCGAGTTCACCATGGAATCGAAGGACAGCAAGTTCTATCCCGGCGTGGAGCGCGACACGGCGGCGGTGCCGGCCGGGTCCACAGGGGAAAATGGCCCAGTCTCCGCCAGCCATCCTGCGCCGTATACACGGCATGTGTCGGTTTATGTGCCAAAGCAGTATGTGCCGGGCACGGCCGCGCCGTTCCTGGTCAGCGCGGACGGAGAAAAATGCTTCTCTACGTTGGATATCCTGATCGCGCAGAAGAGGATTCCTGTAATAGTTGCCATCGCCATTGGTAGCGGTGGAGGAGACGGGCCGGGCAGCGAGCGTGGCCTCGAGTACGACACCATGTCCGGTAAGTATGCGGAGTATGTGCAGACAGAAGTGCTGCCGCTGGCGGAGAAGACCGCGAATGTGAAGTTGACCGACGATCCGGATGGGCGAGCGACGATGGGATCCAGCTCGGGTGGGGCGGCCGCCATGGCGATGGCCTGGTTTCATCCGGAGTGGTACCACCGAGTGCTCACACGCTCCGGCACATTTGTGAATCAGCAATGGCCGCACAACGATGCCGTGCCGCATGGCGGATGGGAGCTGCACGAACACCTGATTACACAGAGCCCGGTAAAACCGTTGCGCATCTGGATGGAGGTGGGCGATCGGGACAACTATGGGCCGCCACCGCCCTCCGGCCCCAATATGCACGATTGGGTCGCGGCCAACGAGAACATGGCCAAGGTCCTGACCGCCAAGGGCTACCACTATCAGTTGGTGTTTGCCCGCAATGCAGGGCATACGGACAGGGCGGTGCGGGCGCAGATCCTGCCGGAAGCACTTGAGTATCTGTGGCAAAACTATCCCACCGCACGCGTGAAAAAATGATGTGAGTTGTCTTGTGCTTGCGAGGCCTGTTTCTGTTCATCATTCTTGCCTGAGCAAAGTCGTAGGCCAGAATCTCCGTATCCGTTTGTCCCAGGTAACTCGCACTTATCTTAGGAAGGTTGTCAGCCGAACGTCCCACGCATTAACGATCTATTGGGCTCGCTTGCGCGGCTGACGCATAGTAACCTTTGCGTGCAAATACCTTGAGTTTTCTGCCGTCCTTTTGTGCCTCGATATTAATGGTCCGGTACCGTCCGTCGCGTCGGAATGTAGCAGGCTTGTACGAGACCAGATAGCGGCCGCGTATGACCTGCTGAAGATCCGCAAGGCTTGTGTCCAGACGACGCACGGAACCCGGCATAAACGCGCTGCCGCCAGTCAGTTCCGACAGGGTTCGCAAAGCGTCATCGCCGACCACTGCGCCAGGCTCTTCCTCTAACCCCTCCCGGGTGCTTACGGTGTACACTCCGACTTCGCCGTTTTGGGCCCGTGTAATCGCTTGCTTCAGAGTGGTGCTGCTCGAGTTGTCTTCGCCATCGCTGATCACCACCAGTATCCGGGCCACGGGTTGGGTTTCAGCACGCGTGGCCAGCTTGTCGGCAGCGAACGCAACCCCGTCCCACAATGCGGTGCCTCCACCGGGTGCCAGCTGGTTCAAAGCGTGAGAGCTCATCGTTTGATCGGCGGTGAAGTCCTGTACCAGAAGCACAGAGTTGTTGACGCCGACAACGAAGGCCAGATCGTCCTTGTCCACCATCACCTCTTGCAGAAACTTGGTCGCAGCCGCCTGTTCAAATTTGAAACGGTCCGTGACAGAGTCGCTTGTGTCGATGACCAGTCCCAGTCGCAACGGAAGCTGCGACTCACTGCGAAATCCCAAAATGGCCTCCGGAGGTTGGCTGTTGTCGCGAATTTTGATGTCCGAGGCGGCCAGGTTTGTCACGGATTTTCCCAGATCTGTCGCAGCAAAAAATATCCCGACCTCGTCTACTGTAACGCGGAAGGTCGCTCCAGGATTCTTGCTTCCTGGCTGCTCCATTCCTGTATCGTAGCCGGTCGCGACAACTGATTCTTCGGAGCCAGCCTTGCTGCATTCCCTGCAGATAGATTCTGGTGCCGCTTTCGCTTCGGCAATCTGCCGCTCTTCTTTCTGCTCCTGCAAAATCAGTTGCCCATGACGCGCCGATTCTTCCCCAGTTGGCTCCGTCGGGCCACTGGATGGTATTGCTGCCTTCTGCGGCGGATGCAGCATGGCCTCTGCACGGGGTACTTGTTCTGCCTTGATCTGTTCCAGAATTTGATGAAATTGGCCGGAAGATCCTGACTTGGGGTCTTCCTGTAGCAAGATCTCCATCTCATGTTGCGCTTCGCTGTAGTTGCCTTGCGCCTCCCACGCCCCGGCAGCAAAAAAATGAACCAGGGCAGCACCCTCGTGCTTTTGCGCATGCACATGCCGTGCGGTCGCAAGCACAGCGGAATAATTGTGGTTCACAAACTCTCCGTAGGTCAGCGCCAACTGCAGCTCAACGTCAAGCGGTGCCATCGTGGAGGCCTTGCGCAGCGATTCTTCCGCCGCGGGATATTGCTGCAGCGATAATTCAGCGCACCCAAGATTCAAATAGGAGTTAGGCAGATGGTCGTCCAGCGCAATGGCCTGACTAAACTCTCCGCGCGCCAGCTCGTTCTTGCCCAGACTTAAATAGGCGGAACCAAGCGCGTTGTGTGCAGCAAAATACTTCGGATAGAGTTCGATGGATTTGGTTAAGTGATCCACCGCGCCCTGCGAATCATGCCCCATCAGCAGACGATAGCCCTGCTCATATTCGTGCCGTGCCTTCCCAGGGGCATTGAGGTCTAACTTGGAAACTGATCCGCTGGGACTCTGTACATCGGTAAGGTGGGGGTTCCGGCTGCCAATCAGAAATATATTGGACTGCCATTGTGCCGTTTGAACTGCATCCAGTGAGAGGTTGTTGCCGAAATAGTCGCTCGTCTTCTGGTCACTCAACACCTGAGCAGCCGCATCGCAGGTAAGTAGCAAGCTGAACAGCAATACTCGGCGGAGTGGCAGATTGAACATGAACTTGGCCCCAGGTAGATTTTACTGGAGAAGTTCAGTGCCGGCCATACGATTCATGACAGCAATTGCTTTGCACTATCCCAAACCGCTATTGCGAACTGCAGTCGTGCGCCGTCGTTTTCTGGCTGACCGCGCTGCTCGCCTTCAGGTTGCTAAGAATAGCGTCTTCGCTGGTGCTTCCGCTCAATACAGTTTTCTCAGCCACGCACAGGACGTCCAGCCTGTTTCGTAACCCGCGAGTGGCGACAAGATCATTGGTCACCAGCGCCGAGAACTGGTCCAGTTGCTCTACGGACATCAGCGATAGATCGGGCTGCAGGGGCGCCAGCGTAACCGGTGCGAACCTGGCCAGAAAATAGGTCTCCTCGCGACCCGCGTCCGATCTCATTACCTGCACGTCGCCGAGGAGTTTGAGTTCGTAGTACACGCGGTCGTACATCTTGGCCTCCTCGCGCGGCAGCAGGTCCACCAGAGCGCTACCCTGCGCCGTGGTCCACGCGGAGGAGGACGGACTGGTCAGATTGATTAGGGGAATATCAGGCCTGGGCGGATAGGGCAGCTTCTTCTTCCCGCCGCTGGCATGCATGGTATTGACGGTATCGCGCAACCCCGATGCCCACGCCATGTAGTTGTCGATACTGTGATAGTTGTGGTCTAGGATTGCGATATTCTTTACCGCCTCCGCTCGCAGGTCTTCCTCCAGTTGGTGGCGCAGGTGCAGGTGGTTCAGCTTCTCCACACTCTGCTCCAGGCTGATCGCGATCAGCAGCCCAATGGTGATCGTGCCCAGGTGGATCCAGAAGTCCTTCCAAGTATGCGTCGCTTGCGGCACATGAATGTCGAGCATGGTTTCTTGCTCCTTCGTCGTTTCGGAGACGTGCACATTCTCAGTGCTATCCGTCGTGTCACCCACCACCACAAAGTTCGCTGCTGCAGAGTTCGACTCCTCGAATGCAGGCACATGCAGCTCCTCCGTGTTGGGCTGTTCGTCGGACATAACTTTTCTGGGGGCCGGGATGAAGTTAGCATAGCAGCCGTTTGCCCCATTCATGCGCAGTCTCACCTGCAGTGCGATTCCTGCAACGTACCCGTCATCCCGACCGTTGTCTAATCAGGTTGTTGAAAAGTTCAGGTTTTTGTCTGTCCGGATTAGCAGGGGGCTTCAGCCTCCTGAATAACCCTCATAGAATCATGGGGCTTTAGCCCCGGATCGTATCTATTCTTGCTCATCAAGCTGAAGCCTAGGAATCGTCATTCTGGCGCAGCCAGAATCTCCGTGTTTGTCCTTACCTCTTTTGTTTGTCATTCCCGCAGGGAATCTGCTTCTCCTTTTGTCCTTGCTTTTGCCTTTCGGAGGGAGCTGGGGCCTTCAGCCCCCTGAATGCAGCCAATGGAATCATCGGGCTTTTAGCCCCGGCCTTTGTTCTTAATGTCCTTCACTACCCACTTTTTCTGCTGTCAATACCCTCAACCCTCCAAATCTCCCTCAACTACAACAAAATAATCAAATTAGTAGCTAAAAATAGTTGGCATACTAGTTATGCTCCATCCGGTATAATAAAAGTAGTAGAGAAGAGAAAGAGAAGCCCGACGCTGTGCGTCGGGCTTCTCTCGTCTACAGATCGCCGGTTGCTAAATCCGCAAGTCGTTGATTCAGAATATTTTGCGAGTAACTAACCTAGAATGTTTATCTTGCAGCGTGATCAATCCTGCAAGTTGCTCATTCAAAACGAGTTCACCCCAGAATACCCGGGGGAGGGGGGAGGGGAGAGGAAAGGGTACTTGTATCGATAAAAGTGTTGCTTTCCCTGTACCTAGCACCTAGAACCTAGCACCAGGTACCAGGTACCAGGTACCAGGCACCTCTACCTCTACTGCTTCTTCAGGTCGTAGTTCATGTACACAACGTGGGTCTGTAGATACTCCTCCAGCCCATGTTTGCCGTCTGCGCCGCCGATGCCGGACTTGCGCCATCCCGCGTGGAAGCCCTGCATGGCCTCGAAGTTCTCGCGGTTCACGTACGTCTCGCCGAACTTCAGCTCGTTACAGGCGCGCATAGCCACATCCAGGCTGCGTGTGTAGATGGACGAGGTCAGCCCGAACTCGCAATCATTGGCATAGCCGATGGCCTCATCCAGCGTCTCGAAGGTGGCGATCGGCATCACCGGCCCAAAGATCTCCTGCTGCATAATGCCGGTCTCCTGGCGGCATCCGGTCAGCACCGTGGCCTGGTAGAAGTAGCCCTTGCCGCTGGCGAAGTTGCCGCCGCATTCCAGCTTGGCACCGTCCTTCACCGCCTGCTGCACGGCCTCATGCACCAGCTCGCGCTGCCGCTTGCTCACCATCGGTCCCATCTCCGTGTCCGCGGCAAAGGGATCGCCGGTCACCGTCTGCTGCATCGCCGCCGTCATCTTTGCGATGAATTCCTTCGCGACGGATGCGTGCACATACACTCGCTCAGCGCAGTTGCACACCTGCCCTGTGTTGATGATGCGAGAGGCGCGAATGGCGTTCACGGCCAGGTCGATGTCCGCGTCGCCCATCACGATCGCCGGCGCTTTGCCGCCCAGCTCCAGCGAGACTTTGGTCACGTTGTCCGCCGCGGCATGCATCACGCCGACACCACCCCGCACGCTGCCCGTCATGCTGACCATGCCTACCTTGGGATGTCCGGCCAGCGCCTGGCCTGCTACTGTTCCGAAGCCGGAGACGAGATTGAAGACGCCCTTGGGAAGCGACGACTGTGCCACCAGCCGCGCAAACTCGAAAGCGTTGTTGGGCGTCTCGCTGCTTGGCTTGATGACGATGGTATTACCCGTCACCAGCGCTGGCGCCATCTTGCGCACGATCAGGAAGAAAGGAAAGTTCCATGGAAGAATGCCTGCGATCACGCCGATCGGCATCTTGTACAGCAGGATGTTTTCGCCGGGGCGGTCGCTTTGGATGATCTCGCCCTCGTAGCGCCGGGCAAACTCCGCCATGTAATCCAGGTAGTCGGCGGAGAAGTCCACCTCCACCTGCGCCAGCGACAGAATCTTGCCCTGCTCCTCCGTGATGACGCGGGCCAGAGCTTCGCGGTTAGCGCGAACCAGCGTGGCAATCTCACGCAAATAGCCCGCCCGCTGGATCGCCGGCAGCGCGGCCCAACTCTTCTGCGCCGCCTCGGCAGCAAGTACTGCCCGGTTAACGTCCTCCACTGTGCAGTCAGGGAACTCCGAGATCACCTCTTCAGTTGCAGGGTTTACTACTTGAAGCATCTTGGAAGATGATACAAATTCACCGTCAATCAGCATCTCGTAGCGTTGAATACTTGCCGCAGTTGCACCCATGGCGAATAGCCCCCTGTCTATGTATTTCCCAGGCGACAAAATTTGTCGCCCGCAGCTCGGCGCGGAGTCATGCACGCCCCGTAGCACGCTAGATGATAGATGCTATACCGCAGCTATGGGAAGCGCAGCAACTATACAAACTCGTAAGTATTTCTCTGCAAATATATGATCCAGACGATCGCATCGGTCATCTCGTACACTGTCGTTGGGAGCGCGCTATGCCAGAACTCAATCCGCCAATACGCGTCATCCTTACCGCCGCGTCCAGTCCCGAAGAGGCAGCACGCATCGCTCGCGCTCTGGTGGAGGAACGGCTGGCCGCCTGCGCCACATGGATTCCCGCCGCCCAGTCCATCTACCATTGGCAGGGACAGGTCGAGTCCGCCACGGAATCCATCCTCATGCTCAAGACCACCCCAGATCAAATCGCCGCCCTTGAGGCGCGGCTGCATCAGTTGCACAGCTACCAGACACCGGAGTTCCTCGTCCTCGATGTTGAATCCGCCAGCCACCGCTATCTCGACTGGCTGCTTGACTCGCTGCGCCCGGTCTAATTTGCTGTCTCGCAGCATCTAGCAGGAGTACACTGCCAAAATCGATGAGCATCGTCAAAGCACTCTCACGTATTCTGCCGCAGCGACAGGTGATCACCGACCCGCTGCGCCGCCTTGCGTATGGCACGGATGCCAGCTTCTACCGCATGATTCCCGAAGTGGTTGCGGTAGTCGAAGACGAGCAGCAAGTGCAGGCTTTGCTGCGCGTAGCACAGGAGCAAGGACGAACAGTCACGTTTCGCGCGGCCGGGACAAGCCTCTCCGGCCAGGCGATCACGGATAGCGTTCTGGCATTGATCGGCGATAGCTTCGCGACCTGCGAGATCTCGCCCGATGCCGCAACTGTCCGGCTTGGTCCTGGCATCATCGGCGGCGAAGTGAATGCCCGCCTCGCCAAGTTCGGACGCAAGATAGGTCCTGACCCCGCCTCTATTAATGCCTGCAAGATCGGGGGCATCGCAGCCAATAATGCCTCAGGAATGTGTTGCGGCACCGCGCAGAACAGCTATCGCACTCTGGTTGGCCTGCGCGTGGTGCTGGCCGATGGTTCGCTGCTCGACACCGAGGACGAGGCCAGCGTCGTCGCCTTTCGCCAGATCCACGCGTCATTGCTGGGCGAATTGGAGCAACTTGGCGTTGCCACCCGCTGCGATGCAACGCTGTCTGCTCGCATTCGTCACAAGTACAAGATCAAGAACACAACCGGCTATAGCCTCAACGCACTGATCGATTACGTTGACCCGATCGATATCCTCGCCCACCTGATGATTGGTTCGGAGGGCACGCTTGGCTTCCTCTCTCGTATCACTCTCCGCACCGTCGTCGAGGATCCCTGCAAGGCCAGCGCGCTGGTATTCTTCCCAACTATCGAAACTGCTTGCCAGGCCGTAATTCGACTCAAACCACACCCTGTCTCTGCGGTCGAACTACTCGACCGGCCAACACTGCGCTCGGTGCAGGACAAGCCCGGACTCCCGTTAATAATGCGTACGTTGAGCGACGAAGCGGCTGCCTTGTTGATTGAGGTGCGTGCCGGAGAACCTGTACTCTTGCAACAACGCATAGGCGTCGCGCTGACAGCGCTGTCCGGCATCGCCACCGTCGAACCCGCTGTGTTCTCCACGGATCCCGCCACGTGCGAGATGTACTGGATGGTTCGTAAAGGCGCCTTCCCCTCTGTTGGAGCCATGCGCCGTGCCGGAACTACCGTCATTATCGAGGACGTAGCTTTTCCAGTCGATTCACTGGCCGCCGCGACGCTGGACCTGCAGGCTCTTCTGCGGCATCACGGCTACAGCGAGGGCATCATCTTTGGTCATGCGTTGGAGGGCAACCTGCACTTCGTCTTTACCCAGGATTTCTCCTCTACCGCGGAGGTCGACCGTTACGCGCGCTTCACTGAAGACGTTTGCCACCTCGTCGTCGACAAGTACGATGGCTCGCTCAAGGCCGAACACGGCACCGGTCGCAACATGGCGCCCTTCGTCGAGATGGAGTGGGGGCGCCAGGCCACCGACCTCATGCGTCGCATAAAGGCGCTATTCGATCCGAACAATCTCCTGAATCCAGGTGTCCTTCTCAACGACGATCCTCAGGTCCACCTCAAGAACTTCAAGCCAATGCCGGCTGCCGACGAGCTCGTCGACCGTTGCATCGAATGCGGCTTCTGCGAATCGCTTTGTCCGTCGCATGGGCTGACATTTTCGCCGCGCCAGCGCATCGTCAGTTGGCGCGAACTATCGCGCCGGACTGCGGCTGGCGAAAGTGCCAGCGAAGTCGAAGCGGCTTTCGTCTACAACAGCCTCGATACCTGCGCTGGTTGCGGCCTCTGTTCCACCGCCTGTCCGGTCACGATCGACACTGGCGATCTGACGCGTCTTCTGCGCGGGCGCAATCTGGGTACTGCTTCGCTCCGCTTAGGGGAGTGGACAGCAGAAAACTTCGGGTTGCTCGCGACTACGGCGCGAGCTGGTCTTGCCATCGGCCATGCTGCCGCCAGCATAGTAGGAGATGGTGCACTCACCGCCGTCACCAGAGGCGCTTGGAAGCGTGGCATGCCGCGTGCCGCTAAACTGCCAACCGCATATAGAGGCGCGGGCGATCCTGTCGTCTATCTGCCCGCCTGCGGAGGCCGTATATTCGGCGCAAACAGCGCGCAGGAAGCATCGCTCTCTCAGGTTGTTATGGAGCTACTGGTTCGTGCCGGATACGCGCCCCGTCTGCCCTATGGTTTCGACAAGCTCTGTTGCGGCCAGATACTGGAGAGCAAAGGCATGGCCAATGCCGCCGACGAGATGGCCGATGCCGCCACCGAAGCATTGCTGAAGGCGGCCGACGATGGCCATGGTGGCTTCTATCCCGTGATTTTGGACGCCAGCACCTGTTCGGCGCGCATGAAACATCAACTCGTCGGCGGTTTGCAAATCTTCGACTTCCACGAATTTGCTCACGATGCGCTTCTGCCCCGCCTGCGCATTAAGCGCAAGCAGGGGCCAGTTGCGTTGCACATCAATTGCAGTGTGCGCCGATCCGGTTCAGAGGCCAAGTTGCGTGTGTTAATTGCGGCCTGCGTGGAGCAGGTCGTCGAACCGTCCGGTGTTCTATGCTGCGGATTTGCCGGCGACCGCGGCTTCGTCGTCCCGGAACTCACCACGCACGCCCTGCGCAAGATTCATGAAGCCCTGCCGTCCCAATGCTGCGAGGGCGTCTCCACAAATCGCACATGCGAGATTGGACTCACAGCCGAAACCGGGCGTCCCTACCACTCTATCGCCTATCTGCTGGAAGAATGCAGCCGGGTGGAGGCGATGGAGATATGCTGACCGTTAACCGAAAATTCACACAGAACCTAATCAGTATGATTACTATCCTCTAGAAAGGATTTCCCCTTGCAAACCTGGCAGCAGGTATACGATCCACTGGGCAACATCTGGCTTTCTTCGCTGATCGCGGCGCTCCCGATCCTTTTCTTCTTTGTCGCCCTGACAGTACTGCGTATGAAGGGGCATCTAGCCGGCACGCTGACCGTCATCCTCGCCCTCATGGTGTCGATCTTCTTCTACAAGATGCCCTTGAAAATGGCGCTGGCAGCCGCTGGAGATGGGTTTCTCTTCGGATTGTGGCCGATTGCCTGGATTATCATCACAGCCGTATTCCTATACAAAATTACCGTCAGAACCGGGCAGTTCGAGGTCATCCGCGCCTCGGTGGTCTCCGTCACCGAAGATCAACGCTTGCAGATGCTGATGGTTGGCTTCTCATTTGGAGCGTTTCTGGAGGGAGCGGCTGGCTTTGGCGCTCCCGTGGCAATTACCGCCGCTCTGCTGGCCGGTCTGGGTTTCAACCCGCTTTATGCCGCGGGCCTCTGCCTCATCGCCAATACTGCGCCAGTGGCCTTCGGCGCAATGGGAATTCCTATGATCGTTGCGGGGCAGGTCACAGGCATTGATCCGTTCAAAATCGGCGCAATGGTTGGCCGCCAACTGCCCCTGCTCTCCTTTATTATCCCCTTCTGGATCATCGCTATCATGGATGGCTGGCGTGGCGTGAAGGAAACCTGGCCTGCGATTCTGGTTTGTGGTGGAAGCTTCGCTGCAACACAGTATTTAACTTCCAACTTTATCGGCCCGCAATTGCCAGATGTCACCTCAGCTCTGGTAAGCCTGCTCTCGCTTACGCTGTTTCTCAAGTTCTGGAAGCCAAAGAATATCTTCCGTTTCCCTGGCCAGGAAGTGAGAATCAAAGCAACAAACCACACGCCCGGACAAGTGGCCAAGGCGTGGTCGCCTTTTGCCGTTTTGACGATCTTCGTTACCGTATGGTCGATCAAACCCTTTACCGTACTCTTCGCCAAAGGAGGCAATCTGGCTTGGACCATCATCAACTCACCCGTGCCCATGCTCGACAGGCTGGTGATCAAAGTACCGCCAATCGTCAATGCGCCTACTCCCTACGGATCGGTCTACACGTTCAACTGGTTATCGGCTACCGGTACCGCAATTATGCTCGCGGCCCTGGTCAGCATCTTGCTGCTGCGCATGAAGCCAATGGATGCGATTAAGACCTTCGGCAGCACTTTGAACGACCTGAAACTGCCGATCTTCACCATCGGCATGGTGCTGGCCTTCGCCTATATAGCCAACTATTCCGGCTTGTCCGCAACCCTGGCGTTGCTGCTGGCTGCGACAGGCGTGGCCTTTCCATTCTTCTCGCCATTTCTTGGATGGATCGGTGTCTTCCTTACCGGATCGGACACATCATCCAACGCTCTCTTCTGCAATTTGCAGGCCAACACGGCACATCAGATTGGGGTCAGCAATACATTGATGGTGGCGGCCAATTCCAGCGGCGGTGTTACGGGCAAGATGATCTCTCCGCAGTCTATCGCGGTTGCCACTGGCGCGGTCGGTCTGGTGGGACACGAATCCGACCTGTTCCGGTTTACCCTCAAGCACAGCTTGTTGCTTGCCGGTCTGGTAGGAGTCATCACCACGCTACAGGCTTACGTCCTGACCTGGATGATTCCAGGTAACTGAGGAAAGATACCGGTCTGCGTAGAGGCCTCTCGTGACAAAATGGTAGATACACCATCATGTCAAACGAGAATCCCCCTGCTTCTGTGTCCTCCGTTGAATCCGAATCCGGGTTCGCAACTGAAATCGCCGCTGAACCTACCGCTGAAATTGCTCCAGAATACAGCGTTGAAGCGGGTGTTGAATCTTCCGTGGAACTTCCTGCCGAAGCTCCCGATGAACCGCCCGCTGAATCGTTTGCCGACATGCTCGCGCAGTTTGAGCACACGCACTCACACCGGGCGGAGGGCGGAGACAAGCGACTAGAAGGCATCGTCGTATCCCTCGACGCAGAGAGTGTGTATCTCGACATTGGTTACAAGTCCGAGGGGATTCTACCGCGCAGTGCGTTTGAGAACAACGCCGATGCAGTCGCTGCAGGTCATAAGTTCCCCGTCTCGGTCAAGGGACGCAACGCCGAACGATACTACGAACTCTCGCGCCATAAGGTAGTACAGCCAACGGACTGGTCCTCTCTTGAGGAGGCGTTCACACAGAAAACTCCTGTGGTTGGCATCGTGACAGCGGTAGTAAAAGGCGGACTCACGGTCGATGTCGGTGTGCGCGCGTTTATGCCCGCATCGCGCAGTGGTACGCGCGATGCCGCTGAGTTGGAGAAGCTGGTGGGCCAGGAGATCACCTGCCGCATCACCAAACTGGATGTGACGGACGAGGACGTCGTGGTGGACCGGCGCGTCATCTCCGAAGAACTGGCGCGCGCGCAGGAACAAGATCGCTACTCCGAGATGAAAGAAGGCGACCTCGTCCACGGCGCGGTGCGCAGCTTTGCCACATACGGCGCGTTCGTCGATCTCGGCGGAATCGATGGCCTGCTCCATGTAAGCGATATTTCATGGAGCCGCATCAATACTCCGGAAGATGTGCTGACCATCGGCCAGGAACTTCAACTAAAAGTCCTCAAGATCGATGCGGAGAACCGCCGTGTCTCGCTTGGGTTGAAACAGCTTGAACCGGAGAAGTGGGACTTCGCTGCGGAGAAATACAAAGTGGGCCAACGGATCACCGGAACCGTCACGCGACTCATGGACTTCGGGGCGTTCGTCGAGATGGAGCCGGGAATCGAAGGCCTCATCCATGTCTCGGAGATGTCCTGGGTGAAGAAGATCCACAAACCTAGTGACATCCTGAAGCAGGGCGACACGGTGGAGGCCGTGGTGCTCTCCGTGAAGCAGGAAGAGCGGAGAATTGCTCTAGGACTGAAGCAGGCGCTGGGAGATCCGTGGATCGAGGCGCCAAAGAAATTTCCCGTAGGTTCGGCGATCGAGGGGCCGGTGACGCGCCTGATGAACTTCGGAGCATTTGTGCAACTGGCTGAGGGTGTTGAAGGCCTGGTCCATGTCAGCGAGATCACTGCGGAACGGCGCATCAACCATCCACAGGACATGCTGCGAGTTGGGCAGATCGTCAAAGCGCAGGTGCTGGCCATCGATCAAGAAAAGCGGCAGATCAAACTCAGCATGAAGCAACTGGTGCCCACCAGCATCAAGGAATATCTGGAGGAACACAACGTGAATGATGTGGTCTCCGGGCGCGTCGTAGAGCAGCCGGCGGAGGGCGCTATTGTTGAGCTGGGCGAGGGGATTCGCGCCACATGCCGCATTGCGGCAAACACACCAGAAGCGGCGAAGAAGGAGAGCCCCTCCGGGTTAGACCTGTCCGCCTTGTCCTCGATGCTGAACGCGCGCTGGAAGGGAGGCGCACCAGCAGCCGGTAGCCAGCCGGAGCCACTCAGTGTTGGCCAGATTCGCAGCTTCCGGATTGTGAAGCTGGACCACGAGACCGAGAAGATCGAACTGAAATTGGTTTGATCGGCGAGTGTGAAGGTGCGAAGAAGATTGATCGAGTGCCACTACGCTCCTGGTATCACTTCACCGCGCAGGATCGTCTGGCGCAACTTGCCTGCGGCCGAGTACACGTTGAAATTGGCAGGGCGGCCCACGGCAATCTCGCCAATCTCGCTGAGACCCAGCATACGCGCCGGATTGCGGCTCGCCAGTCGCACCGCTGTCGCAAGGCTACAGCCAGTGTAGCGACACACGTTTGCTACTGCTCGATCCATCGTCAGCACCGACCCGGCCAAAGTCTCCACGCCATTGGCCAGGTCGCTGGTCAACAGGCAGCGGCCGTCTTTCACGGTGACCTCCAACTCGCCGAGCAGGTAGTTGGCGTCTGGCATTCCAGTGGCGGAGATGCCGTCGGTCACCAGGATCGCGCGCTCTTCTCCCTTGGCGCGTAGCCACAATCGCACAAACTCCGACGCCACATGGATTCCGTCGCATATCAGCTCCGCGTAGAGCGACTCTGCGTCCAGAACAACTCCGGCGATTCCGGGTTCGCGATGGTCCAGCCGGCGCATTGCATTGAAGGTGTGGGTCGCACTGGCTCCCCCAGCCCGTATGGCCGCGCGCGTCTCCTCAGTGGTCGCGTCCGAGTGGCCAAGGCTTACGCGCGTGCCGGACTTGGTAGCGTATTCAATCAGCTCAAGCGCACCCTGCGTCTCCGGAGCAATCGTCATCAGTCGAATGTTCCCACGCGCGGCCTGCTGGAACTGCTGGAAAAGTTCCACCGAAGGCGGCTGAAGCTCCGTCGCAGGATGCACTCCGCGCTTGGCATGGGAGAGAAACGGTCCCTCAAGGTGAATCCCGACGGGTTGGGCAGCGCGGACTGCGTCGTCCTTTTTTGCCGCGTCGATTGCGTCAGCGATGCCTTCCAGTGCGCGCAGCGTTCGCTCGATCGGCGCGGTCACAGTGGTCGCAAGAAAGTGTGCGACTCCTTTGCGGGCTAGAAATCCTTCAATGTCGCCGAAGGCCTCTGCCGTCCCTTCCATCGCGTCGTGCCCTGCCGCGCCATGCACATGAATGTCGAAAAATCCGGTCGTCAGCGTGGTCTCTTCGTTATTGGGCTCACCGGCTTCGATGGCATCAATGGTACCGTCCGAGTCGATTGCAATACGCGGATTCTCCACGACTCCATCCGCGGTAATCAGTCGCCGCGCTGTCAGTAGAGACGCCTTCATCGTGCAATCACCGGAGCGGCCACAGGCGCACCCACCGCAGTTGGAGGGAGAGCAGGCACGACGGGAATGCCCAGCTCCTCCGCTGGTGGCAATGTCTTCATATCGTTCCACTGGCGCTGTGCACTGCGAATCTTGTCCGCCCGCGCCAGCCATATCTGGGTGGCATAGTCGTACTGCTCCAGGTTGTTGCGCAGCCAGTACGGGCGATTGCTGCGCAGCCACGCCGACTCGTACAGATCGCGCAGCAGGGTATATCCATTGCGCATGTCCTGCATGCGCCCGTTGATCCCGGTCAGGTCGGAGAGTTCGCGGCTGACGCTGGCGTGCGTTTTGCGGTCGGTGCTTGTGGTGGCAGCGACGGCCCGCGCGTAACCTGCCGCCATCTCGTCGGCAAGCTGAAACTTCAGGCCGATAAAATCCATCCGTCGCGCGCCCAACTCCATGGCATCCACCGCATCTGGCTCGCGCAGGTTGCTGGTCGCCGCACCGTACTTAGCTGCTTCGTATATTGTCGAGGATGCGCCTTCTACAACAGCATCGCTCGCAACAGTTGCTCTGGGTCCGGCCACCGCGCGTGCCTGCGCAATCAGTGTCAACGCCGCCTCGGCATGCATGCGCAGATCATGCGTCCATGGTCGCATCTGGACGGCGATCTTCTGCCCATCCTTCGACCACGGATCGAGCCAGAAGATATTGTTGGTGGCGTCGCCCACCTGCGCCTGGTCCTTCAGCACCTTGTGCGTTGCCATCAGCTCCATCTGCGCTTGGTTCAGCGCGCCCGAGCTATCGCCGTGGAACACCTGTGCGTAGCTCTGCTCGAACGCCTCGATCGACGATTCGTCCGTCTGCCACGCGGCCGCCGCGCCGAACAGTATGCCGTACCAGTCCTGGTTGATGAGTCCCTCGCCATCGTCGTTCCAGATGGTGTTCAACTGCCCGGTCGAGCCCACCTTCTGCCCATCGCGGGTGAACTGCTGAATGTTGGCCAGCGCCATGTTGTAGTCCGGATAGACGACGCGGAAGTTGTGGACGCTGGGCGACACCCATGTCTCGAAGCCCGCGTTGGTAAAGGGCGTCAGCAGCTTCGTGAAGCCCTTCGGCTCCGGGTTGTAGCCCCAGGCAATCGCAATCGTCGCATCCTTGAAGTTTTGTGGCAACACCTTCAGCAACTCCGGTGAGTCTTGCGCTATGTCGCCCCAGAAGAGCAGCCTTCGTTGTAGCGGATGCAGTGCAATCACGATCTGCTGCATGAAGTCCAGATAGACCGGCGCAAGCCCGCGCGCATCGACGTCGGTCTTCGTCTGGCCCACGCCCAGGTCCACCGTCTCATCCGCACCGATGTGCAGAAACGGGCCGGGATACGCCGCCGCAAGCTCGCTAAACTCTTGCTTGATCAGTGCGATGGATCCAGGCTGTCCGGGTGCCAGCACCGCGCCATGTGGAGTCTCCGCCAGCGGCTGGTACTGCTCCCACAGCAGCGCGTTGTGCAGATGCCCAAAGGCCTCCTGCTCCGGGACAATCGTCACATGATAGAGGCGCGCGTAGGCCACCAGAGCCGCCGCATCCGCTGCACTGATGCCTCCGCCGGGAGGAGCAATCAGGGGGTTAGCCGCATACGTTGCCGTGTGCTCAAAGTACGGCGAGTAAAGGTTGATCTTGTAGGCTGCAATCGTGCGAATCATCTTCTTCTCGAACTCCAGCGTGGTCACCGGCCCGCGTGACAGATCGTCGTCCAGCCCACGATATTTCATCGCCGGCCAGTCACGAATCTTTGCCGTGTGCAGCACCGCATTCGCGCCGCTTCCAGAGACGAGCTGCTTTACCGTCTGTAGCGCGTAAAAAACGCCCGCGTCGCTGGCAGCGGTCAGCGCCAACCCTTTGCCGTCGGGGATCATCGCATACCCCTCCGGCTTCATCTCAGCGGGCATCTCGTCTGTCGTGGCGCTACCGCCGGTGCTCGCCGCAGGAATACTCGAAGCCGATTCAATGTAGATCGATTTCGCCAGCGGCGTGCCGTAGCGCATCACAATAATATCGACCGACGAGGTTGTATTGACCGCGACACCAAGCGATGCGAGGTAAGCCTTTAAATCTTCGATGGCAAAGCTGTCCTCGGTCGCGCACGGAGCGGAGCAGTTAATCTGGATTCCGCCCGCCAATGATTGCACCGCTCCAGCACTTACCTCGCGCGGTATGGGGATCAGTTTCAGTGTCTGCGATGACAGATTGGCCGCCGCCGGCGCCTGATGCGCGGCCTGGGCCTGCGTAGTCGCGGTCTGGGCCTGGGCATCGCGCTGCGGCTGTGTACCCATCGCAATCAGCGTTACGGCAAGCAGCGCCAAGCCGGATCTGGAGTTCGACATGACCCTACGGTAAACCAGTCAGCCTGCACATCGCCAACCGCTTTCTGTATGTACCTGCCTTGGAACCCCGCGGCCTTTGTGAATGCCGGGTTAATTTCGCCGAATTCAACAGGAGCTGCTGGAAAATTTGCCGTGCATTCACAAACCTCTGACACACTCAGGGAAACGAACGAGCAGGGGTACTGCGGTCTGGGCATGGTTGCCTGAAGAGAGTTGCGTGTTCTCCTGCTTCTTAACAATGATTTTCAGCGAGGTCCCATGAAGAAGCAACTTCTAGCGGCGATAGCGGCAATGGTGGTACTCGGAGTAACAGGGTCCATTTCGCTGCACGCGCAGAGCGGCACTGCTGCCCCAGCATCCACCACAGACTCGCCCACCGCGATCCACTACAAGGGCATCAACATCACTCCCGTAGCCTTTTTCGCGGGTGAAGGTGTCTGGCGTCAGCACTCGGTCAACTCCGACATCAACACGCCGTTCAATACCATCCCTTTGCCCGGAGCGAACGAAGGTCACATCAGCGAGCTGAACTTCTCTGGACGGCAGAGCCGTCTGGGCGTCTTGGTGGAAGCCAACGACGGCACCTATAAGTTCACCGGCTACGGCGAGATGGACTTCCTGAGTTCCGGCACCACATCCAACGCCAACCAGAGCAACAGCTACACCATGCGTCAACGACAGATTTGGGGCAAGGTAGAGACCAAAGGTGGCTTCGCGATGAGCGGAGGACAGATGTGGTCGCTGGTTACCAGAGATGGCACCAGCACCAACAACCGCACCGAGAAGCTGCCCAACACCATCGACGCACAGTATATGGTCGGTTTCAGTTGGGAGCGTCAACCGAGCTTCCGCATCCAGCAGCGCTGGGGCGATCCTAAGACCGGTGCCTTCACCGCGGCCCTCGCTGTCGAGCAGGCGCAGATCACAGGTTTTACCGCGAACTCGGCGACATCGGGCGCGGTCCCAACCAACTTCTACTTCGCCGGAGCCGGTCAGGGCGGCGGCCTCTATAACGCCTACAGCGGCACATACGCCAACAATGTTGCTCCGGATCTCGTCGTAAAGGGCTCCTGGGACATGCCCAAGGGCCACATTGAACTGGGCGGTGTGGCTCGCTTCCTGCGCGACTACTACTTCCCCATCACAAATACCACCGGCGGGTATACCTACTCGGCGAACGCCATCGCCAACACCAAGGGCGCAGGCGGCGTCTTCGGTAGCGTCAGCGTCTCGCCCAACAAGTATCTCGACCTCACGGCAGAGGCGATGGCTGGTGACGGCGTGGGCCGCTATGGCTCCTCGCAGTTGGCCGACGCGACCCTACATCCGGACGGAACGCTGGAGCCGATCCGCAACTATCACGGTCTGCTCAGCATTGAAACCCACCCGACACCAAAGCTGGATGTCTTCGCCTACTACGGCGGCGAATACGCGCAGCGCACGGTCTACACCGTTACCAATACTGCCGCCCCGGGAGCGCTAATGGGTTATGGCGCACGGAACCTGGTCGATTCCTCGTGCTACAATCTGCCGCTCAATCCCGGCTCCAGCACTGGCGGATCGCCCAGCGCACCCGCCAATTGCAACTCGCCCACCCGCTACATCCAGGAACCCATGGTCGGCTTCATTTACCGTGTTGCAAACAGCCCCAAGTTCGGCCGCCTGCAGTACTGGGTAACCTATAGCTACTTCCAGCGCGCCCTTTGGTCGGGCGTTGGCAGCGCTAGCACCCCCAGCGGGCCGCGTGCTACAGAACCCATGATCGACATCAGCATGCGCTACTACATCCCGTAGCATGAAGCGTATCTATGTATTTATTTACCGATCGAAGGTCTTGATTTCAAGCAGACTAATTCGTCTGCTTGAGGTCATGGCCTTCAGCTTTTATTGCGCAGATAAACTCTAGAACACGCGGCTGTGGTTGTATCCCTCTTCCGTCAACGCGGCCAGCAGTTCGGCCACATGTTCTGGCCCTCGCGTCTCCATCGTGATGTCGATCACCGTGTCGCCCAGGTTGACGCCGTAGTACGCGCGATTGTGCAGCGTATCCACGATGTTGGCGTGGTGCCCGGCGATCAGCCGCGTCAGGTCGTGCAGCGCGCCGGGTTTGTCCAGCAGATAAATGCGCAGACGAACCATGCGCCCATCCTGTACCAGGCCGCGTTCGATGATGCGCGATAGCAAGGTAACATCGATATTCCCGCCGCATACCAGTACCGCCGTGTGCGCCCCGTGCAGGCTCGTCCGGTGTTGCAGCAAAGCAGCCAGCGCAACCGCTCCAGCTCCTTCGGCCAGCGTCTTCTCCCGCTCCAGCAGCATCAGGATCGCCGAGGCAATCTCATCCTCCTCTACGGTCACAATCTCATCGACGTAACGCTCCACCAGCGGAAGCGTCAGGTCGCCCGCGCGCCTTACCGCGATGCCGTCCGCGATGGTCGTCGCCGCATCCACTGTTACGGGCCTATGCGCCTCGACCGCGGCCTGCATCGACGGAAGCCGCGAGGTCTGCACGCCGACAACGTGTACCTTAGGACGCAATTCCTTGATGGCGCAGGCCACGCCACCGATCAGTCCGCCGCCGCCAATCGGCACCACCACCGCCTCCAGTTGCGGCACCTGCTCCAGCAGCTCCAGGCCAATCGTCCCCTGGCCCGCCATCACGCCGGCGTCGTCGAAGGGATGGATGAAGGTGAGCTGCTGCTCTTCGCACAGGCGCACCGCCTCCGCGCAGGACTCGTCGTAATTGGCCCCATGCAGCAACACCTCGGCGCCGAACTCGCGCGTCGCTGTCACCTTAACCAGCGGCGTAGTCAGCGGCATCACGATCAGCGAGCGGATCCCGCGTTTGGTGGCGTGGTAGGCTACGCCCTGTGCGTGGTTGCCTGCGCTGGCCGCAATCACTCCGCGCGCCGCCTGCTCCGGCGTCAGCATCGCAATGCGATTCAATGCGCCGCGCTCCTTGAAGCTGCCCGTCATCTGCAGATTCTCCAGCTTCAGGTAAACCTGCTGGCCGGTCAGCGCGGATAGCATGATCGAGTGCGGGCATGGTGAGTCGTAAATCGACCCGCGTAGCCGTTCGCGCGCGGCCAGTACATCCGCTAGACCAATGCTCAGAATGGAATTTGTCTTCATCGCCATAACTTCCTTTGATGCTAATGCTCTAACGGTCGCGCAGCGCGCGGAACTCGTTTGCCAGGCGAAACTCTTCCTTCAGCTCCGGCGTGCGCAGGTTCTCGCGCAGGTGAGCCAGTCGTTGTTCCAATGCATGCAGCGTGGCGGCAATGGGCTCCGTGTTGGAGAGCGCAATGTCGCGCCACATGCTGTACGGACTCGCCCCCAGCCGCGTCGTCTCGCGCAGCGCCCGCCCTCCAATAGCTGCGACCTCTTCGCGCCCCACAGCATCCTTGCCGAAAGTCTCCTCCAGCAGCGCAGCCAGCGCCGTCGACAGCATCTGCGGAAGATGGCTAACCCATGCACACATCTCATCGTGCCGCGTAGGATCTAGGTCCATCGTCC
Organism: uncultured Granulicella sp.; assembly: GCA_903932155.1. Lineage (GTDB taxonomy): Bacteria > Acidobacteriota > Terriglobia > Terriglobales > Acidobacteriaceae > Edaphobacter. The sequence goes on along the minus strand of CAIZFH010000275.1, from coordinate 9,943 downwards.
GCGCGCCGAACTTTGCCGCCCACCCGCGCCACTCCGTCTCCAGCGGGTGCTGCGAGTCGTCCATCGGCGTGAACAGCCACATCGCATTCACGAAAAGACTGGCCTCGGCCAGCGCCGCGCCGCCAGACTCCTTGCCCGCCATCGGATGGCCGGGTAGAAAGCGCGCTTTGCCGGGCTGGTTGTAGTGCTTTCGCGCTAGTTCCACAATCTGCACCTTGGTGCTGCCAACGTCGGTGACCATCTGATGCTCGCCAAGCACCGGCGCGAGCCGCTGCATCCAGTCGAGAATCGACAGCACCGGTCCTGCCAGCAGGATCACGTCCGAGGCAGCGGCTACGGAGTCGGCGGCATCGCACGCAACCCACGAATCGATCGCCCCCATCTCCTTCGCAATGGTCAGCGTTCGCTCGGTGGGGCCGGTGCCCACGATCTCGCCATCGAAGCCTGCGGCGCGCAGAGCCAAGCCGGCCGATGCACCAATCAGCCCCGTGCCAACGATCAGGATGCGGCCAGCCATCGCCTATGCGACCCTTCTTCCAACCACAGGAGCCAGCAGTCTTAGCTGCGCAACCAGTTTCTGTAACTGTTCAGGATACAAACTCTGAGCCCCGTCACTCATCGCTTTGTCGGGATTGGGATGCATCTCCATCAGCAGTCCATCCGCGCCCGCCGCCACTGCGGCAAGTGCTAGCGGTGGAACCAGATCGCGGATGCCAACACCATGCGACGGGTCCGCCATCACCGGCAGATGGGTCAGCTTGTGCAGCACAGGGATCGCTGAAATGTCCATCGTATTGCGCGTGTAAGTCTCGTAGGTGCGGATGCCGCGCTCACAAAGAATCAGGTCGTAATTGCCGCCCGATAGGATGTACTCGGCGCTCAGCAGCACCTCTTCAATGGTCGCCGCGATGCCGCGCTTCAGCAACACCGGCGTGCGCACGCGTCCAAGCTCACGCAGCAGGTTGAAGTTCTGCATATTGCGCGCACCCACCTGGAACAAGTCAATATAAGGGATCATCAGCTCGATCTGCGAGATCTCCATCACCTCTGTGATCACCAGCAGACCGGTTTGGTCAGCCACCTCGCGCAGCAACTTCAGTCCTTCCAGCCCCATGCCCTGGAAGCTGTACGGCGAGCTGCGTGGCTTGTACGCGCCGCCGCGCAGAAACTTCGCTCCTGCCGCAGCCGCCAGCTTGGCGCTCTGTAGTATCTGCTCGCGCGACTCCACCGAGCACGGTCCCGCCATCACAATTACCTCTTCGCCTCCCACCACCACGCCGTTGCCGAACGTGATCTTCGTGCCTTCCGGCCGGAAGTTGCGCCCTGCCAGCTTGTAGGGAGCTGATATACGGTATGCGTCATGTACGCCCGCCAGCACTTTGAACTCCAGCACGTCGAAGTGCGCTGGATTGCCGACCCCAGCCAGTATCGTCTGGTTAGCACCGGTCGTCCGGTGGACATTGAATCCCAGTTCGACCATGCGCTCAATCACATCTTGAACATGCTGCTCGGTTGCCTGGTCCTGCATTGCTACAATCATCATTTCCGTCCGCTAAGTTGAATTTGTAACTGCCTGTTGCTGCATTGGTAGCTTTTCTTGATCTCTATTCCGTCTGCGACAGCAATGTGTGCTCTTTGAGGTTCCATACTCAACAAAATCGTTGCCAGTCTCCGTCCTCACCCGTCGCGCCGTTGCAGCGTGCGCATCACGTCAATCAGTCGTTCATACACATGCAGCATCTCCCCGTCGGAGAGCGGCCCTGGGTTCACCGCACGAACATGGTTGAAGACTGCCTGCTCGCGGTCCGGCTCATACACCGGCGACTGCGTCTCGCGTTTCAACATGCCGATGGCCTTCGCCGCCTCCGCCCGTCGGCTGATCAGCCGCACAATCTCTTCATCCATCTCATCGATCTTCTTGCGCCAGTCGTAGATATCCATTCAAGCCGCCTCACATTGACCTCGACCGCAGTGTTGTACCCTGCGCCCGGTACTATCCTTGCCTGATCCATCATAAATGGCGTGCGTAGCCGCGCCGCGAATCTGGCAACTCGTGGTCCCGCCTGGAACTACCGCCGCCGTCCTCATGCGCGCAACCCCGCAATAAACTTTCCTACCGTCACTGCAGCCTCCGCCGGAGCCGTCTTCTCAATCAGCGCCACCAGCGCGCTCCCAATCACCGCGGCATCGGCAAACTCGCCCACCGCGCGCACATGCTCCGCGTTGGAGATTCCAAAACCCACAGCAATCGGGATCCCCTGCGGCTCCGTAAACACCCGCAGCCGCCGCACCAGCTCCGACGCATCCCCCGCGACCTTCTGCTGCGTGCCTGTAATCCCCACACGCGATATCGCGTACACAAACCCGCGCGACGCCTCCGCAATCGCCTTCAGCCGCGCATCCGGACTCGTCGGTGCCGCCAGGAAGATCGGAGCCAGCCCATTTGCCTTCATCTCCGCCAGGTACTCATCCGCCTCTTCCACAATCATGTCGGTCAGCAGAGCACCATCTACGCCCGCCGCCTTCACCGCCGCGCAGAACTGCTTCATCCCCATCCGCACCACCGGATTCAGATAGCTGAAGATCACCAGCCCGCACGCCGGCCGCGCCTCCCTCAGCTGTCGCGCCGTCTCCAGCACATCCGCCAGCCGGACCCCGCGTCCCACCGCCCGCTCGCTCGCCCGCTGGATCACTGGGCCATCCGCCAGCGGATCACTGAAAGGCACGCCCAGCTCAATCACATCCGCGCCATTGTCGATCGCCGCCAGCGCAATCGCCAGCGTCGTCTGCAGATCCGGATCGCCCGCCGTCAGATACGCCACAATCCCCGGCTTCTGCTTGAACGAGATCGCCATCTATTGCCTCATCATTTCCAGAAACGTAACCTTGCGTACAACAAGGATGAGTTCACCAGATGTAGGTGTTGGCTTCAGTTTGCTGCAAGCATTCGTTGCGACTACCCCGTCAGCAAGAATGTCATGAAGCGCAAAGGATGGAATCCAGTGTTGATACATTGGGTTGTGTAGCCAAGCGGGGTTCTTCGTCTGTTCCTTTGAATATTGGCAACTCACGTTGCTATTGGGCAGCACAGCAATGAATTCTTGCGCCTTTGCAAACGGAATCTTTTTCGTCAAAACCATTGCTCCACAAGCTTTACCAACCACAGGCTGAGCACTCACAGAGTCTTCTGAAATCGATAGGGTTGCGATGCCATCCTTGTTCGTTGGCGCGTAAATGTCTGCTCCATGCCAAGGGCCAAGAGAAACCTCTAAACACTCATTCGACACAGGTTTTCCGTGATGAGCATCGAGCACGAGGATTCGTATTTGCTGCGAACTGCAGGGCAGAACGCATAAGAGCAAAGGCGACAGCAATGCGATTGACGATCTACTCATAAAGTACCGTCTCTCTGTGGCGTTGCTCCCCTTAAATCCATCTCCTTCGCCAGAATCCCCATATCCTTGTCCCCACGCCCGCTCAAATTCACCAGTATCACATCCGTCTTCGCCATCTTCGGGGCCATCTTCATCGCCTCGGCCACCGCGTGCGCGCTCTCTAGCGCAGGCAGTATCCCTTCTGTTCTGGCAAGCGCCGACGTAGCCGCCAGCGCCTCGGCATCGCTCGCCGACGTGTACTCCGCGCGGCCCGAGTCATGCAGCATCGCATGCTCCGGCCCCACGCTCGCATAGTCCAGCCCCGCGCTCACCGAATGCGTCGTCGCCACCTGCCCAGCATCATTCTGTAACACATATGAGTACGTACCCTGCAGCACACCCGGCAATCCACCGCCCACCTGCTGGAACCGCGCCGCATGTTCGCCCAGCGCCGTCCCACGGCCGCCGGCCTCGACACCCACCAGTCGCACGTCCTTGTCGCAAAGAAATTCATAGAACGCGCCAATCGCATTCGACCCACCGCCCACGCATGCCACAATCGCCGACGGCAGCCGTCCCTCCTGCTCCAGCATCTGCGCCCGAGCCTCCCTGCCGATCACGCGCTGAAAATTCCTTACCATCGTCGGATACGGATGCGCCCCCAGAGCGCTGCCCAGAATGTAGTAGGTATCACGCACGTTCGTCACCCAGTCCCGCATCGCTTCGTTGATCGCGTCCTTCAGCGTAGCCGACCCGGCCCCCACTCCGCGCACCTCCGCGCCCAGCAGCCGCATGCGGAAGACGTTCAGCTCTTGCCGCCGCATGTCCTCCTCGCCCATATAGATCACGCACTCCATGCCGAAAAGCGCACATACTGTCGCGGTCGCCACGCCATGCTGCCCCGCGCCGGTCTCCGCGATGATCCGCTGCTTGCCCATGCGCCTTGCCAGCAGCCCCTGCCCCAGCGCATTGTTGATCTTGTGTGCGCCCGTGTGCAGCAGGTCCTCGCGCTTCAGGTAGATCTTCGCCCCGCCCAACTGCTCACTTATCCGCTTGGCAAAGTACAACGGCGTCGGCCGCCCGCAGTAATGGTGCAGCAGCCCATCCAGCTCCGCATGGAACGCCGGATCGGCATCAGCCACCGCGTACGCCTGCTCCAACTCCTCCAGCGCCGCCATCAGTGTCTCCGGCACATAGCGCCCGCCATAGACGCCAAAGCGGCCCGCTCGTACACCGGCGGCAGAGTCAGCCTTCGTTCTCAGGGGTGCAGTCACGCTCATCGGTCCTCTCCTTTGCACAACTCAACCACACAAAGTAAAAGCCGCGACAGGTTGGGTCGCGGCTGGCATGGTCTTCGATTCAACTGAAACTTTCAGATCGGTATAACAGATCGTTCAGATGAGCCTACGCCGCCAAGCCCGCACCTGTGCGCCAGGTGCGGTAGGTAAACCAGAAGCGGTTGAGATCGGCTGTCATCCTGGTCTTTAACATATATCGTTCCCACGCCTCGCCGCAACCGTGTCGCTGTGCCCTCAGTACCTAATGAGCCATGGGACCAGCCTTCGCACGCCTGACAGTTGGCCTGAACCGCACCTTCGCTGGTAGTAACCATCCTGGGTACGCTCTCCTTGGGAAAATTTATGTACTTTCCCATTGTCAGTAGAGGTCAATGCGCTTACTCTAACAAGCACATACAATGAAATACCACTTTCAGGTTATTCTCGCGTGCTTGCTGGCTGCTGTGATGGTTATGGTGCCTTCGTCGGCCTACGCATCCGGAAAGCGGGCAAACTCCGGTGCCACCCACCACCGAACGCGGACCTACCACAACCACACGCCCAGAGCGCATGTCCACCATACGCACACCCACCACGGTTAGTACCTCCTCACAATTTGGGCAGTCCTGAATGATTGCTTTTCACATTGCAGCAATGTGATCGCTATCACACATGATGCAGTGGATTCGCTTTCTCCGTTGCTATGAATTCTTGCGCCAGTGTATACCCAGAGACGGTAGTAAGAAAGGTGCCCTAAAACATGTCTAAAATGGTCTGCCCTGAATCCCGCAGAAAGTTCCTGAAAAATACGATCTTTGGTGGCGCTGCAGCGGTTGCGGCCACCAGTCTCCCTACGGCATGGGCCGGACAGCCTGCTCCCGCGGCAAAAAGCAGTTCTCGTGTCGCTCCCGCTGCCCGTTCGGCAGGAACTGCCAAAGTTTCGCTCGCCACAGGTAACGATCGCGCAGACATCGCATTCAAGTCGATGGAGCCCTTCAAGGCTGAGATTGCCGCGGCCATCGGCAACAAGCGCGTCATCCTCAAGCCGAACAATGTCATCACCAACGTGCCGTTGTGCGCCAGCCATGTGGACAATCTGGAAGGCATCCTGGAGTTCCTCAAGTCGATCGGCAAGACCAATGTGATCCTGGCCGAGTCGCCCGCCGGCGGTTCGGTGATGGAAGGCTTCAACAACTACGGCTATCCCCGCCTCGCCAAGAAGTACGGCATCAAGCTGGTGGATCTCGACACCGAGGCAGTCACCGTCGTGCAGTGCATCGACGAGAAGGACTTCCAGCCGCATCCCGTGCGCGTGGCAAAGATCATGATGGATCCAGCCAATAACTTCGTCATCTCGGCTGCTAAGCTCAAAACCCACGACTTGGTTGGAATCACGCTCTCATTGAAGAACGTAGTCATCGGAGCGGGTCACAAGGATGCGGGCTCGGGACTTGCCAACGCGGGTCCGGGTGGCGGCAGGTCAGACAAGCGCCTGATGCATGGCGGTGGTACCCACGGCATCAACTACAACATCTTTACCCTCTCCAGTGTCCTGCACCCGCATCTGGCTGTCATTGACGGCTATGAGGGCATGGAAGGCACCGGGCCCGTGCATGGCACTCCCATAAGCCAGAAGGTTTGCCTCACCAGCTTGGATTGGTTGGCAGCGGACCGCATCGGCGCGGAGTTGATGGGCGTTGACGTCGAGAAGATCGGTTACCTCAAGTTCGCCATCGCCTCGGGCAATCGCGGCCAGGGCGACCTCAGCAAGATCCAGATCATCGGACCTCCAGTCAAGAACTTCGCCAAGACCTATCAGCTGCCCAATACATGGCAGCAGATCATCTCCTGGCAGAGGCCGATGGTGGCAAGCTAACGCTGCATATGTACCAAGATATGCGACGGAGGCGCATCTGGCGTCTCCGTTTTTTTTTCGTGCTGCGTGGATTCTGTCGCGCTTCAGGCCGGGAGGTTCATGCTTCCTTCTCGTCAACAAGAAGTACCTATGGGGAATCATGATCATCCATAACTCCCGAGACCAGCTTCTCATGAGACAAATTACCCTCCCTTCTCGTCAGACAAGGGATGCAGATGATAGCATCGGTGGCCGTAACCAATTGGAGATTTCACAATGAAGAAAATCACTTTCCTGATGTCTGCGCTGGCTCTGTGCGCAACCATGGCTTCGGCCCAGATCCTAACAACCTCCGCAAAGAGTTACGCTAAACCGCCGAAGCGCACCAAGCGCTACGTGATTACAGATTTCGGCGCGATCGCCGACAACAAGACGGTCAACACCAAAGCTATCCAGGCCGCCATCGATAAGTGCGCCTCCAACAAGAAGGGTGGAGTTGTCGTCGTTCCCCAGGGAACCTTCCGCAGCGGCGCCATCTTCCTCAAGCAGGGCGTGGACCTGCTGGTGGAGAAAGATGGTGTGCTCAAGGGCGCCACCAACATGGACGACTACCCGCTCATCCAGTCGCGCTGGGAGGGCACGGAAGAGATGTATACCGCGTCCTTTGTGAATGCCGTTGGCGTCAATGGCATCACCATCTCCGGCGAGGGCACCATCGACGGTTCGGGCGATGAGTTCATGGCAAACAGTCCCATGCGCCGTCCCGCTCCTCGTCCGGCCGGTGCAGCCGGCGCTCCTGGTGCGCCTGGTGCTACTGGGACTGCCGCCGCTCCCGTTATGACTCCGCCTCCTGCTCCTGCTGCTGCGCCGGCTCCGCCGCCAATGGCTACTCAGGCAGCGCCTGCCGGCCCACGCCAGTTCCGTGGTCGTCCCCGCCTCCTGGGCATCCAGAACTCCAAGGAAGTTGTCGTCTCCGGACTGCACCTGCACAACCAGGCGGTCTGGTGCCTCTTCGTCCTGTACAGCGAAAATGTTGAAATCGACGGCGTCAATATCACCGCCGCGCACAACATCCCCAGCTCCGATGGCATGGACATCGACTCCTCTAAGCATGTGCACATCACCAACGCCTTCATTGACGACGACGATGACTGCATCTCCATCAAGGCCGGCAAGGATGCCGACGGCCTGCGCGTCAACCGTCCCTCCGAGGACATCCTCATCGAAAACTCCCACTTCGCATACGGTCAGGGCGGAGTCGCCATGGGTAGCGAGACCTCCGGAGGAATCCGCAACGTCACCGTGCAGAACTGCTTGGTGGACACCGACAACTGGACCCCCATTCGCTTCAAGTCGCAGCCCAGCCGCGGCGGTGTCGTGGAGAATATCACCTATAAGAACATCGTCCTGCATGGCACACGCGAGGCCTTCGACATGAATATGGAATGGCGCATGGTGGGGCCGAGAATGCCGGATTCCAACCCATTGCCCGTCATGCGCAACGTCAAAATCATCAACATCACGGGCGACGTGCAGAACGTAGGATCCATCCATGGCCTGGCAGGCAGCCCCATCCAGGGTGTCACCTTCCAGAACTGTCACATCACTGCAACCCGCGGCTTCCGGCTCGATCACGCACGCGGCGTCGACCTCACAGGATTGACCATCGACGTCAAACAGGGCGATCCAGTCACCACCACAGACGTGCAGTAAACGGGCGCGTCCTGGTGATCGGCACCCGTAGAGAATGAGGGCCCAAATGTTGAATAGAACCGCGATACTGTGTGCCTCGCTGGCGCTAGGCGCTTCCATGGCTTCGGCGCAGATTGCTACAACCTCCGCCAAGAGCTACGCCCACCCCACTCACCGCTCCAAGCGCTACGTCATCACCGACTTCGGGGCCGTCGGCGACGGAACAACCTTGAACACCAAGGCCATTCAGGCGGCTATCGACAAGTGCGCCTCCACCAAAAAGGGCGGCGTCCTCGTTATTCCCAAGGGTACGTTCCTCAGCGGCGCCATCTTCCTCAAGCAGGGCGTCAACCTGCTCCTGGAAAAGGACGGCGTGCTCAAAGGCTCCACTAACCCCGATGATTACCCGCAGGTGCAGACCCGCTGGGAGGGTACCGAGGAGATGTGGACCTCGGCCTTCGTCAACGCCTTTGACGTCACCGGCCTCATCATCTCCGGCGACGGCGCCATCGATGGATCGGCCAGCGGATCGGCCGGTCGGCCTCAGGCACCCGCTACCGGGGCAGCCACTGCTCCCGGAGCCGCTGCCGCGGCGGCGGTACTCGCCCCGGCGGCGCCTCCGCCTCCACGCCCTGCTGCGTCGCCTACAGGCCAACCCCAGCGACGCGGACGTCCTCGCCTGGTCGCCATCCAGAACGCCAAGGACGTGCTCATTACCGGAGTCACCCTGGAACGTCAGCAGGTGTGGTGCCTCTTCATCCTCTACAGCCAGAATGTTGAGGTCGAAGGCATCAAGATCAGGGGTGATCACAGCACTCCCAGCGCCGATGGCATGGATATCGACTCCTCCAAACACGTGCATGTCAATCGCGTCGACATTGACACTAACGACGATTGCATCTCCATCAAGTCCGGCAAGGACGTCGACGGCTTGCGCGTCAACCGTCCGGCGGAAGACATCCTGGTCGAGAACTCCCACTTCGGCGCTGGCGGTTCCGGCGTCGATATGGGCAGCGAGACCTCCGGCGGCATCCGCAACGTCGTGATCCAGAACTGCGTCATGGACAGCAACAACTCCGCGCCCATCCGCTTCAAATCGGCCCCCAGCCGCGGCGGCGTGGTGGAGAACATCACCTATCGCAACCTCCAACTGCACGAAACCAGGCAGGCGATCAGCATGGAGGCGGATTGGAAGAATCGCGCGATGGCAAGTCAGCCGACGCCTCCGCCGGCCAATCCGTTGCCTGTCTTCCGCAATGTCAACATCATCAACGTATCGGGCGACTCGCAGTCGGTCGGTGTCATGTCGGGCCTTGCGGGTAGCCCCATCCAGGGCGTTACCTTCCAGAACTGCCACATCACCGCCAACACCGGCCTCCGCATCTCCCACGCGCGCAACGTGGATATGTCCGGCCTGACGCTGGACGTGAAACAGGGCGAAGCCATCACCAAAATCGACGTGCAATAGTCAGACGAATTGGGTGCCCCATCCATGCCGCGCTCATTGCGGAATGGGTGGGATTTGACTGTGCTACCCCCCCCACCGATTTTGTGCAAAGTATTCATAATAAAGAGAAATGTATATGTACCGGTGGTATACGGGATATGTACCGGTGGTATACGTCTCCTCGTCTCTCTTTGGAACTTTTACGGCTAATACGAAGGGCAGCTCGCGCATCCAGATCGATTCCGGAACATAATTCCTCCTATTTAAATTGTACGCGCTGGAGCATAACTACTATGCC
>CAIZFH010000274.1 GCA_903932155.1 uncultured Granulicella sp. | reverse complement strand
CGATCCCTTGAAGGCTTCCAAGAAGGCCGGCGGCACGCGCAAGTAGCCACCATTGGTGGGGTAGACGCGCCTTGCGGCGCATGAGATTCGAGCCGGGGAGATTCCGGCGGAAGAAGAAGACGATGGCAAATGTGGATGTATTGAATCTGAACGGTGAGAAGGTGGGCTCGATCGAGCTGGCCGACGCGTTGTTTGCGCCCGACCAGGTCAACGAGGCTCTGCTGTGGGAAGCGGTCAAGCACTACCGCGCCTCGCTGCGTCAGGGCACGCACAAGACCAAGAGCCGCACTGAAGTTGCCGGTTCCGGCAAGAAGCTTTGGAAGCAGAAGGGCACAGGACGGGCGCGTATCGGCTCAGTTCGGTCGCCACTCTGGCGCCATGGTTACACGGTGCACGGGCCTCAGCCGCGCAGCTACGATTACGCTTTCCCGCGTAAGAAGCTGTTGGGCGCATTGCGCTCGGCGCTGGCTTCAAAGCTGGCGGACGGCAAGCTGACGATCGTGGATTCTCTTGAGATCAAGGAAGCCAAGACGAAGCTCTACCGCAACGCGCTGGACAAGCTGAACGTGACTCGTACGGCCCTGTTGGTTGAGAACAGCAAGACACTTACTCAGGGGCTGGTGCTCGGCGCCCGCAATCTTGAGGGCGTGGAACTGGTGCTCAACAACGAAGTGCATCCTTATGATCTGCTGCGCTACGAGCGGGCCATTTTCTCGACGGCAGCCATAGAGCAGTTGACGGAGATGCTGGAAAAGAACGCGTCTAAACGCAGTGCGGGGCGCAAGCTCACCGCTGAGACGGAGGCTGCGTAATGCCTACTCTCTATACCGTAATTCGCAAGCCCCTGATCACGGAAAAGGGTTTGGCAGTGAAGGAGACCGAGGGGACGTTGGTATTTGACGTAGCGCCCGAGGCCACCAAGACCGAAGTCAAGCAGGCCGTAGAAGCGCTGTTCAAGGTGAAGGTTGCAGCGGTTCGGACGGCTAATGTTGTGGGCAAGGAACGCCGCCGCGGGAAGTTTGCGGGTTACCGGCCGGACTGGAAGAAGGCTTATGTCCGTCTGAAGGCCGGGGAAAAGCTGCCCGAGTATGTGAGCAATCTCTAGGGATTGCATCGCCAGAAGATCGGCCCAATTGAAGGACTATCGTAGCCCGGTAATCAATAAAGGGGCTACGGAGAAACGGGGAGAGCGGCGCTTGAGTTTTGGCGTCAGCACTCCAGGACAATGACGATGGCAATCAAGACATACAGACCGATAACGCCGACGTTGCGCTTTAAGACATCGCTGGTCAACGACGACCTTACGACGGATAAGCCGCACAAACCGCTACTGGCGGTTCGCAAGCGCACCGGCGGGCGCCGCAACACGGGCGACTTGACGATCCGCCACCATGGCGGCGGGCACAAGCAGATGCTTCGCCTGATCGATTTCAAGCGCGAGAAGTTTGGAGTACCGGGTCGCGTGGCGACCATCGAATACGATCCCAACCGCTCGGCGCGCATCGCGCTGGTGCATTATGCGGACGGCGAGAAGCGTTACATCCTGCAGCCAGTTGGGCTGAAGGTTGGAGCGACGGTAACCTCTGGACCGGACGCGGATATTCTGGTGGGCAACGCACTGCCGCTGAAGAACATCCCTGCGGGAACCACGGTACATGCGATCGAGCTTCGGCCGGGTAAGGGTGCACAGATGGCCCGCTCCGCTGGAACGCAGGCGCAGCTGGTGGCGAAAGAGGGCGACTACGCTCTTCTGAAGCTGCCTTCGGGTGAGACGCGCAAGGTGCTGGTGGAGTGTTT